>NZ_JBFAXX010000001.1:0-412788 GCF_040680995.1 Kitasatospora sp. NPDC051914
GGCTGATCACCCCGCCGGACCCGGTCGTCGCCCGCGCCGGCGCCACCCGGGTCGGGGCCCCCGCCCGCGCCCCCCGCCCCGCCCCCCCCCCACGGCGGGGATCAGCCGGTTTCGCGGCTGCGCCAGGTGGCCCGGACGAGCTCCCGCTCGGCGCCCGTGAGGTGGACGGCGGCGGCGAGCCAGCGCTCCGCGTACCGGTCGGCGCTGGCCTCGCCGAGCCGCCCGAACACGTCGCGCTGCCTCCGGTCGGCCTCCTCCGCCAGGGCGGTGGTGAGCTCCGCGGCGGTACGGAAGCCGGTGCGGCGCAGCGCCGCGGCGTCCGTCCGGGCGCCGCCGCTGCGGGCGGACTCGGCGACCGCGCGCCGCCCGCCGGAGACGGCGAGCTCCACCTGGCGGCGGACCCGCCACAGCGGGGAGCCGTCCAGCGGGTCGGGCTCCGCGGCGACCACCGGCCCGTCGGCGGCCAGTTCCTCCGCGGACGGGAAGTTGGCGCCCTGCAGCAGGTCGTAGCCGAGGTCCGCGTGGCCCTGCCACTCCGGCGGCAGCTTCAGCGTGGCCGACGCCCCCGGCACGGGAGCGACCGCCAGCGGACGCAGGGTGGCGGCCCGGTCCGGCTCGACCCGGCCGAGCACCCGCACCCGCAGGCCCGGGTGGGCGGCCAGCCGGGCGAGGTTGGCGGTGTGCGCCAGGTCGGGGTGGCGGTTGGCCGCCACCAGCCGGACGAGCGGGCCGTGCGGCGCACCCGTCTCCCGGTCCAGTTCGCGGGCGAGCAGGCAGTCGGCCTCCGCGCCGAGGACGACCAGGTCGCAGCCGACCGGCCGGCGCAGCCGCTCGGTCTGCTCCGGGTCGGCGAGCGGGCCGTCGGCGAGCCGGTCGGCGGCGGACTCGGCCAGCGGCCGGGAGAACAGCGCCGCCACCGGGCCCGAGCCCCAGCCCAGGCCGGCCACCGGGTTGGCCCGGACGCCGCGGCCGGAACCGAGCCTGCCGTCCGCGGAGACGGTCGCGCCGGAGACCAGCAGGCCGCCGCGGGACAGTCCGGCGTGGTCGAGGGCGGCCGACCCCACCGAGACGGGGGCGGTGCCGGCGCCGCGGGCCCGGGCGGGGCCACCCGGCTTGATGTCGGCGACCGACAGCCAGCGGCCGTCCTCGGTGACCAGGTGGGTCACCACGCCGCCGTAGCCGGTGGCGGTGAGCACCGGCTCGCGGAACACGCCGTGCACCCGCAGCGCACCGCCCGGCTTGTAGGCGCGGCGGGCCGTGCCGAGCAGCGCCGGGTCGGCCGGGCCGGAGCGCAACAGGGCGGTGGTGAGCAGGAGTTCGCGCAGTGCGGCGGCCAGGTCGGCGGTGCGGTGGCTGCTGTAGCGGGCGCGGGCGCTGCGCAGACCGCGCACCACCCGCAGTGCGGCGGCCTCGGCCCGGTGCAGGTCGGCCAGTCGTGCGGTGTGCGCGGCCCGCAGCAGTTCGGCCTGCGGGACGGCCCCGGCGGCCGGCACCCCGGCCGCGAGGACGGCCGCCGCGGCCGCCCACAGGTCGTCGGCCGCCCTCACCTGGGCGGGGGTCGGCCGGACGGGCGCGGGCGGTTCCGCGGCAGCCGGCGCCTGCCCGGCGGCCTCCTCGGCCGCGGGCGCACCGCCCTCGGCCTCGGCGCTCCCGGCCTGCGGGGCGGCCCCGGCGGCCGGCGGGTCGGCGATCGGGCAGCAGCCCAGCACGGCCGCCCGGTGCAGGCAGCGCGGTGCCAGCAGGCAGCTGCACTGCGCCTGGCCCTCCTCGGCCACCGTGCCGGCCGGACCGGGCAGCAGGGTCACCACGGTGTCCTCGCCGCACCGGACGCTCACCCCCGCACCGTCGGGCCCGGGGGCCAGGGGCAGCGCGGCGTACTGCTCCACGGTGGCGTCGAGCTTCTTGCGCAGACGGGACGTCAGGGACTCCACGGCCGCCGCCAGCACCTCGGGTGCGACGGGGGGCAGTCGGAGCTCGTCGGCAGCGGTCATCGCCTGTCCTTCGGTCATCGGGTGCCTCCGCGGAGGCGGTCGCCGACCCAGCGGGCGAGGGCGAGCGGGCTGAGGGCGGCCACCGGCATGCCGGCGGCGACGAGCTGCCGGGCGACGGGCACCGAGTAGCGCGGCGTGCCGGTGTCGTCGAGTGCCGCGCAGCCCATCAGGTGCACCCCGGAGGAGGCCAGCGCGCGGACCTCGCCGAGCAGGCCGCCGAGCGGGTAGCCCTCCTCGAAGTCGCTGACGACCACGACGAGGGTGCGGCTGGGCACGGTCACCAGCGACCGCGCGTGGGCGAGCGCGGCGCCGATGTGGGTGCCGCCGCCGACCTTGACCTCCAGCAGCAGCGACAGCGGGTCGGAGACCTTGTCGGTCAGGTCGGCGACCTGGGTGGAGAAGGCCAGGAAGTGGGTGGAGAGGGTCGGCACGCCGCCCAGCACCGCCGCGGTCAGGGCGGACCAGATGACCGAGGCCTCCATCGACCCGGACACGTCGACCACCAGGATCAGCCGCCAGTCGGCCTCCCGCCGGGAGCGGGTGCTGAACACCGGCTGCTCGGGCACCACGACCGTCCGGCCGTCCTCCAGCCGGCGGGTGTGGGCCAGGTTGGCCCGCAGGGTGCGCGGCAGGTCGATCCGGCCGCCGGGGCGGCGGGTCGGCCGCGGGGTGGCCAGGCCGGTCATGGCCGGGCGCAGCCGGGTGGCGAGCTCGCGGGCGAGTTCGTCCACCAGGCGGCGCACCAGCGGGCGCAGCTTGTTCAGCTGGTGCTCGGGCATGCCGCCGGCCAGGTTGAGGACGGAGGTCAGCAGTTCCATCGACGGGCGGACGGCCGACGGGTCGATCTCGGCGAGCACGTCGGTGCGGCCGGTGTCCGCGGCGGCGGCGAGCACCTCCTCGCGGACGTCGGCGCCGAAGAGCGCCTCCAGCTCCTCCGACCACTCGCGGGCGGTGGGGAAGGATGCCTCCTGGCCGCCGCCGCCGCTGCCGGAGCCGGTGTCGAGGTCGGCGGCGCCCTCGCCGCGCCCGGCGCCGTACAGCTCGTCCAGGGCGTGCGCGTAGCGGCGGGCGCCCTCGGGCAGGCGCTCGGGCTCGCGGCCGAGCAGCAGGCGCCAGCGGTCGGCCGGCGAGAGCCGGTCCGGTGCGGCGGCGCCGTCCGCGGGCTGCGCGTCCTCCGGCCGGGTCCCGGCGGTACCGGACTCGGTCCCGGGGGTGTCGGGCCCGGTCCCGGTGGTGTCGGCGGTGTCCGTTCCGGGGGTGCCGGGCCCGGTGCCGGGCAGACCGAGGGCGGCGAGGGCCTCGGCGGCGGCGGTGTCCGCCGCCGCCCACAGGGCGATCAGCTCGGCGGGGGCGGCGAGCGTCAGGTCGAGGCGCTCGCCGAGCCGTTCGGTGACGGTGTCCAGGAGCCGGCCGCGCCCGGCCGGGCTGAGCGCGTCGAAGCCGGCCCGCAGGGCGGGCAGCCGCTCCAGGAAGCCCCGGTCCGGCAGGGCGTCGATGCGCCCCATCAGCGGGTCGAGCGCGTCCGGCGCGTACTGCAGCAGCGGGCCGCCCGCGGTGAGCAGGCCGGTCAGCAGCCGGGCGAGCCGGCGGCGCCCCTCGGCGTCGGCGGCGGCGTCGACCCAGCCGGCGGCGCGGGCGCCGAGGCGGTCCGCGGTGTCCAGGTCGAGCAGCACGCGGGCGGCCAGGGCCGCGCCCTGGACGAGCGGGGAGCCCGTCCGGGCGAGGTCGGCGAGGGCGTCGTCCATGCGCAGGCCGAGCCGGTGGTCGCCGGCCCGGGTGGCGAGGGCGACCAGGGCGGCGGCGTCCGCCGGGTCCTCGCTGCCGGCCAGGCCGGGCAGGCCGCGGACGGCGGCGTCCAGCAGGACGACGGCCAGCTCGGCGGCCTGTGCCCGGCTCTGCTCGGTGGTGCCGGGCAGGTGGGAGAGCCGCAGTGCCTCCAACAGGTCCAGCGCGTCGAGGAGTTCGGGCAGGGTCGCGGAGGCGGGCAGCAGCTCCCCGGCCTCGGTGAGCCGTTCGGCGACGAGGCCGGGCAGGTCGCAGCCGGCGGCGGCGCGCAGCCCCTTCAGCACCTGGCGGCAGGTCGGGCCGCCGTCCGCGGCCTGGTGGCGCGCGGTCTCCCGGAGGGTGCCGGCGGCGGCGAGTTCGGCGGTGACGCCGCGCACGCCGGCCAGGTCGAGCCGGGCGGCGGTGGACGGCGTCCAGGACATCCGCCAGCGGGTGGTCAGCGCGGTCGCGTCGCCGGTGCCGGCCACCTCCAGCGGCTTGCCGTAGTCGATGCCGCAGACTGCGAGGCGCTGCAGCAGCACCTCGCGGCGCCGGTCCAGCGGGGAGCGCTGCGGGTCGAGGCGCAGCTCGCGGGAGTCCGGGTCGTCCGGGCAGGGCAGGCGCAGCTCGGCGAGCTCCGCCTCCACGGACGGGCCGAGGCCCGAGCGCGGGGTGCCGGGGGCGAGCCGACCGCGGTCGGCGCCGACCAGGACGGCCTCCAGGGCCTTGGCGAGGGCCCGGCCTCGGCCGAGCGGTTCGCCCTGGCCGAGCACGGCGGTGACCGCCTCCAGCAGCTCGCCGCGGCCGGGGGCCGGGAGGTTGCGCAGCCGGGCGAGGTCGCAGGCGAGGCGCAGGGTCTCGGCGGCCTCGCCGGTGCCGGCGGGGTGGCCGGCGGCGCGCAGCTCCCGGCAGATGTCGGTGATCGCCCGGGCGGCGGCCTCCTGCACCCCGTCCGGGTCGCCCTGCGCGGCCAGCACCTGCTGCTGCCAGCGGGGGTCGCGGATGCCCGCCGGGTAGCCGGAGCGGGCGTCGAGCAGGCCGAAGGTGTAGGGGACGAGCGAGGTGACCGGGCCGCCCTCGGCGGGTGCCGGGGCCGGCACGTCCTCCACGGTGCCGGCGACGGGGCCGACGGGCAGGGCGGGCCCGTGGAAGGCGCCGACGACCGCGGCGACCCGGCGTCCGCCGGCGGCGGCCTCCGCGATCACCTTGCGCATGTGGGCCTCGCGGGCGAGGTCGCGGGCGGGCACGCCGCCGCGCTCGGCCGCGTCCCGGCGCAGCGCCCAGCCGACGGCGAGGGCGGCGCGGCGCACGGCCTCCGGCTCGCTGCCGGGGGCGCGCACCTCGACGGAGCGGTCCCACAGGTCGTCGCCGTCGCGGCCGGTGCCGGCCGCCTCCAGGGCGTCCGCGTACGCGGTGCCGGCGGCGCGGGCAGGGGCGGAGTCCGGCGCGGGCGCCGACTCCCGGTCCCGGTCGGCCATCGGCAGGTCGCAGCAGCGCACCTCGACGCCGTGCTCGCGGGCCCAGCGGATCGCGGCGAGCTCCGGCGAGAAGTCGGCGAACGGGTAGAAGCCGAGCCGGCCGTCGCCGTCCGCCCCGGCCAGGGCGACGGGGGCGACGGTGCCGGGGTCGGCGAGGTGCGGCAGCCACCGCTGGAAGTCGGTCGGCAGCTCCACGCAGACCACCTGCGGGTCGGCCTTGTCGAGCAGTGCGGGCACCACCGCGGCCAGGGCCGGGCTGTGGTGCCGCACGCCGATCAGGTAGGGCGCCGCGGAGGCGGCGAGCGCCTCCACGGCCTCCCGCGGGTCGGCGGTGTCCTCAGTGGTACGGGGGTCGGTCACCGCAGGTTCTCCCGCAGGTCCCACAGGCGGCGCCACATCGCGGAGCCGTCCTCGGCGCGGCGGCGCACCGGGCCGTCCCAGTAGCCGAGCAGGCGGCCGTGGTCGGCCGGGTCGTCCTTGCGGACGGCGCCGAGCAGGTGCCCCGGGACCAGGTCGAGGACGTCGCCGCCGGACAGGTAGGCGCGGGCCAGGCCGAGCGAGGCGGCGACGTGCACGGCCTCGGCGGTGGACATCACGGTGCCCGGGCGCTCGACGTCCCAGCCCTCGGCGGAGCGGCCGGTGCGCAGGTCCCGGAAGACGGTGACGAGCACGTCGAGCACGGAGTCGTCGACGCCGAAGGCGGCGCCGGCGCGCTGCACGGCCGCGGTCGCCTGGGTGCGGACCAGCTCGGTCTCGGCGTCGGCGTCGGCGATCGGGTGGACCGTCTCGAAGTTGAAGCGGCGCTTGAGGGCGGCGGACATCTCGGAGACGCCCCGGTCGCGCAGGTTGGCGGTGGCGATCACGGTGAAGCCGGGTACGGCGGCGACGGTGGCGTCCGCGGTGCCGGCGAGCTCGGGCACGCTGACCCGGCGGTCGGAGAGGATCGACACCAGCGCGTCCTGCACCTCGGGCAGGCAGCGGGTGACCTCCTCGATCCGGGCGACCTTGCCGCTGCGCATCGCGGTCATCACCGGCGAGGCGACCAGCGCCTGCGGGGTGGGGCCCTGGGCGAGCAGCAGCGCGTAGTTCCAGCCGTAGCGGAAGGCGTCCTCGGTGGTGCCGGCGGTGCCCTGCACGGTGAGCTCGCTGGTACCGCTGACCGCGGCGGACAGCAGCTCGGAGAGCATCGACTTGGCGGTGCCGGGCTCGCCGACGAGCAGCAGGCCGCGCTCGCCCGCGAGAGTGACGACGCAGCGCTCCACCAGGGCGCGCTCGCCGACGAACTTCGGGGCGATGACCAGCTTGGCGGGCAGGGCGCCGTCCTGGCGGCGCTTCGGCGGCAGGGTGAGGGCCTCGCCGTCGCTGCCGCACACGAAGGTGACCACGGCGCTCGGGGTGAGCGCCCAGCCGGGCGGGCGGGGGCCCTCGTCGTGGGCGGCGAGGAAGGCGAGTTCGGCGGCGTACCGCTCCTCGGCCGGCAGGATCTGCCGGGCCTGCGGGGCCGTCTGATCGGTCGTCGGGGTCATGGGTTCGGTCCTTAGGTCCAGGGATGGGGATGTGGCGGGGCAGGGGGTGCGGCCGTTGCCTGTCGCGGCACTGGTGCCGCACCCCCGGGTGCCCGGTGCTCCGTCAGCGGCGCCGGCCGCGGCGCGCCTTGGGCGCCTTCAGCTGCTGGAAGCGCGGCAGGTCGCCGTCGAGCAGGCGCTGCCAGGCCCGGCGGTACAGCTCGGCCGCGGGCTCGGCGGGCATCAGCACGCCCAGCGCGGTGGAGCCGCCGCCGAACAGCGGGAGCTTCCAGGTCTCCAGCGGCAGGTGCGGGCTGCGCTGCTCGGTCCAGCCACCGGGCAGGAAGAGCGTGCGTCCGGCGCGGACCCGGGTGGCCTGCACCACCAGGTCGGTCGCCGCGAGTTCGGCGCGGGCGGCCTTGATCCGGGCCGGCCGCCAGCCCGTCCAGCGGGAGGTGTTGCGGTCGGTCGGGTCGGGCATGGCCAGCAGCATCAGGTAGAGCGCGGCGGCGTCCGCGCCGAGGCCGTGCCGCTCGGCGGCGTCCGCGACCAGGTCGGGCACCGAGCGGGTCGGGTCCTGCGGCCACCAGGTGCCGTCCTTGCCGCGCTCGCCGGCCACGGGCTCGCCCGGGTCGCCGAGCAGGGCCTCGAAGTCGGCCGAGCGCGCCGTCCGCAGGGCGGCCTCGGCGGGGAACGGCTCGGCGCCGTTCTCCCGCAGCGCGGGCAGGTGCGGGTCCTCGCCGGCCGCGTCGAGCAGCGCCGTCCGGATGCCGGGGGCGGGCTGGTTGTCGTAGGTGGCCATGACGACCGCGCCCCACCGCTCGTAGCCCTCGCCGACCTCGGTCGGCGCGCCCGCGACCTTGCGGAACTGCGGCAGGCTCACGTACCGGCCGAGGTCGAGCATCAGCTCGGGGTTGGCGAGCCGGGCGCGGACGGCGGTGAGCGCGGCCGGCAGCGAGGCCCGCAGCGGGTCGCCGGCCGGCAGGCGGTGGGCCAGCCAGGCGCTCATCGCGAGCGCACCGACCAGGGTGGCCGCGGTGAAGCCGCTGCCGGAGCCCTCGACCGGCACCACCCGGTCGTTGCGGACCGTCCAGGCCAGGTCCTCGGTGAGCTCCTTGGCCCGGGCCGGGTCCAGCACGCCGGCCAGCGCCTGGCGGGCGCCCCAGCCGGTGCGCACGGCGCGGACGGCCTCCGCCAGCAGCGCCTCCGGGACGGCGACCCGGGGGCCGACCAGCTCGTTCCACACCGCGGCGGCGGCCGCCACGTCCGGGCCCTCGGTCCACAGCAGGGCCGGGTCGGCCGGCACCAGTGCGGCGAGCACCCGGCGGCAGGTCCCGGCGCCCAGGCTGCGCAGCTCGTCGCGGGCGACCGCGGCGTCCGTGACCTTCAGCCCGAGCATCGCGCGGGTCTCGGACGGCAGGAAGTTCCGCTCCCACATCTCGATCCGCGGCATGCCGGACACCACCAGGGAGGCCATGGTGACGGTGACGCCGGTGAGCTCGGCGAACCGCGCGGCGGCCTCCGGGAACCACGGCGCCGGCTCGCGGTCGGCGGCGTACGCCAGCAGGGCCGCCGCCCGGCCGTCCCCGGCGGTGCCGCCCAGCGGCTCGCAGGACAGCAGGGTGTACGGCGCCGGCGCCTCGAAGCGGCCGGACGGGTCGTGGAACAGCACGGTCGACTCGGTGTCGCCGTTGGTCGCCACGTCGCCGTCGACGAACAGCAGGAACGCGCCGCCGCCGAGCTGCAGCAGCATGTCGCGGTCGCCGTTGCGGGTCGAGCCGTCGCGGCCGGCCAGGTGGGCGGCCCCGACGTGCAGCCTGGCGGTGCGCCAGTGCGCCGTCCCCGCGGGGTCGGTGAGGCCCACGCCGGCCAGCACCTCGAACAGGCCGCGCAGGGCCGCGCGGTCCTCGGGCGTGCTGGTGGCGGACACCGCGCGCAGCGCGGTCGCCATGGGCAGCTGGGGCAGCTTCTGCCAGGCCACCCGCTCGTACGGCGTCTCGGTCCCGTCCAGGTGCACGGTGCCGGGTGCGGTGGCCTCGGCCTCGGCGGAGGCGGCCCGGGCCAGGAAACGCACCTGCTCGGCGGTGTAGCGGCTCTGGTGCGCGTTGTACCAGGAGGACACCAGGCCGAGGCCGCTGAGCGCTGGCTGCAGCTCCTCGTCGCCGGGGCCGGGGGCCTCCTCGACCGGGACGGCGCCGCCGGAGAGCTCCAGCTCCAGGCGCTCGGTGACGGCGGCGAGCCGCTGCTGCGGGCCGGCCGCGTAGCGCAGCAGACCGGCGATACCGGCCAGCAGCCGCTCGTCGGTGACCTCCGGCAGCACCGCGCGGATCGCCGCGACGAGCTCCGCGGGGCGCTGCGGGTCGTCCTCGGCGGCGGCCTTGAGCAGCGCGGCGGCCGTGCCCTCGTCGATGCGGCGCAGCGCGGCGGAGCCCTGCGGGTCGCGCGGCTGCAGGTAGTGCCAATAGCGCAGCGGCGGCAGGATCAGCGTGCCCCGGGCGAACTCGCCGGGGACGTCGTCGGTGCGGACGGTGGCGGTGGTGGCGCCGTCCGCGTCGACCAGCCGGATGCCGTAGGTGCCGTTCTGGACGACGGCCTGCGGCCGCTCGGCGCCGGGGAACTGCACCAGGCGCAGCGGGCAGCCCCGGCCCGGCGGCAGGGTGATGCCGCGTCCGGCGAGGTCCTCGCCGCGGTGCGAGCCGTCGGCCAGGGTGAGGGTGCGCCAGCCGAGCAGGCCGTCCACCGGCGCGCCGCCGGGGGTGGTGTCGCCGGTCGGCGCGGGCATCACCCAGCCGCCGCAGACCTTGCTGTCCGCGGGGGCGTCCTTCAGCGCGTCGGCGAGGAAGGCGGGGTCGGCGACCCGGCCGACGGTGTCGGTCGCCGGGTCGTACTCGTGCCAGGCCCAGGGGGCCGTGCCGCCCGGGTCGGCCCACACCCAGAAGGAGCGGCCGTCGCCGATGATCCGGCGCTCGCCGGGCAGCGCGGTGTCCCCGGCGTGCACGGTGCCCCGGCCGCCGGTGCGCCCGCCGTCGGCGAGCGGCAGGCTGTAGGTGTTCAGCGAGCCCAGCCAGTAGGTGCGGGTGCCGCGGCGGGAGGTGTTCTCGGGCATGGTGAACACCTGGTCGGCGGCGGTGTGCCAGTAGCCGAGGAAGCGGCGGTTGTTGGCCTGCGACTGCCAGTGGACGAGCAGCGAGCCGTCCACGTAGTGGAAGCCGGTCTCGGCGGAGTCGCCGGCGGGGATCCGCAGGTCGTGGCTGAGCACGGTGCCCTCGGCGCCGAGCACCCGGGCCTGCGAGGGGCCGGCCGCGATCAGGTGCGGCCAGGCGTCGGCGACCACGATGTCGTCGACGTCCTTGCGGGGGACGAGCTCCGCGGCGGCCTCGTCCCAGGCCGGCCAGCCCAGTTCGTCGAGCACGCCGGCGCGCAGCGAGCGGGCGAGCACCGTCGACAGGTCGGTGGAGGCGGCGGCGCGGACCTCCTCCTCGGCGAGCGCCAGCACCTCGCCGGGCAGCCAGCCCAGCTTCTGGAAGGCGTTCGGCAGGTCGGGCAGGCCGACGGCGAGCGGCTGGCGGGCGACCTCGGCCATCCACTCGGCGAGCATCGGCCGGCCGCCGGGGGAGCGGGTCAGCAGCCCGAAGGTGCGCCGCCCCTCGGCGTTGTCGTAGATCTGGTGGGCGCCGCGCCGGAACGCCTCGCGGAACCGCGGGTCTGCGGCCAGGGCGGTCAGGTCGCGCCGGCCGTCGCCGTGCGCCCAGGAGTCCAGGCGCAGCGTGGTGTTCTCGGTCGGGTCGGCCACCGGCACGCCGAGCTCCAGCAGCTGGTCGAGCAGGTCGACGTCGGCGTCGGTGACCGGGACGGCGGTGCCGGCCTCCGTGTGCTCGGTGCGCAGCCGCTCGGCGATCCGGTCGACCAGCGGGTAGAGCACGGGTATCCGGGCGCGGGTGTTCCAGCGGTTGCCGCGCCAGGCGAGGAACCGGCCGAACCAGCCGGCGGTACCGTCCGAGGGACGCTGCTCCGCGGGCAGGGTGTCGTCGACGAGGCCCGCGGTCGCCCCGGACTCCTCCAGGATGCCCAGCCACAGGCCGGGCAGGTCCAGCTCCCAGCCGGTCGGCATCAGGTCGAGCAGCTTGCCGCGCCCGGCCGGGTCGCGCCGGCCGAGCGCCACCAGGCCGCCGCGGTGGCGGGTCCACCAGCCGGAGGCGGCGCGCAGCGTGGCGGGCAGGGTGAGCAGCTCGGCCAGGTAGTCGGCCTCGGCCGCCTCCGGGTCGGCCCCGGCGGCGCGGGCGAGCCGGCGCAGGTCGGTGGCCATCTGGGCGGACGGCTCGACACCGCCGGCGGTGCGGCGCACGCAGAGCAGGCGGAACCGGTCGAAGGCCTCCTGGGCGCTGACCCGGGCGGTCAGCTCCTTGGCGTACCCGGAGAGCACCTTGACGGGCAGTGCGCCGGCCAGCGCGAACTCCAGGAACACCGCGTCGGTGCGCTGCTCGTCCAGCCACAGGCCGTGCTGGGCCTCCGCCTTGCGGGCCCGGGTGAACAGCTGGGAGGCGAACTGGGTGTTCTCGACGCCGAGGAAGACCCGGCCGGCCTGCTCGAAGAAGGTCGGCAGGAAGTGCGGCACCGCCTCGGCGAGCTGCTCGCCGAGCTTGAGGTAGGCCTCCATGGCGGCCTTGGGCTTGGTGGAGGCGAGCTTGGCGACCCGCTCCATCTCCGGGACGATCGCCAGCGCGTGGTGGCCGTCCTCCGGGTGGTGGGCGAGCACGAACTCGGGGAAGCCGAGCGACTGGCGCTGGCCGACGCCGACCTCGACCGGGTCGCCGTCGCGCTCCAGGCCGAGGAAGCCGGCCACCAGGTCCTCGGCCTCGCCGAGCTCCTCCGGGACGAGCCGGACCACGACCCGCCCGTCCAGGCCGGGGTGGCGGTAGCTGCGCGCGGTCAGCGGCACGGCCCGCTCGCCCGCGCCTCGGGTGCCGGGCGGCAGTACGGCGCCCGCCTGCAGCAGTTCGGCGGCCTGCGCCCCGCTCGTCGCCATCGCCGTTCCCGCCCCCGTGTCCTTGTCCTTGCTCATGCGTTCGTGCCCTTCTCGACCGTGCGGCCCGCGTACAGCGCAGCGGCCATCCGCATCCCCTCCGACCAGGCGACCGGGCCGACCTCGGGCAGGGTCAGCAGCCGGCCCTCGCCGTCCCGCCAGCACAGCGAGCCGGTCTGCGAGTCGTTGTCCCAGTACTGCTCGCCGATCCACACCGCGGGCTCGACCGTCCGCTCGCCGTCGCGCACCCGGGAGGTCGCGTAGCCGCCGGAGACCCGGTAGCCGAGCGAACCCGCGCGGGCCGCCAGGCCGAACCGGGAGAACCGGCCGCCGGTGAACTCCTTGACCTCGGTGGCCTTCTCCGCCACCTCGGCCGGCTTCGCGAAGACCGCCCGGTGGATCTGGTCCACGCCCTGGACGACGCCCAGTTCGGCCGCGAACTCCCGCAGGTCCTCCAGGTCCTCCAGCAGCACGGGGTGCGGCAGGGTCACCGTGGCCGGGGAGATGCGGACGGTCTCGCCGTCCAGGTCCACCAGCCGCAGCTCGCCGTCGGCGGTCGCGTCGCGCAGGAAGCCGACCTCGTCCTCGCCGTCGCCGACGACCACCAGGTCGCGCAGCGCCGCCTGCCAGGCCTCGTCCGGCCAGACCCGGGCGATCACGCCGGTCGGCACCGGCAGCGAGGACACCATCCAGGCGTCGACCTGCTGCCGGCAGGACTCGGCGTGGCGGTCCAGCCAGGCGGTGAACCGGCGCAGCCGGTCCACCTCGGGGTGCTCGCGCACCGCCTTCGGCAGCGTTTTCAGCTGCTTGCCGGCGGAGCGCCCGGCGGTTGCCCGCGCCGTCACCCTGCCCTCCACCAGGGCGACCTCGTACCCGTCGCCCGCCGCCAGCCAACCCATGGCAGTCCCCACCTCGTGCTCGACATGTCGTCAGAAACCCCCGCAGCCGACCGGGGGTTCGAACACCCCGCCCGCGGTGATGTCGGAAACCTAGCGCCACCCGCGGACAACGCATCCCGCTGGGCGGTGCACGGGCCGCCGGGCGGCGCTCCGGAGGGGTTGCCGATACGGACGGCGAACGGGGCCGCAGGGTTGCGGCGGTCCGCGAGCGGTGTGCGGCGGCGGCGCGGACGCGGGCTCGTCGCTGCACGCACCAGACGGGCGCGGCACCCGCAACCGGCCGGCACGCCGCCGCGGCGCTGTGGTGCAGATCACAGCGCCCGGATGCGTCGCGGCCCTGAGTTGCTTCCCCGGTCAGGCGCTCGGGACGTGCTCCGCCTGCCCGCCCGGCTCGGTCTGCTGCTGGAGCTCCGCGACCTGGCGGCGCAGTTCGCGGACCTCCGCGGTCAGGTCCTGGATCGCCCGGTGGTTCAGGTGGTCGATCCGGTCCTCCGCCTCGAAACGGGACACGAACCACGCCGCGATGTTGGCCGTCACCACACCCAGCAGGGCGATCCCCGACAGCATCAGCGCCACCGCCAGCAGCCGCCCCAGCCCGGTGGTCGGCGTCAGGTCGCCGTACCCGACGGTGGTCATGGTGGTGAAGGACCACCAGAGCGCGTCCTCCAGGGTGCGGATGGTCGCGGTCGGGGAGGCCCGCTCGATCTCCAGCACGGCCAGCGAGCCGAACACCAGCAGCCCCATCACCACCCCCGCCACGTACGTCGTCAGCCGCACCTGCGAGGCCATCCGGACCCGCTGCCCGGCCAGCAGCAGCGTCGACACCAGCCGCAGCAGGCGCAGCGGCTGCACCAGCGGCAGCAGCACCGAGGCCAGGTCGAGCGGGCTGCGCCGGACGAACTGCCAGCGGTCCTCGGCCAGCACCAGCCGCGTCGCGTAGTCCAGCGCGAACGCGGCCCACACCGCCCATTCCGCCCAGGCCGCCCCGCCGAGCACCCACTCCGGCGCCCCGGGCGCGAGCACCGGCACCGCGTACGCGACGGCGAACAGCACCGAGAGTCCGATCAGCGGGGCCTGGGTGTGGCGCTCCCAGCGTTCACGTCGGGTCGTCATGTCCGGCCTTCCTCCGCGGGCACGAGCTGCGGGGGCCGGACAGCCGCGCCGCCGGCCCGCGGCACCGCACGGCGCACCCATGACGCCGGCGGCCGCCGCCGTGCCGGACGAACACCCTGGTCAACAGCCCCGCAGGCATCCTCCCACGGCGGCGCGCCGCCGATCGCCGCGATCGTCAGGACCGAGCGGATCCGCGAGCGCACCACGGACGCCGGGTGCACCGCCCCGGTGCACGGCCCCGGAGCGTCCTTCCCGTGGGGCCAGCCCGGCACGCCCGTCCGAGGGGCGGGCCCCTGGTGCCGACGCCCGGTCACGGTTGGTACGCTCCCGGTGAGCCGTGACTGGCGCGCAGGGATGGACTCGACCATCGGGGAGCGGCTCCGTGTCTCACGCTGTCGCCGTGCGCCTGGGCCGTTCGAATCGTCACGAGGAGACAGCCTTGGCCACCTCCGGCACCCCGTCCGCGCCGCACACCCAGGTCGACCCGACCGCGGGCACCGCCTTCCGCACCGCCATCGACACCGTCCGCGCCGTCGAACCCCGCGTCGCCGACGCCATCGGCGCCGAGATCGAGGACCAGCGGGCCTCCCTCAAGCTGATCGCCAGCGAGAACTACGCCTCCCCGGCCGTGCTGCTGGCCATGGGCAACTGGTTCAGCGACAAGTACGCCGAGGGCACCGTCGGCCGCCGCTTCTACGCCGGCTGCCGCAACGTCGACACCGTCGAGGCACTCGCCGCCGAACACGCCCGCGAGCTGTTCGGCGCCGAACACGCCTACGTCCAGCCGCACTCCGGCATCGACGCCAACCTGGTCGCCTTCTGGGCCGTACTCTCCCAGCGGGTGGAGAGCCCCGCGCTGCGCCGCGCCGAGGTCCGCCAGGTCAACGACCTCACCGAGCAGGACTGGGCCGAACTGCGCCGCGAACTCGGCAACCAGCGGCTGCTCGGCATGTCCCTGGACACCGGCGGCCACCTCACCCACGGCTTCCGGCCCAACATCTCCGGCAAGATGTTCGACCAGCGCAGCTACGGCACCGACCCGGCCACCGGCCTGATCGACTACGACGCGCTGCGCGCCACCGCCCGCGAGTTCCGCCCGCTGATCCTGGTCGCCGGCTACTCCGCCTACCCGCGGCTGGTCAACTTCCGCCTGATGCGGGAGATCGCCGACGAGGTCGGCGCCACCCTCATGGTCGACATGGCGCACTTCGCCGGCCTGGTCGCGGGCAAGGTCCTCACCGGCGACTTCGACCCGGTGCAGCACGCCCAGATCGTCACCACCACCACCCACAAGTCGCTCCGCGGCCCGCGCGGCGGCATGGTGCTGTGCACCTCCGAACTGGCCGAGCACGTCGACCGCGGCTGCCCGATGGTCCTCGGCGGCCCGCTCTCGCACGTGATGGCCGCCAAGGCCGTCGCCCTCGCGGAGGCCCGCCGCCCCGAATTCCGCGACTACGCGCAGCGCGTGGTGGACAACGCCCGCGCCCTCGCCGACGGCCTGCTGCGCCGCGGCGCCACCCTCGTCACCGGCGGCACCGACAACCACCTGGTGCTGGCCGACGTCTCCGGCTACGGCCTGACCGGCCGCCAGGCCGAGGCCGCCCTGCTGGACTCCGGCGTCGTCACCAACCGCAACGCCGTCCCGAACGACCCCAACGGCGCCTGGTACACCTCCGGCGTCCGGATCGGCACCCCGGCCCTCACCACCCGCGGCCTCGGCACCGCCGAAATGGACGAGATCGCCGACCTGATCGACACCGTCCTGCGCGGCACCACCCCCGCCACCACCGCCGCCGGCACCCCCTCCAAGGCCCAGTACGTCCTGGACGCCCGGATCCGCGACACCGTGGCCAAGCGCGCCACCGACCTGCTCGCCGGCTTCCCGCTCTACCCGGGCCTCGACCTGCTCTGACGACACGACGAACAAGGGACGCGTGGGGGCACCTCCCGGCCGAAGGCCGGGGACGCACCCCCACGCGCCCCTGACTCCTACGGTTCGTCGTCCACGGCGCCGGGGGCCAGGGCCGGGGCGGGGAAGGCGTGGCGGGTCTCGGCACCGGACCACCAGATGCCGATGGCGAGGACTGCGGTGGCTTCCAGCAGGGCAGCCCGGTCCAGGCCGCCGCAGGGCAGCGGTGTGCAGCCCATCGATCCGATCAGGTCCGCGGTCAGGACGACGGCGGCCGGGTCGTCCGCGCAGTACGGGACCGCCAGCGCCGCACCGCCGAACTCCGGCCGTGGCAGCGTCCAGATGCTCTCGTGGCAGATGCCGAAGGCCTTCGCCACCCGGGCGTCGGGGGCCGCCGCCGCGAGGCGGGCCGCAACGGAGTCCCGTCCGCCTGCCGTGGTCAGCACCGGTCCTGCGGCGCCGGGCGCCATCGGCACCGTGCAGTCCAGCAGCGTGCGCCCGGCGAGGTGCTGCGCCAGTCCCTCCACCACCTGCGGTGCGGCCTCGGCGGGCAGTGCCACCAGGACGGCCTCGCCGAAGCCCGCCGCTTCCGTCAGGCCGCCGTGCCGGGCGGCGCCCGCCACGGCCGCCGTCCGGGCCGCCGCCCTGCGGTCACGCCCGCCCACCAGGACCTCGTGCCCGGCCCGCACCCAGGCCCCGCCCAGGGCGGCCGCCATCGCGCCCGTACCGAGAATGCCGATCCGCATCGTCCGCTCCTCCTCACCGTGCGCCGCTCCGACGGCGGCGTGTCCCCGGACGCTAGGCGGGCCGATGCACACCGCCCGGTGTGTGTCGGCCGGGCAGGATGTCACCCATGGGAGAGCCGGACGACGACATGGGCGGGGACGTGTTCGCGGCGGACTGCCGGGCCAGGATCGCCTTCGAGGTGATCGCCAACCGCTGGGACAGTGTGGTGGTGTACATCCTCGGCGAGCAGGGCCCGATGCGGCCGCGTGCCATGCTGACCCGGATCGGCGGCATCAGCCCGAAGGTGCTCAACGAGGCCCTGCGGCGCCTGGAGTACAACGGCCTGGTGGAGCGCCGCCGCTACGCCGAGGCCCCGCCCCGGGTGGACTACGCCCTGACCGGGCCCGGCCGCGCCCTGATCGGCCCGATCCGCGCCCTGGGCGCCTGGGCCGCCGCCCACGGCGACGCCGTCCTCGCCGCCCAGGACCGCTTCGACCGCGACCGGGATCGGGACAGCGACGACGACCGGCCCCGCCGACCACAGCACGGCACGTAGGCTGAGTGCTCTGCCGACGGGGGAGCGAGGGGCGGCCATGACTGCCGAGGGCAAGGTCGACATGACGCGCAGCCAGGTGTTCGGCGAGGTCGCCGAGCTCTACGACGCTGCCAGGCCGGGCTACTCGGACGAACTGGTCACGGAGGTGCTGGCGTACGCGGCGCTCGGCGGCCGGGCGGCGCTGGAGATCGGTGCGGGGACGGGCAAGGCCACCCTGCCGTTCGCCGGGCGCGGTGTCCCGCTGCTGTGCGTCGAGCCGGACGCCCGCATGGCGGAGGTGCTGCGCCGTAACACCGCGCGCCACCCGGGGGTGCAGGTCCAGGTGGGCCCGTTCGAGGAGCTGTGCCCGGACGACCGCCGGTTCGGGTTGGTCCTCGCCGCGACGTCCTGGCACTGGGTGGACCCGGCGCGGCGCTGGGGTCTGGTCCACGGCGCCCTCGCCCCGGGCGGCGCGGTGGCCCTGTTCTGGAACCCGCAGGGCGTCCGCGACGCCGGGCTGCACGCCGCACTGGCGGAGGTCGACCGCCGGCACGGTCTGGCCGGCACGCCGCACAGCGTCCGGGCGTCCGACTTCGGTGAGGTGCCGGGGAACTGGGGCGGCCTGCCCGGCGGTTGGCCGGAGGCGGAGTGCCGGAGCGACGGACGCTTCACCGACCTGCGGTCGGTGCGCTTCCGTCAGGACCGCCACTACGACACCGAGAGCTACCTCGGGTACCTGGCCTCGCTGACGACCTACCGCGTGCTGCCGCCCGACCGGCGCGAGCGCGTCCTGGCGGACACCGCCCGGGTGCTGGACGCCCACGGCGGTGTGGCCACGGAACGCTTCAGCGACCTCTTCCTGGCCCGGGCCCGGTAGTACCGGGGTCAGCCGAAGAGCCGCAGGGCGCAGGCGACGAGTGCCGCCCGCGCCTCGCCGGACGAGTGGCACTTCCCCGATGCCGACCTGACCGTCCACCTGCACCGCCGGCCCGTCGACGACCGGCTCGGCTTCGACACCAGCGTGGTCTTCGGCCCGGCCGGCGTCGGGCTCACCGGCTCGGTCGTCCACGACTCGACGGGCCCCGTCGGGCGGCTGGAACAGGTGGTGACGATCCGCCGACAGGCCCTGGCCGCCGCGCACCCCGCAGCGGCCGGCCGAGGCCGCGGAGCCGTACGGGGCCGGTGGCCGGGAGTCAGCCGGTGGGCCCGCTTACGGCCGGCGTCGGGCTCACCGGCTCGGTCGTCCACGACTCGACGGGCCCCGTCGGGCGGCTGGAACAGGTGGTGACGATCCGCCGACAGGCCCTGGCCGCCGCGCACCCCGCAGCGGCCGGCCGAGGCCGCGGAGCCGTACGGGGCCGGTGGCCGGGAGTCAGCCGGTGGGCCCGCTTACGGCCGGCGTGCGGTGAACCGGTTGTCTCGTAGCGGGTCGCCAAGCGGTCGACCGGCGCCACCCGTCGGTAGGGTGTGTCGGTCCTGAGGGAAGGGGGCCGCGGTGGTGCAGCAGGAATGGCCCGAGGGCCCGGCGGCCGACCCGGTGGCGGCGCGCGAGCGGTACACGCACGACCTGCAGGAGGCGCGCCGGGATCTCCGGGAGGCGGTGCGGCCGGACCTCTTCGGGGCCAACGTCGGCCTCGGCCTGGTCGCCCTTGCCGCGGTGGCCGTCGGGTACGTCGAGGGCCCGGTGGTGGGAGCCGTAGTACCGGCGGCCTTCGCGGTGCTCTTCCTGGTCGTCGCGGCGATCACGGCCGCCTGCGGCGTTCGCGGCGCGAAACTGCTGCGCCGCAGCTACCTCCTGACCTTCGGCTGGGGCAACTGGATCTGACCGACTCCTTCGCTTGCGGACGGTTCGTCAACGGTCCGAAAGCTTCGCGCAGCAGGTCGCGAGGGGCGAATCGCCGCCGGTGTCACCCGATCTGACGGACCGACGGTCGGTGGAGGCCGCCCGGGGGGTCGGTCCGTGCGCGGTTCCGTGCGGAATCGGTGATCGTTCCGTGCTGGATCGGAGCGGCGGCGGGGTATGGGATGTCCGCCGTGGCGGCAACCGGCCGTGCCACGGTGCCGTCCTCCCCGGCGGCGCCCGACGGGCGGCCGGTGCCCCCGGTACTGCGCCACCCCGGCGACCGTACTCCCCGAACCGAAAGGCCCCGCCGTGGACATCCGACGCCGTGCTCTCGCCGCCGCCCTCGCCCTGGCCGCCCCGTGGGTGCTGGCCGGCTGCACCGGCGACGGCGCCGACGGAGCGGCGGACACCGCCGCCACCAGTGCCGTCTCCGCCGCCGCGCAGTCCGCGTCCGCCGCGGGCACCGCCGCCTCGGCGGCCGCCTCGCCGACGTCCGCCGCAGCCTCCGCCGCGGCCACTGCCAAGACCTCGGCCAAGCCCACCGCCACCCCGACCGGCGGCTCCGGCGGTGGCGGCGAGGCCGAGCGCTGCGTCAACCCCTGGCTGAGCGTGACCCCGTCCACCTCGGACGGCGCCGCCGGCACCATGGTGCAGCGCTTCGTGCTCACCAACACGTCCACCGCGCCCTGCTCCCTGCAGGGCCGCCCCTCCGTCGCCCCGTACGCCCCGACCGGGCAGCCGGCCCTGGCCGTCACGGTCGGCGCCATCCCCGCGGGCTTCGGCAACCTGGGCGGCGGCGGCAGCACGCTGCTGCTGGCACCCGGCGCCACCGCCGCGTTCTTCCTCAAGTGGAGCAACGTGCCGGTCGGCGACGGCCCCTGCCCCAAGGCCGCCGGCTTCGCCTTCCGCGCGCCGCTGGACCCGCTGGCCGACCCCGACAAGAAGGTGCCGTTCGCGTTCCAGCCGTGCGGCGGCAGCATCCAGGTCTCCCCGGTGCTCCCCGCCTCCGCCACGTCGTGAGCTGACGGCCCGCCATCCCGCCGTGCGGGCAGCCCGGTGCTGCCCGACACTGATCGCGACGACCGCGCCGGACGGACGCGGTCGCGGCACGCGGCCCCGGCCGGCAGGGAGAGTGAGCGACGTGGCGGAGAGCGGCTGCGCCATGATGAAGCGCCAGGCGAAGACCCAGCGGGAGGAGATCCACCGCTCCCGGCGGAGCGTCACCGAGTTCGAGGCGAAGATCCGGGCCCTGGAGGCCGAGCCCGAACCCGACCAGGCGCAGATCTGGGCGCTCAAGCAGGCCGTGCAGCGCCTGGGCCAGAAGGTCGAGGAGGACGAACGCGCCCTCTTCGACCTCGAGTCCGTGATCACGGAGAACTGCCGGCCGTGACCGGGGCGCCGTCCGGCGGCGCACGGCAGGCCGCCCGGGCCGGGGTTCGCACCCCTGCCCGGGCGGCCTCGCCGGCGGTCCGCCGGACGGCGCGGATCAGCCGATCTCGATCTCCGCGAGCGGGTCGTTGTCCGTGGCCGCGCCCGACAGCCAGGCGGTGACCAGCGCCGGACCGGCCTCCCAGAAGGAGACGTCCGGCACGTACGGCGTCGCGGCGAGGCGGACCACCACGTCCTGCGGGCTGCCCGTGCAGGTGACCATGGGCAGCGTGCCGGCCTCGTCCACCGAACCGGTGATGCCCTGTATCGCCCGCACCAGGACGGCGCGGACGTCACCGGCGGGGCAGGAGACCGAGACGGTGACGTCGAGGACGCGGCCGTCCTCGGCAATGGCGCCGCCGACGACGGCGATGCCGCCCTCGCCGACGGCGGACGCCTGCGGAGCCGCGGCCATGAGCGAACCGGTGGCGAGGAGCGCCGCAAGGGCGGCCGTGCGGAGGGTCCGGGAAACGGACATGGGTCGATCCCTTTCGTGATCGCGGAGACGGCCGGCCCCGGGAGGAGGCGGCCCGCGGACCAACCTCCACCGGACCCCCGGGGCCGGCAACTCGTAGCCTCCGTTCGATCGCGCACGGTAACTCCGTGCGCGCAGGTGATGTCCGACCAGGTGCTTCAACCACCCGAGCGTTCACGGAGGACACCCCCTAGCCTGGGCATGATGAGCCGCACGCGCGTACTCGTGGACCGGCTGCTCGCCCGTGATCCGGGCCTCAAGACGGTGCACCGCGCCGTGCGGGTCAGCCTGGCGGCCTGCGCCGGCTTCTACTCCTGCCGCTACGGTCTCGGACAGCCCGTCGCGGGCACCTACGCGCTGTTCGGGGCGATCTCCGTCGGCGTCCTCTCCCGGATCGGCGGCGGCTCCCGCGCCCGGGTCCGGACCCTGCTGCTCGTCCTGCCCGCCACCTGGGTGCTGGTGTCCCTTGGCACCCTGCTCGCCGTACGCACCTGGGCGGCGGCGCTCGGCATGCTCGCCGTCGGCTTCGCGGTGGCCTTCGCCACCGTCGGCGGCCCCCGGCTGGTCGGGCTCGCCAACGGGCTGCAGCTCTTCTACATCCTCCCGTGCTTCCCGCCCTACGCACCGGACGACCTGCCGCAGCGGCTGGCCGGCGTCACCCTCGGCATCGTCCTGCTGGCCGCGGCCGAACTGCTGCTCTGGCCGGCGCCGCCGCCGGTGGACTACCGGGACCGGCTCGCCCGCGCGGCCGCCGCCGTGGCCGCCCTCGCCGACCGCACCGCGGCACGCTGCGAGGGCCCCACCGCCCGCCGCCCGGCCGCGGACCCCGACCCCAGCGCCGAGCCGATGGCCGAACTTCGGCTCTCCCGGATCCCCCTGCTGGAGCGCCCGGCCTCGGCCGGCGCCACCGACCGCGCCCTGACCCAGGCCGCCACCGCCCTGCGCCACACCCGCACCCAGCTGCTGCGGATCGGCCGCTTCACCGACCGCGCCGGCCCGGACCCGGAGGCCGCCACCCTCCTCCACGCCACGGCCGAAGCCGTCCGGGAGTCCGCGGCGGGCGTCCGACCGGGCCGGCCGGCACCCGCCGTGCCCCCGATCGAGGCGGCCGTCGCCGCCTTCGAGGAGCAGCGGGCGGCCGCGGTCCACCCCTTCACCGCCCCGGACGGTCGTGACCCGGTACAGGACCGGGCGGCCGCCCGGCTCGCCCTCGGCAGCATCGCCCTCGAGGCGGCCGAAGGCGCCCGCTTCCTCGCCCTGGCCGTACGGATCTCCCGGCGCGCGCCCGTCCCGCCCGACCGGACGCCGCCCGCAGAACGGCCCGGCCCGTTCTGGTACGCGGGCCGCCCGGCCGCCCGGCTCTGGTGGAACCGCTTCCGGTACAACCTCACGCCCCGGTCGGTCTACTTCCAGAACGCCCTGCGGACGGCCGCCGCCCTCGCCGCAGCCCGCACGGTCGCCGGCAGCCTCGACCTCGCCCACGGTTTCTGGGTGCTCCTCGCGACCCTCACCCTGATGCGCACCACCGCGGCCGACACCCGGATGACGCTGCGCCCCGCGCTCACCGGCACGCTGTGCGGGGCCGCCGCCACCGCCGTCATGCTCGTCCTGGTCGGCGACCGGCACCTCTTCTACGCCGTCGTCCTGCCGGTCGCCATGCTCGTCGCCTTCACCGTCGGACCGCTCCTCGGCCTGGCCTGGGCCCAGGGCACCTTCACCGTCGTGGTGGCCATGGTCTTCGCCCAGCTGGCCCCGGCCGGCTGGCGGCTCGCCGAGACCCGGCTGCTCGACGTGGCCACCGGCGCCGCCGTCGGCACCCTCGCCGGCCTGTGCGCCTGGCCACGAGGCGGCGGCCGGGAGCTCCGCCGCCGGACGGCCGAACTGCTGGCCGACAGCGCCGCCGCCATCCGCGAGACCGTCGCCGTCCTCACCGGAGCCCCCGCCTCCGGCGGCGCACTCCGCCAAGCCCGCGTCACCGCCGTCCTCACCGAGGCCACCTACGCGCAGTACCGCTCCGAACACCACGACACGCCGCCCGACGGGCCCGACTGGCAGGCGGCGCAGCTCGCCGGGCTGCACACCGTCCGCGGCGCCGAACAGCTCCTCGCCCGGATCGCCCCCGAGTCCCTCGCCCCGTGGCCGGACACCTCCGGCTCCCTCGCCCGGGACGCCGACCGCGCCGCCGCCGCCTTCCGCGGCCAGGGTGCCGCCCTGCTCGCCGGGCGGCCGGCCGACCCCGCCGATCCGCTGCTGGCCGAGGCCCGCACCGTCCTGACGGACGAACGGACCACGGCGACCCTGCTGCCGGCCGACCCGGCGGCCCTGCACGCCGTGGACCTGGCGGTCTGGCTCGGCGGCGTCATCGACGACCTAGCGGCCCTGGCCGCACCCGCGGCGGACGCCGTGCCCTCCGGGGCGGCGGTCAGCCCTCCCGGTCGGCCTCCCGCTCCTCCGGGCCGGCGGCCGGCGGTGCCGCCGGACGGGACCGGGCCGCCTCGCTCTCCGTGGTGACCCGCGTGCCGGGGTGCCACAGGGCGCAGAGGAAGGCCACCGCCAGCGCCGCCGCCATGCCGTACAGCACCGGCCGGTAGGCCGCGGCGAAGTCCGCCCGGACGGCGTCCAGCAGGGCGGGGTCGACGCCGCTGCCCGCCCCGGAGGCCCCCGGGCCCGGCCCGGTGAGGCTGCGGGTGATCAGCTCCGCCGTCGAACGGGCGGTCCCCTGCGGCAGGCCGCGCTCCTCCAGCGTCGAGGTGATCCGGTTCGCCGTGGTGTGCAGCAGTACCGTGCCGAACACCGCCAGGCCGGCACTCGCCGCGTAGTTCCGGATCGTCTGGGTGATCCCGGTGACCTCCCCGTACGAGCGGCCGATCGCCCGGTTGACGGCGTCCGTCGAGGCAGGGGTGAGCAGCAGTCCGATCCCGGCGCCGGCCAGCACGATCCACGGCCACTGCGCCGCCGGCGACAGACGGGTGATCCTCGCCGCCCACAGGGCGAAGCCGGCCGCGCCGACCGCGGTGCCCAGCAGCATGGCCGGCCGGGCGCCGCGCCGGTCCAGGATGCGGCCGCCGATCTGCGAGGCGGGCCCGAAACCGGCGAAGAACATCAGCAGGTACAGGCCCGCCTCGTCGGCCGAGTACCCGAGCGCCAGCTGCGCGTACAGCGAGGCGAAGAAGAACACCGGGACGAAGGCCGGCATGGCGAAGAACAGCACCGCGTTGTCGGCCGAGAACGCGCGGTCCGCGAAGACCTGCACGGTGATCAGCGGGTCCCTGCTGCGCAGCTCGGCCAGGACGAACAGCACCAGCACGGCCAGCCCGCCGCCGATGCACAGCCAGGTCGCGGCGCTGTCCCAGCCCCACAGCGCGGCCTGCTGCAGGCCCAGCACGCTCAGCCCCATGCCGACCGCCACCAGCACGGCCCCCGGCCAGTCGACCGGCTCCGGACGGGGCGTGTTGCGGATGCGGGCGCGCAGCGTCAGCACCAGGGCGACCGCCGCCACCGGCACGTTCACCCAGAAGATCGCCCGCCACGTCCAACTGGTCAGCCAGCCGCCGAGGATCGGGCCGATGGCCGTCAACCCGCCCGCCACGCCGAAGAACAGCGCCAGCGCGCGGCCGCGGCGCTCCACCGGGAACACCTCGACCACCACCGCCAGCGCGGCCGGGAACAGCAGTGCCGCGCCCACCCCCTGCACGGCCCGGAACCCGATCAGCCAGGGCTCCGCCGCACCGCCCGTCGGCACGGCCCCGCACAGCGCCGAGGCCGCCACGAACACCGCCGTGCCGACCAGCATCATCCGCTTGTGGCCGGCGATGTCGGAGATCCGCCCGCCCAGCGCGAAGAACGCCGCCAGCGTCAGCAGGTAGGCGTTGACCACCCACTGCATGCCGCCCGCGGAGAGGCCGAGTTCGCGGATGATGCTCGGCGCCGCGATCGACACGACGGTCTGGTCGATGAAGGTCATCGAGACGGCGAACAGCATGCCCGCCAGCGCGAGCCCCTCACTGGTGGCGCCCCCGCCCCGCCCTCCGGTGCCCGAAGCCACAGCACTCTCCCTTCCCGAGGCACCCCCCGTCGACACTGCCCGCCCCGCCCCGACGGGCCGCACTGCGCCACGGCCAAGTCATCCACTCGGCGCAGACCGTGGCCGGCCCCTCGGGGAGGGGAAAACCGCGCGACCCGTCCGCCGGGACCGCGCCACAATGGCCCCATGCGTATTCGAGCCGCCCGCGCCGACGACCTCCCACTGCTCCAGGACATCGAGCGGGCTGCCGGGCAGCCGTTCCGCGAGGTCGGGATGGCGGAGATCGCGGACGACGAGCCGTTCTCCACCGAGGAGTTGGCGGAATTCGTGGCGGCCGGTCTGGCCTGGGCCGCGGTCGACGGCACCGATGCGCCGCTCGCGTACCTGGTGGCCGAGCGGGTGGACGGGAACCTGCACGTCGAGCAGGTGTCGGTGCACCCG
The DNA here is from genome assembly GCF_040680995.1 of Kitasatospora sp. NPDC051914. Classification (NCBI taxonomy): domain Bacteria; kingdom Bacillati; phylum Actinomycetota; class Actinomycetes; order Kitasatosporales; family Streptomycetaceae; genus Kitasatospora; species Kitasatospora sp. NPDC051914. The sequence goes on from NZ_JBFAXX010000001.1 coordinate 25,155, forward strand.
GACAGTGCCCGCCGGGGTGTCGGACGGGCGCTGCTGGACCACCTCGCGGCGCTGGCCGCCGCCGAGGGCGTCCCCGCCCTCACCCTCACCACCTTCGCGGAGGTGCCGTGGAACGCGCCGTACTACGCGCGCTGCGGCTTCACCGTCCTCGCCGAGGAGCACCTCGGCCCCGGTCTGCGGGCCGTCCGCGGCCGGGAGGCGGCGCACGGGCTCGACCGGTGGCCGCGGGTGTGCATGCTGCGCCCGGTCCCGCCGTCCGCCGCCGACGCCTGACGGGCGGTCAGTCGGTGGTCGGCGCGGGCAGGTCGAGCGTGAAGCTGAACCGGTCGCCGCGGTAGAGCGTGCGCACCTGCTCCAGCGGGGCGCCCGTCAACGGCATCCCCGCCACCGTCAAGGGCTGGACGCACACCCCGCCCGCCGGCGCCGCCACCGCCCAGCTGCGCTTCCGCTACACCGGCACCAACAGCGCCTTCTGGACGGTCGACCAGGTCTCGCTCGACCGGTGACCGCCCCGGCGGGAGCCGCTTCCTCCGCGGCTCCCGCCCCCGGCCGTCAGACCCTCTGGTCCGCGGCGGCGCCGAGTCCGCCCCGCCGCTGTCGGCATCCACGGGGTGCGCGTGGGCCGTCCGCTCGCCGATGCTCCGTCGAGGAGCCTGCCTGTACCTCCGTGCGGGTCCGGACCCGTCCCGAGCAACCTCGCATCGGGGTCGAACCACCCGGTCGGAGTAGCCGCGCGGGCCGCGTGCCCCCGTGCGGGAGGACGGACGTTGCGCCGATCGGGTGGAGTGAGCGCAAACCGTCAACCCGAGGGTGCATTCCTGCCGAAGAGCTGATGGAGGCTGCACCTCACCGGAGCGGCCGACGCTTCGTCAGAACAGCTCGACAGGACAGGAGTCCACCATGACCACCCTCCGCACCACCCTCGCCCTCGCGGCTGCCGCCGGCACCCTGCTCCTCGGCGCCGGCACCGCCTCGGCGAGCGCCGGCGCCGAAGGGATCGCCACTGGCTCGCCCGGCGTGCTGTCCGGCAACGTCATCCAGGTGCCGGTCCACGTCCCGGTGAACGTGTGCGGCAACTCGATCGGCGTCGTCTCCATCCTCAACCCGGCGTTCGGCAACGCCTGCTCCAACATGGGCTGACACCCAGTCGGCACAAGCCCGCCGGCCCCGGACGCGCCGTCACACCGCACCGCCCGGGGCCGGCGGCCCACCCCGAACGACCGGGCTGTCGGAGCCGTCCGGCACCCTGACGGGGTGCTGATCCACGGAACCGAAGGCCCGCTCGTCCCCGGCGAGCCGCTCACGACCCGGCCCGGGTTCTGGGCCGCCCACCTGCTGCTGCTGTGCCGCAGCTCCGACACCCGACCCGAGTGGTTCGGCGGCGACGGCGCGGACGCCGATTCCACCGCCGAGTCCCTCTTCGACGAGCAGGCCTGGCCGGTGTTCCGGGTGCCGTTCACCGACGGGCACACCGTCGTCCTCGTGTACGGCAACAGTGCCGACGACCCGGCGATCGAACTGCTGCTCACCCACTCCGACTGGAGCCGCCCCGAAACGGTCCTCGTCGCCGACGGCGACCGCACCGGCCCGGGCCTGTCCTGGAGCGAGCTGTACGCCGTCGCCTCCTCGCCCGACCCGGCCGCCGACGGCCTCCACGCCACCGCCGTCCGCCTGCTGCTCCTGCTGCCCGCCCTGCGCGGCCCGGGCCTCCCGGCGGACGCCGCCGAACGGATCGCCGCGGCGCTGTGCGCCGTCGGGGCGCCGCCCGCCACCGCACCCACAGCTGCCGCCGAGCTACTGCGGGGGACGGTCGGCGAGGCCGGCCACTCCCCGTGCGAGGGGTCCCCGTTGAGCGGCGGCACGGGCAGGGGACCGGCCGACTGCGGACTCCCGCGCCGGCTGAACCTCTCCCGGGCGCAGAGCGACCGTCTCGCCCGCGCCCTCGGAGTCCCTGCCTGCGGCTGCTGACCGGCACGGCTTCGCGCGGGGCGCCCGAGTGTGCGGCTGCTGTCAGCGGGCGCTGCCCGTGAGGTCGGCCTGGTAGCGGGTCTGTCCGCAGAAGGCGCCGCCGTAGCCCATGATGTCCATCCGGCCGGTGAGCCGCCCGCCCGAGGCCGTCACCCGCATCGATCCCGACACCGGCGCGAACGGGCAGGCCGCCAGGCCGGAGGAGACCGTGTAGTGGTTGCCGAGGGTCGCCGCGATCCGCTGGTCGGGCTCCACGGTGACGGTCGAGCCGTATGCCGTGACGTACGCCAGGTCGAGGCGGGCGGCACCGGCCCCCGGATTGCAGCCCGAGTTGCTGCCGAACCAGATCGCGCCGGCCTCCGGACGGGCCGCGGGGGAGCCGGAGACCAGGCAGACGTCCACCGGGTTCACACCGTTGGTGGTGCCGGACTCGCTGATGGTGCCGAGGATGCGGAGGGTGCCCGCGCGGTTGAACGAGCGCCCGCCGGCCACACCCGTGATCGTCACGTCGTAGGTGCCCGAAGGCCCCTCCGCCGCGGTGTCGGCACCCGTGCTGCCGTCGTCGGCCTCGGGTGTGGCGGACTCCTCCTCGGCCTCCGGGCTGCTCTCCTCGGGCTCCTCGGATTCCTCGGGCGAGGGCGTGGTGGACTCCTCGTCCGGGGAGGCGGACGGCGAAGCGCTCGCCGAGTCCTCCGACAACGCCGAGGCCGACTCCGGGGACGCCGTCCCGGCCGACAGCACCGCGGAGTCCGAGGAGCCGGACGAGGCGCCGCTCCCGCACCCTGCGGTCAGCAGCGCCACCGCCACCGCAGCCCCCACCGCACGTCTTCTCCGCCCCGCCACGGCCGACCCCTCCCTCGCCCGGGGCCGCGCCGCCCCCGGCTGCTCCCATTCCGGCGCGGGACAGCGTGGCAGGAATCGTGGGTCTTCGAGCCGGTTCGGGTGAATTGCTGCGGATTCGAGCCGCGATGTGCACGGGCGCCGGGCGACCCGGCCGCGGAGCAGGCCCGGGACTACGCTGTCCGGGTGATCGCTTTCTCCGCGCCGGTCGCCGGCGACGTCCTGATGCGGCCCGCCGTCCCGGAGGACGCCGAGGCGCTGTGCCGTGCGCTGGTCCGCAACCGGGAGCACCTGCGGCCCTGGGACCCGCCGCGCGACGAGGACTTCTTCACCGTGGCCGGTCAGCGCGCCCGCCTGCACGACCAGCTGGTGCAGGCCGAGGCGGGCCGGCTCGCCCCCTGGGTCCTGGCGAGCGGGGACGAGATCGTCGGCGCCGTCACGCTGTCCAACATCGTGCGGCTGCACGTCCAGAGCGCCAACCTCGGCTACTGGGTGGACGCCACCCAGGCCGGCCGCGGCCTCGCCTCCGCAGCCACCCTGCTGGCCTGCCGCGCCGCCGACACCGAACTCGGCCTGCACCGCCTGGAGGCCGGCGCGGCCGCCGCAAACACCGCCTCCCGGCGGGTGCTCGCCAAGTGCGGCTTCGAAGTGATCGGCACCGCCCGCGGCCTGCTCTTCCTGGAGGGCGCCTGGCACGACCACGTTCTCTACCAGCGCCTGCTCAACGACCGTCCCCTGCGGACGTCCTGACGGTCTTCCCGCTCTCCGGCACGGCCGTCCCACCCCACCGGTGGGCGAGGTCGACGATCCGGTCGTCGAGCGGCTGGTACAGCCGGGTCGGGTGGTCGGTGCCGAGCAGCGGCCCGAGCGCGTCGATGGCCGACGGCTGGGACACCGCTTCGGCGCACGCTGCGCGGATCCGGTCCCTCGTCGACGGGCGGCCTGTTCCCGAACGGGTTGCCGACCTTCCTGACCCCGCTGCCCGGGGAGAGGGTCGGCCGCCCGCCGATCCTGTCGACGCCGTTCGACGTCGGGCCCTTCGCCCTCGGGCAGTGACCGGCGCGGCCCGGCCGGCCGCTGCGGCCGGCCGGGTCAGCCGGCGTAGGGGCCGGTGATGGCGAGGGTCTCGGCGACCGCCTCGCGGACGGCGCGGGCATGGGTGAGGGACACCGGCCCGGCCGCGTCCGGGGTCGGGCGGACGCCGCGGTCGGCCAGCAGGTAGAGCACGCGCAGCGTCCGCATGGTGTTGGAGGCGTAGGCGGGCACCGGCCCCGGGGAGGCGGCGCGGAAATCGGCGGCGATCGGCTCCAGCCAGCGCAGCGACTGCTGCTCGGTCAGCTCGGGGCGGGTGAGGGTGAGGGCGACGGCACAACCGAGCCGGTCGTCCTCCATGGCGTCGAAGACGTGGTCGGTGGGGGTGAGGAGCCGGGCGCAGGCGAGGTCCAGCAGCTCGGCCGGGTCGGTGTGCGGGCTGCGGCCGAACGCCCCGAGCAGGTCCGCGCCGTGTGCGACGGCGTGCAGCCAGCCGAGCCCGGCGTCGTGCCCGCGGAGGTCCCGCTCCTCGCGGTACCAGCGGTCGAAGGCCCGCAGCCAGGCCGGGTCGTGGTCGCCCAGCCGGACGAGCCGGGCGAGGATCAGCGGCGCGAAGGTACGGGCCTGGATCTCGGGGTCGGAGAAGCGTTCGGCCATTTCGTCGCCGAGCGACTGCCGCAGTTCGGGCGGGAGCCGGGGGATCCAGCGGTGCAGCAGCACGTAGGCCTGTTCGTCGCGGACCACCGGGTCCGGGGAGCGCAGGTCGGCGCTGAGGCCCGCCACCAGTCCGGGCGCGGGGCGCAGGGACTCGTCCTCGAGGAATGGCTGCCAGGAGCTCACCCGGTCATCCTACGAAAGCGCTCCCCGGCTGCCGGAACCCGCCGATCGGCTGCCGTCGCGGCGTTCTGACCGGACGTCGGCACCGCGGGGCGCGTCCGCTGCGCCGACCGGACGGCAGCGGCGGCCGGGCGGGCCGTTGCGGGTGTCCTGCCCCGTCGGGCGGGCCGGCGGCGGTTATCGTCGACAGTCCCTGCCCTCCGGATGGGAGTCGTGGTTCGCCCGTGGCGAGGTTGTCCGAGCAGTGGCCGCGCTACGTGCGGCTGGCGCCGTGGGTGCTGGTCGTCGGCGGGCTGGTCTGGGACTCGCTGGCGACCGCCGACTACTGGGGCGACCCGATGATGGCGGCGGCCTCGGTGCTGGCGGGCGCGCTGCTGTCGCTGCGGGACACCGTGGCGGTCGGCGTCGCCATCTCGGTCGGCGTGATCGTGCTGACCGCGCGGGACGGCACCATCGGCACCACGGCGGGCTGGCTGGAGCTGCTGAACACGGTCTTCGCGGCGCTGATCGGACTCTGGGTCAACCGGGTGATTGCCCGGCACGGCCGCCGGCTGGCGGTGGTGCGCTCGGTGGCGGAGGCGGCCCAGCAGGCGGTGCTGCCCGCGCCGCCCGCCCGGGTGGGCCCGCTGGCGGTGGCCGCGTGCTACCGCGCCGCACAGACCGAGGCACTGATCGGCGGCGACGCGTACGCCGTCCAGGAGACCCCGTTCGGCGTGCGGGTGCTGATCGCGGACGTCCGGGGCAAGGGCCTGCGGGCGGTCGCGGCGGTGTCGGTGCTGCTGGGGGCGTTCCGGGAGAACGCCGACCGCGAGCCCGACCTGCCGGCCCTGGCCGCCGGGCTGGAGCGCGCGCTGGCGCGGGAGAGCGCCCTCGGCGAGGAGGAGATGCAGGCGGAGGGTTTCATCACCGCGCTGCTCGGCGAGTTCGATCCGGCGGGGCGTCGGCTGCGGCTGCTGAACTGCGGGCACCCCGGCCCGTACCTGCTGGCCGGGGGCGGCCGTGCGGTCACGGTGCTGGAGGCTCGCGAGCCGGGCCTGCCGCTGGGGATGGGCGGTCTCGGGGTGCCGGTCGCGGCGGCGGAGGAGTGGCCGTTCGCGGCGGGGGACACCCTGCTGCTGGTCACCGACGGCGTCACCGAGGCGCGGGACCGGGCGGGGGAGTTCTACGACCCGGCGGTCCGGCTGCCCCCGCTGGGCCCCTTCGCCCGGCCGCAGCAGGTGATCGACGCCCTGGTGGCCGACGTCGAACGGTGGACGGGCGGCCCCCGGGACGACGACATGGCCGTCCTCGCCGTGACCTGCCGCCCGGGTCCGTAGGGCACACCATCTGGATGTTCCGTCCAGATCAGACGTATGGTCCAGGTGTGGAGACGGAACCGACCGACCCCCGGGTCCGGCTGTGGGGCCCGGTCTGCCAGGCGGTGGCCCTGCTGCTCGGCCCGTACGCCGAGGTGGTGCCGCACGACGCCCGCCGCGACCGGGTGCTCGCCATCTGGAACCGCACGCCGGCCGTGCCCCCGGCGACCCCTCGCTGCTGGGCGAGCTCGACCGGCTGCAGCCGGCGGCCCACGACGTCTACGGCCCGTACGAGAAGCTGCTCGCCGACGGCCGGCGGCTCTCCTCGGTCAGCGCCGTGCTGCGCGGCGAGGACGGCACGCCGTCCGCCGTGCTCTGCGTCAACCTCGACCGCACCCCGCTCGACCAGGCGGCCGCCGTGCTGAGCCGCTTCGCCGCGCCGACCGCCGAACGGCCCGAGCCGCTGTTCGAACAGGACTGGACGGAACGCGTCCAGGAGATCGTCGGCGCCTTCGTCCGCGACCGCGGCCGGCCCGTGGAGCGCCTGAACCGCGCCGAACGGCTCGCCGTGCTCGCCGAACTCGACCGGGCCGGCGTCTTCGCCGTCCGCCGCGCCGTCCCCGTCGTCGCCACCGCCCTCAAGGCCTCGCGCTCCACCGTGTACGCGCTGCTCGCCGACCTCAAAGCCCCCCGGAGCACCCCATGACCCGCCTGCCCGACTTCCGCCTCGAGACGTACTTCTCGCGGTGGGAGCTCACCGCCCGCCACCACCTCACCGCCTCCGACGTGCAGACCATGCCGATGGCCGACCTGCTCGCCCTCGCCGACGCGGAGGACCTCGACGCCTGGCAGAACCTCACCCTCGGCTACACCGAGACCTTCGGCGACCCCGGCCTGCGCGCGGCGATCGCCGGCATGTACGACACCGTCGGCGCCGACGACGTGATCTGCTTCGCCGGCGCCGAAGAGGGCCTGTACATCGCCACGCAGGTCCTCCTCGACCGCGGCGACCACGCCGTCGTCGTCACCCCCGACTACCAGTCCGCGGAGACCGTCCCGCCGGCGCTGTGCGAGGTCACCGGCATCGCCCTGGACGAGAAGCAGGACCGGGCCCTCGACCTGGACGCGGTCACCGCCGCCCTGCGCCCGAACACCCGCGTGGTGTCCGTCAACTTCCCCCACATATCGCATTACTGACCTCGGCTCGTCAGGGTGATGTCGAGGCTCAGACCGATGCCCGCTATGAAGCCGTCGAGAGTGTCGGGCCGGTGCTGCGGGCGCTTGAGCCGGTTGCGGACGAGGGCTTCGAGTCGGTCGAGGGCGACCACGGCCAGGTTGGCAAGGCTGCGCTTGACGTGCGCCCAGACCCACTCCACTGGGTTGAGGTCGGGTGAGTAGGCGGGAAGTGGGAACACCGTCAACCAGGCACGCTCGGCGATCAACTCGCGCATGGCGTGGGAGACATGGGTGTTCAGGCGGTCCCAGACCAGCACCATCGGCGCCTTGACGAGGTGGTGCACGCCGTCGACCAGGGCGATGAAGTCGCGCTCGCCCATGCTGCGGCGCCGGCCCTTGCCGGCGGGGGTGCGTGATCAGGCGGTGGCACAGCCGGGTGCGTGAGCCGGGTCGCATGGCGATCAGCCAGGCCACCGACAGGCGTCCCGATCGACGGCCGCTGACGGTCACGACCGGGGTGCGGCCTCGCCGGCCCCAGGTGCGCCCTTTGGGCGGCCGGCGGGTGAATCCTGCTTCGTCCTCGAAGCAGATGCAGCCCCCGCAGGCCGCCCGCGCTCTTTTACTTCCGCCCAAGTCGCCTCCTTCCACACGGCGTGGGCCTGCTCATCCCGCTCGGCCACCGGCCGTGCGGGGACCTGCGGGCTGAAGCCGAGCCGGTGCATCAGCCTCGTGGCACCCGAGACGCTGTACGAGACGTGGAACTTCCGGCCGATCAGCGTGGCCACCCTTGCCGCGGTCCAGACCTGGTCCTCCACCCAGCCGTGCGCGGCCGGACCCTGGTCCAGATACGCGGCTGGAGCACCAGGTTCTTCCATCATGCCCCTACCGCCCGATCCCGTCGGGCCCGCGCCCGGGCGGTGGACGGGGTGCTCCCGGCACCTGGTGGTCCTGCCGGCCGCGCGAGTGCTGCGCCGTGGGGCCGTGTTGTGATGGGTTTCCCGGGTCGGCCGGCCGGAGCGGACTTGCCGTGCACCGTCCCGCCTGCCCGCCTGTCGTTCGTACTGCTCCTGCTGATCCTGGTCGGGCTTCGGCGCGGTGTCTGTACCGACCGGTGGCGTGTTGCGCTGCTCCGTCCCGCGTACGGGCCGTTCACCGGTTGCGAACGACAGGGAGCCGGCCGCGGCCACAGCCCGGGGTGACCGATCGCCCTCATCCGACAGGCACCGGGCGCGGTGCTGGACCTGTGGACGGGCAGCGGCCCGTTCCCGGCGGACGGGCTGGGGGTCACGTGGGCTGGGCCGCGTTCGCGTCCCAGTCGATGTGGTGGTCGAACTGCCAGGCCATCTTCTCCGGGTTGATCAGCTTCATGGCCATCGGCATCAGCAGGTCGCGCAGGGCGCGGCCGACCGGGCCCGCGGTCTTGTCGCTGTTCGTGCGGGCGGCGAGCTTGATGATGCGTTCGACGCGGGGACGGCGAAGGTGCTCGTACGTCGCGAAAGCCTGGTCGTAGGGCAGGTCCCGCAGGCAGCGCGCGAGTTCGACGGCGCTCTCGGCGGCGATGGATGCTCCCTGGCCGGAGCTGGACGAGGGGGCGTGGGCCGCGTCGCCGATCAGGGCCATGCGGCCGCAGGTCCAGTTCGCGACCCTCGGCATGTTCTCCATCGGGCCGGTGACGAGGAGTCGGCCTGCGTCGGTGCGGCCGATCAGTTCGAGCGCGGGGGTGCGGTCGTCGGCGAAGGCGGTCCGCAGGGTGCGCATCCACTGCTCCGCGCCGATCGCCTGAGCCTCGGCAGTCGTCATCGGGGCACGGTGGGGCAGGTTCACGAACCACATCGCCGAGGAGTCGTCGAAGATCTGGTAGCCGAAGAACGCGCGCTTGCCGAAGCACATGTACATGACGCCGCCGGTGGAGGGCATACCCGACCGGTCCATCCGCGCTCCGAAGCACATCAGACCGGCGTAGTTCGGCTGCGGTGCGGCGGGGTCGATCAGGGAGCGGACCGTGGAGCGGATGCCGTCGGCGCCGATCAGGATGTCGGCGCTCGCCTGTGTACCGTCCGCGAAGTGCGCGGTGACGCCGGAACCGGTGTCCGTCGCGCCCGTCAGCCGCTTGCCGTGGTGGATGGGCACGGAGCGGCGCTCCGCCTCGTCGTAGATCGCACGGTAGAGATCGGCTCGCCAGACGAACTGCAGGGACGGGAGGCGGGAAGGCGGGGCGAACCGCGCGAGGTGCTTGCCCGTCCAGCTCCGCAGCCCCATGGCGGTGACCGGGGTGCCGATGGCGCGGACGAGGTCGCCCGCGCCGATCGCATCGAGGGCGTTCTGGCCGTTCGGGGCGATGGTCATGGCGCCTCCGATCCCATCGGCCGTGTGGTCGTACGCCTCGTGGACGGCGGCCTCGATGCCTGCCTGCCGTAGTGCCATCGCGACGACCGGGCCGGCGATACCGCCGCCGATGACGAGCGCGGTGCGGGCTTTGCCGATGCGGGTCATGACTGGTGCCCCCTCGAAGGGTCGCCGATTGTCGGCACGCCGCCGCTCTTGTGTGCGCGGCGCAGATCCTGGGCGTACGCGCGGGAGGTCATCGCCGAAAGAATCGCGATGCCGCCGCGGTGGATGCGGATCTCGCTGTTCGTCGCAGAGCCGGAGAGCCGGACCAGGCGGCCGGCCGCCCTGTCGTCGGCGGACGGGGACCGGGAGTCCTTGATCCGGCCGCGGGCGGTCCACCTCGGGTTCCGGTGGTCGACGGCGGTGCCGTCGTCGACGAGCAGCTTGACCATGGCCCGGTCCATGTCGAGGTGGATCTCGACGTCGTCGGGAAGGCCGGGGGAACGGAGGTCGAGGACAGCGGCGCCGCGGCGGGCCTTGACCTCGAAGCGGTCGGCCTCCGTCCAGTCGCCGAGGTGCTTGACGAGGTCGCGGTCGGAGTGGATGCGCTCGGTGAGGGACATCCCGGTGGTTCCTCTCTGTGAGGTGCCGTGTGGATGAGTTCGATAGTTTCACTGAAACTAGTATCTCGTCAACTAGTTTCTCGGAGGTTAGAATCGAGCCCATGCCCGCATCCGCCCCCCGCAGCTCCCCTCTCGCCCTGACCGTCCTGGCCCTGCTGCACTACAAGCCGCTGCACCCGTACGGCATCCAGCGGCTGGTCAAGGACTGGGGCAAGGAGCAGGTCGTCAACGTCAGGCAGCGCGCGAGCCTCTACCGCACGATCGAGCGACTCAACGGCGACGGGCTGATCGCGGTCCGCGAGACCGGGCGCGATCAGCAGTACCCCGAGCGGACCGTGTACGAGGTCACCGACGCGGGGCGCGAGACCGCCCGCGCCTGGCTGGAGGAGATGCTCACCACGCCCAAGGAGGAGTTCCCGGAGTTCCCGGCCGCCCTCTCGAACCTTCTGCTGCTCACGTCCGACGAGATGGCGGACCTTCTGGAACGCCGGGTCGACGCCCTCGCGCAGAAGCTCGACGGGCTGGAAGCGGCCGTGGCCGCGGAGGCGGAGCAGGGACTGCCGCGCATCACCCGCCTGGAAACCGAATACCTGCGGGCCGTGACGGCCGCAGAGCTGGCGTGGGTGCGCACGGTGGTCGAAGACCTGCGGGCCGGCCGGCTCTCCTGGTCGAAGGAGCAGTTGGACGCCCTGGCGGCAGGGCCGGGAGCGAGCCCGCCCCCGGAGGGTCCGGGGACGGCCTGAAGCGTTGCGGTCGCGTGACCGGGGTTCCGTGGCGTGATCTGCCGGGCCCATCAGCATGCGGCGGGGTGCCCGCCGCAACGGCGCGGGGCAGAAGGAACCGCCCGGTGGTGTCGCCGCGGAGCCGGACGACCACGGGCTGGGCAGGTCGCGGGACGAAGATCCATCTGGCGTGCGAGCAACGGCAGAAGCCCCTGTCGCTCTTGATCACTGCCGGGCAGCGGGGTGACAGCCCGCAGTTCGAGCCGATTCTGGACGCGATCCGGGTGCCTACCGGTGGTTTGTTAAACCCATAAGACCGACCGGCAATAGGCATCGAAGACGTGGGGAGACGGCAGAACGGGCACAGGCCCACGTGATCATGGAGTTCTCTACGCTCTGTGACCGCAATAGGACGACTGTGCCCGCGCTGCCATCTTCCCTGCTGGAACCTGCCTGGGTCCAGTTCAGTGCTCTGCTGCCCGAACAGCCGGAATTCCATCCGGGCCACCCGCTGGGCCGCCACCGGCGACGCATACCGGGCCGCGTTGTGTTCGACCACGTCGTCCAGGCGCTGGTCCACGGTTCCGGATACGAGCGCGTCTCCTCGCCCGGATGCTCCGACCGCACGATCCGACGCCGCGTCAAACTGTGGGCTCAACTGGGCATCACGCAGAATCTGCACCGGATCGCCCTGGAGGCGTACGACCGCATGATCGGCCTCGACCTCGGCGAGATCTCGGTCGACGGCTGCATCACCAAGGCCCCATCCGGCGGGGAGAAGGCCGGCCGCTCACCCGTCGACCGGGGCAAGCAGGGACTGAAGCGGTCGGTCGCCTCCGACGCGTGCGGGGTCCCGCTGGGAATCGTGTCCGCCGGCGCGAACCGCCACGACTCCCCATTGCTCGGCCCCACCCCGGCGGCGGCCGGGGAACAGGCCGGCGCAATGCCGGAGGTCGTCAACATCAACCTCGACCGCGGATACGACAGCACCAAGTCCCGCGTGCTCATAGCAGAGTTGGGATTCTCGGCCGGGATCGCCCGCAAGGGCGTGCCCGCCCCGGTCCAGGCCGGCAAGCGCTGGGTCGTGGAGCGCACGCATTCGTGGATGAACGACTACGGCAAGCTGCGGCGCTGCACCGAGAGGAGCGGCGAGGTCGTGGACTTCTACCTCTACCTCGCCGCCACGCTCCGCATGCTCATCCGGCGCTCGACGAGCCGCTACCGCTGGGACGGCCGCCCCACAACCCGACGCCTCAAGTGATCCATTTGCCGGTCGGTCTTACATGGGGCAAGGCGGGTCTTCGAAAGTTTCGGGAGCACGGGTGGACCCTGCTAGGGGTCGGAATCACACTGTCCAGCCCGGCGGGAGAGTGTCAGTGAGCGGCATCTCGGCCCAGATGGTTTTGCCGGTGAGACTGTGTCGGGTGCCCCAGCGGTGCGCCATCTGGGCGACGAGCATCAGGCCGCGGCCACCCTCCTCCCAGTCACGGGCGCGGCGCAGGTGCGGGGCGGTGCTGCTGGCATCCGAGACCTCGCAGATCAGGACCCGGTCGCGGATCAGGCGCAACGTGATCGGCGGGGCCGCGTAGCGGATCGCGTTGGTCACCAGTTCGCTGACGATCAGTTCCGCCGGATAGATCTGCTCGATCGAGCCCCACTCGGACAGCCGTTGGGAGACCGCCTTGCGGGCGGTCGCGACCGCGGACGGGTCGGACGGGACCTCCCAGGTGGCGACGTGGTCGTCGCCCAAGGCGCTGGTGCGCGCGATGACAAGGGCGACGTCGTCACGGGGCCGCCCCGCCACCAGGTCGTCGAGGACCGCGTCGCAGGCATCTTCCAGCGACGGTCCGCTGTGTGCGAGCACCTGGCACAGCCGCTGGTATCCCTCGTCGACATCGCGCTCGCGGGTCTCGATCAGACCGTCGGAGAACAGCGCCAGCAGGCTGCCTTCGGCCAGTTCCACCGTGGTCGCCTCGAAGGGCAGCCCGCCGACGCCGAGCGGTGGGCCGATCGGCGTCCGGGCTGCCGCTGGCGCGCCCTCCGGCGGCACGATCACTGGCGGCGGATGCCCGGCGCTGGCCATCGTGCACGACCGGGACACCGGGTCGTAGATGGCGTAGCAGCAGGTGGCTCCGATCTCGCCGACCTCCCCCGTGGCCCCGGCCTCCGACGACAGCCGCACCACGAGGTCGTCCAGGCTGGTCAGCAGCTCGTCCGGCGGCAGGTCCACGTCCGAGAGCGTGCGCACGGCGGTGCGCAGCCGGCCCATGGTCGCGGTGGCGCGGATGCCGTGGCCCACCACGTCGCCGACGACCAGGGCGATACGGGCACCGGAGAGCGGGATCAGGTCGAACCAGTCACCACCGATTCCGGAGCGGGCCGACGCCGGGATGTACCTGGAAGCCGCCGCCATCGCCGCCTGCTCCGGCATGCGCTGCGGCAGAAGACTGTGTTGCAGGGAGAGCGCGGTCTCACGCTCACGGGTGTACCTGCGAGCGTTGTCGATCGCGACGGCGGCTCTGGCGGCCAGCTCCTCGGCCAGCAGGAGATCGTGCTCCCCGAACCGTTCCATCCGATCGGGGCGGCTTCGGCGGTAGAACACGGCGACACCGAGCGTCACCCCGCGGGCACGCAACGGCACCGCCACCATCGAGTGGTAGCCCTGGTCCCGGATGATCGCGGCGCGGCGCCTGTCCACTCCCATCCAATGGACGAATTCGGGGTCCTCGGCGTTGCAGAGCACCCCGCCGCCCGTGGCGAGCGCGCGGGCCGGGGGTGAGAACTCCGGATAGCTGTCGGTGGTACCGATCTCCAACACGGTCGGCAGTCGCGTGCCCGGGGCGAAGCGGTGCGCGATCCGCCGGAGCATCACACTGCCGGAGAGCTCGCCCGCACTCGGTTCGACATCGGCTTCGAGAGCGGTGAGCAGGTCGACGCTCGCGAAATCCGCGAACTCGGGAACCGTCACCTCCAGCAGCTCACACGCGGTTTGGCCGAGATCCAGCGTGCTGCCGATCCTGCTGGCGGCCTCATTGAGCAGCACCAGCCGCTTGCGCGCCCAGAACTGCTCGGTCATGTCATGGGCGACGAGGGCGACACCGTGCACCGCGCCGTCGGAGTCCTTCAGGGGAGCGAAGTCGACGGACCACGCATGGATCCGCCGCTCGCCTCCGGTGCGCTGGAAACTCTCCAGGTGCACCGGCTCGCCGCCCTCCAGCGCGCGGCGCAGTCCGTCGGCGAGGTCGACGGTCTGAGGCTGGGTGGTGATGTCGAGAATGCCCAGGCCGCGCACCGCGCTGTCCGGCAGGCCGACGACGGGAACCATGGCCTGATTGGAGCCGCGGTACCTGAGCTGCGCGTCGTACAGCGAGACCGAGCAGCGGGGCAACTGCTCGAAGGCCCACCGTGCGAGATCCTCGTCCTCGGGTCGGGCATCCGACCCCGTCAGCGCGCACACGACGCGCCAACTGTCCGGCGCGGCATCCGGCGCTTCTCCGCGCGGCACGCCGTGATGCGCGACCACCGTCACATCCACGCGCTGCCCGTCGCGGTGCCGCAGGGCGAGCGGGCCACTCCACCGTTCCGGGCTCCCGGCCAGAATGCGTCGCACGTCGTCGCGTGTGACGGGCTCGACCAGCAGGTCCGCCGCCGGCCGACCCACGACCTCGTCGGCGGGATAGCCCAGTAACCGCTCGGCATCGGCGTTCCAGCGTGTCACGTACCCGTGAACATCGACGATCGCCACCGCCGTGCCCGTCTCGCCACCGCCCCACGGGGTCGGTCGGCCCTCGGGAAGGCGCCCATCCTGTTTCGTCACGGCATGATCACTCACAGAAATTCGGGAGCATCCAGCCTAGCCCGGCGAGGAGACCAGCCACAACAGCACCAGCAGCTCCCCGCCCACCCGTTGCGACCAGGCAAGTTGCCGTAGTCCGCGCCCCGGCGGCCACCCGCGCCGAGAGCGCGGCCTCGCGGGCACACGCCAGGTGCCGTCCGAGGGAATCCGCACATCCGAACAGGTGACTGCATGCGAACGATTCGATGCGCAGCGGGGGTGTCTTCGGAACATGGCCGAATGACGGATCCCTTCGACTGCGCACTTGCCCACGCCTTCGCCCCGTCGTCCTCGTTGGCCTCCGGACTCCCATCGACGCCTGCGGCAGGCGGATCGGGTGCAGAACCCGGCGCGGGTCAGGGGTCGGGTGCGGGTCGGTCGAGCAGGCTTCAGGCGCGCGGAGCCGCAGGCGGTGCCGGGCGGGTTCGCTGCTGCGAGCGCGAAGGCGCGACGCGGGCGAGGGCCCGGTGAAGGCCGTGTGGGGCACGGCGTGCGCCGGACCCCACACGGGTGGTCGGCGTCAGGCGTCGCCGTTGAGCATGGCGGCGGTAAGGACGTTGCCGGCGACACCCCAGCCGCCGTCGACGACCTCGTCGACGAGCACGACCGTGGTGGGACGGGCCCGCTCACCGTAGATCTCCGCGTACAGCTCGGTGGTGCGCTCGACGATCTTCTTCTTGTCCTCGGCGGTGATGGTGCCTGCGGGAACCTTGAAGTTGGCGAAAGGCATGGGTCCTGCTCCTTTGAGTGGGTTTCTTCCATGGGGTCGGCAGTCTGTGTCCGAGGGCGGAAGCCGATGGCCGTCCCTCGGCTGGTGCCGGCGTGGGTCAGAGGCTGGCGCGGGGAGTGAGCAGTTCGTCGATGCCGATGTGGTGGAGGAACTCCGCACGAATGCGGTCGTACACGGCGGAGACCACTTCGCTGCCGTCGCGGCCGGGATCGAAGCCACTGGACGCGCCGGTGATCACCACGACCTTCGGCCGCGCACTCACACCATGCCGCCGTTGGCCCGCAGGACCTGGCCGTTGACCCAGTGCCCTTCCGGGCTGGTGAGGAACGCGACCACGTTGGCGATGTCCTCGGGGGTGCCCAGCCGCTCCAGCGGCGGGGTCTTGGCGAGCAGGTCGATCTGCTCGGGGGTCTTGCCGTCGAGGAACATGTCCGTGGCCGTGGGCCCGGGAGCGATGGTGTTCACTGTGACGTCCCGTCCGCGCAGCTCGCGGGCGAGGATCAGCGTGATCGACTCGATGGCGCCCTTGCTCGCCGCGTACGCGGCGTACGCGGGGAACTGAGTGCCGATCACGGAGGTCGAGAACCCTACGAAGGAGCCGCCCGTACGCAGGCGCCGGGCCGCCTGCTGGGCGACGACGAAAGTGCCGCGGGTGTTGGTGCGGTGCACGGCGTCGAGCACGGCGAGGTCGAGGTCGGCGATGGGCGACAGAGCGAGTCGACCGGCGCAGTTCACGACGACGTCCACGCCGCCGAACTCCTTCTCCGCCAGGTCGAACATCGCGGCCACCGCGATCTCGTCCGCCACGTCCGCCTGCACGCCGATCGCCTGCCCGCCGGAAGCGGTGATCTCCGCCACCGCCTCCTCGGCGGCCGCCGCGTCCTTGGCGTAGTTCACCACGACGGCCAGGCCGTCCCGGGCGAGCTTGCGGGAGACCGCGCGGCCGATGCCGCGTGATCCTCCGGTGACGACGGCGACCCGCGCGGCCCCCGGTTCTTGCGTTCGATCTTGGTGGTTCGTGGTCATGTCCTCCACGATGCACCGCCCTGACCTGCACAACCAGGGGATGTCATCCCCTGGGTCACGGGCCCGGCCGAGCGCAGAATGGATGCCATGAGTTCTGCGAAGTACACCGAGCTGGGAGCCTTCCTGCGTTCGCGGCGTGAACGCATCCGCCCCGCCGACGTCGGCCTCCCCACCGGGCCCCGGCGCCGGGTGCCGGGGTTGCGCCGCGAAGAGGTCGCCCAGCTCGCCGGGGCGTCGGTGGACTACTACAACGAGCTCGAACGGGGCGCCGGATCCCAGCCGTCCGAGCAGATGATCGCCTCGCTGGCGAGGGCGCTACGCCTGAGCGCCGACGAACGCGACTACCTGTTCCACCTGGCCGCCCGCCCGGTGCCCGTACAGGGCGGAGCGGCCTCGCACGTGCACCCCGGCATGCTCGACCTCCTCGACCGGCTGGCCTCGACACCGGCACAGGTGATCACCGACTTGCACGTCACCCTCGTGCAGAACCCGGTCGCGGTGGCCCTGCTCGGAGACCAATCCGGTTTCCGAGGGGCCCGCGCCAGTTTCGTCCACCGGTGGTTCACGGAGCCCGACTCCCGGCGTCTCTACCCCGAGTCCGATCACGAATCCCAGTCCCGTGCCTTCGTCGCGGATCTACGGGCCGCCGCCGCGCGGCGGGACGCCAAGGACACAGAAGCCACCTCGATGATCCATTCGCTGCTCGGCGTCTCCTCCGAATTCGCCGCGCTGTGGGCCGACCACGACGTGGCCTTCCGGCGGGACGACCGCAAGCGCCTCAACCACCCCACACTCGGTCTGATCGAGGTCAACTGCCTCAACCTGTTCAGCGAGGACGGCCGGCAGCGCCTGCTGTGGTTCACTCCCGCAGCCGGTATGGACAGTTCCGGCCTGTTCGACCTGCTCGCGGTCATCGGCACGCAGGAAATCGCCGAACCGACACCTTGACGACCCAGCTGGCTCGGCCTGCACCGAGCATCATTTGACGGGGCGGGGCGGGACGGAGCCGCGCTGCAGCGGCAGCAAATCCGCTCGCCTGCCCAGGCGATCAGCGTGAGCGTCCTTGAGGTGATGACAGCAGACGACGTTCTGGCGTCCTCGCCGTGCTGCGGCGGGCGGAGGTGGACATCTGGATCGGTGGCGGCTGGGGCAGCGACGCCCTCGTCGGTGAGCAGACCCGTGAGCACCGCAACCTGGACCTGATGCACCGGGTCGATCAGGAGCCGGAGGTGGTCGCGGCCCTCTCCCGAGCCGGTTTCGCCGAGACCCTGAATTGGCGGCCGGTACGGTTTGTGGTCACCGACCCCGGTGGTCGAGAGATCGATCTGCACCCGCTGCTCTTCGCCGCTGACGGGTCCGCAGCCCAGGCCTCGACCGACGCCGAGCACCCGTTCACCTACCCCGCCTCGTGCTTTGTCACGGGGATGATCGAGGGGACCGCCGTCCCGTGTCTGTCGGCCGATCAGCAGGTCTACTTCCACCGTGACCGCAGCACCGGCTGCGCGCAGATCCTCGGCATGCCGTCGGGCGGCGTTCTCCTCGATCCCCTTCGAAGAGCAGAACCGGAGGCGTGTCGGTCACGGTCTGCTTTGCGCGCCACAGCCCGACGCCCGTCATTGTGCGGAACGTCTTCGCAACCTCCAACGGGCTGGGGGCCGACCTCGAGGAGCACCACGTTGTGAGGGATGTCGTCGCAGATGAGCGTGGAGTACTCGGTCATTTCTGCTCGGGCTGCTTGCAGCGTACGCAGCGGAAGACAGTCACAGGCTCGCCTCCGTGTCGGGCTGGGGCCGGAGCTCGTGGACCACCTCGATGCGGCCGACGATGTGCCGGTTGAACTCCTCCAGTTCCTCGGCCGGTACCCACAGTTCGCCTGGGACATCGCCCGCTCTCCTCGGTCGTACGGTTGGGCGCCCACCGTAACCGCGCCGCTGACCGTGGTCGATTTCCGCGCGTGATCTCCGCGCCGTACTGGGCGGCGTCGAAGCGGAGACCAGGCAGTTCAGGCTGTGGCGGTTCGGATTTCGGCGCCGGTGGTCGGCGCCAGTTGCGTCACAGCACGGTGTCGCCGTCGCGGACGACGGTGCACGTCCGGATCGACCGGCTTTGGCGCCTGGGCCGGCGTGCACGCGCACCCGCTCCCGCAGTGGACGGAGCGCTGCGGCGCCGGCATCCCCGGTCTCCGGGAGGGTCTGACGGGCGGTAGTAATCTTGGGTGGCCGGGGGCGCTAGCAGGCCGGTCGACCCGGGGAGAACATTAGTGGCGGAGGACAAGCGGGGCCCGTCGCTGGTCGGGCGGCAGCGGGAGACGGAGCTGCTGACCGCGGCCCTGACGCAGGCCCGGGGCGGGGCGGGTGGCTCCGCGGTGCTGCTGCGGGGCGATGCCGGCGTCGGCAAGAGCACGCTGCTGGCCTGGGCGGAGCGTGAGGCGCGCGAGCGGGGATTCACTGTCCTGCGGGCGGTGGGCACCGAGGCGGAGACCGACTTCGCGTTCGGGGCACTGCACCAGGCCCTCTGGTCGCTGCTCCGGCGATCCTGCGCCCTGTCCGCCCACCAGCGTGAGGCATTGGAGAGCGCGCTCGGTGTCCGGGCCGGAACCCCGAGCGGGTTCGCCGTGGGTACCGCGGCCCTGGCGCTGCTGGACGAGGCGGTGCAGAGCTCCCCGGTGCTGCTGCTCCTGGACGACCTGCACTGGATCGACTCGTCGAGTGCGACCGTCTTCGCCTTCCTCCGCCGGCGCTGTGCGGAGCTGCCACTGGTGATCGTCGGTGCCAGCCGCCCCGACGGCCCCGCGGCGCAGACGTGGGCGGACGGACCCGTCGACGTGGAAGCCCTGTCCCGGGCGGACGCGACCCTGCTGCTCGGCACCTGCTACCCCGAGCTGGCGGCGACCACCACGGACCGGGTCCTGGAGGAGGCGGCCGGCAACCCCTTGGCGCTGGTGGAGCTTCCCCGGCAGCTGGTCGACGGCCAGCGGCGGGGGATCGTCCCGCTGCCGGACCGCCTGCCGCTGGGGCGGAATCTGGAGCGGATGTTCGCCGAGCGGCTGGGATCGGTGACGCCGGAGGCCGGCCGCCTGCTCTTGATGGGCGCGCTGGCCACCGGTACGGACTTCGGCGGCCGGGTGTGGCTGGGCGCCGTCGGGGGCGACGACGTGCGGGACACCCTGGAGCGCATCGAGGCGGACGGTCTCGCCCGCCTCGATGCCGACGGACGGCTGGTGTTCCGGCATCCCCTGGTCCGCACCGCGGTGATCTCGGCGGCCTCGGACTCGGCACGCCGCGAGGCCCACCGCGCCCTGGCTGACTCCCTCGCGCCGGACGACCCCCGGCGACTGGTCCACGAGGCGTCGGCCGCGCTCTTCCCGGAGGAGGGCCTCGCACACCGACTGCAGGAGGTCGGCCGTGGCCTCGCCGGACGCGGCGGTGACGCGGAGGGAGCGCTCCTGCTCGAACGCGCCGCCGCCCTCAGCCCCGACCCTGCCGACCGCGCCCGCCGCCTCACCTGGGCCGCCGTGATGGCGGCCCGCGGCGGCCAACTGCGTCACACGGCGGCCCTGGTGGAGGAACTGAAGGCCGGCCCGGTCCCGCCGGATGTCGCTCCGCTGTTCGCATACGCGGTGGTCTACGCCGACCAGAGCCACCACATCGACTTCGAGTCCTCCGCCGCACTGCTGCCAGGGGTTCTCGACACACTGACGGCGCAGGGCGCCGACATCTTCGGCGGTCTGGTCGAACAGGTCTACTTCAAGCTCTTGTTGGCCGCAACCTACACGGACGACCCGTGGGCCTGGCGAGCTCTGGAACGGCACCGGGAGAACGTCTCCGAGGCGGGCCGGCTCTGCCTGCGGGCCTGGACCGACCCGGGCTCGGGCGTCGCCGAGGAGCTACGGGCGGTGACCGAGGACATGACGCAGGAGCAGGAGGCCGGTGCGGCCTGGCTGCTGCTGTGGACCGCTTCGGCGCTCGACCGGCCGGAGGTCGACCTGTGGCAGCGCTCCACCGGGCTGCACGGCTATGCCACCCAGGGCTCGGTGGCCAAGGCCAAGTGCCACCGGGACTACCTGCTCGGACACTGGGACCAGGCCGCCGTCTGCCGGCGCGAGGCCGAGATCGCGGAGGAGCTCGGCTACCACTGCAACGCCTTGATGTTCCGCCAGTACTACGCCCACTTCCTGGCCGGGCGGGGCGACGAGGCCGGACTGCGCGAGATCGAACGGGCCATCAGGCCCACGGCCACCCGCGCCCGGATGCGGTTCGTCCTCGACCGGCTGACCCACCTGCGCGGCCTGGCCGCCCTCGCCCACGGTCGCTACGAGGAGGCGTACGCGATCTTCAGCGAACTCGCCCCGCCCGGCCGGCCGCCCAGTGGCCCGCCCTGGTACCACGCGCTGGTCTTCGACCTGGTGACGGCCGCCGTGCACACCGGTCGGCGCGAGGAGGCGCGGGCCCGTGTCGCGGCGGGGCGGGCCGAAGGCTCCGCGGAGATCTCCGGCCGGCACGCCTTCCTGCTGGCGGCCGCCGCCGCCCTGGCCGCCGAGGACGAGGACGCCGACGCCGCCTACCATGCCACGTACGCAGTGCCGGGTGCCGAGCAGTGGGTGTTCGACCTCGCCCGACTGCGGCTCGCCCACGGCTCGTGGCTCCGCCGCCGCCACCGGCCCGGGGCCCGGGAGGCGCTGCGCGCGGCGCACCACGTGTTCCGTCGCCTCGGGGCGGATCCCTGGGCGCGGCGGTGCGAGGAGGAGCTGCGTGCCGCAGGCGACCCGGTGGCACCGCCGTCGGGCGGAGCGGCTCCGAATGCGTCCGGGTTGACCGGCCAGGAGCTGCGGATCGCCCGGCTGGCCGCCACCGGCCTGAGCAACAAGGAGATCGGCCAACTGCTCCAGCTGTCGCCCCGTACCGTCGGCGCGCACCTCTACAAGGTCTTCCCGAAGCTCGGCATCACCTCGCGGGCCGCGCTCGCCCTCGCCCTGGGCGGCGACTGACCCGCCGGGGCGTTCGGCCGACTGTGCTCTCCGCGCACCGGGCCGGTCCCGCAGCGCACCACGGCGGCCCGGTAGTCAGATGACCTAACAGGCCTGCCGACCTGCGGATCAGGCTTGCGTCGCAGGGTTGCGACGGAAGGGCGGTCAGATGGGCTCGCAGGTGACGACCGCGTCGGTCCCGGACGACGAGAAGGCGGCGTTCTGGAATCGGGCGATGTCGCGGACGCTGGTGCCGGTGGAGGTGGTCCCACGCGCTGGGCGGTCGTTCGAGGGGCACCTGGCGTCGCACCGGCTCGGGTACGTCCGGATCTCGACGCTGGAGGCGGACGCAGCGCGGATCTCCCGTACGTCGGCGTTGATCGCACGGACCCCGCGGACCGAGCCACAGGTGGGGGTCGGGGTGCAGGTGTCGGGTCGGGCCGTGCTGGAGCAGGACGGGCGCCGGGCGGAGGTGTCGGCAGGCGGGCTCGTCCTGTACGACACGACGCGGCCGTACTCCGTCGACTACCCGGAGCGCTTCCGCACCCATCTGTTCCACCTGCCGCGCCGGCTGCTGGGCGTGCCGGAGCGCGAGCTGCAGCAGGTGGCGGGCACGGCCGTCAGCCCGGCGGAGGGGTGCGGGTCCGTGCTGCTGCCCTTCCTCAGCACACTCGCCGCGTCCGCGGACTCGTACTCCGCCCCGGTCGGTGACCGGCTGGCCGGCAGTGTCGCCGACCTGCTCAGCACGCTCGTCGCCCAGCTGACCGCTGACCGAACGGCCGACGGGCCGCGCGCTGCGAACGACCATCTGGTCCGCCGGGTGCGGGAGCACATCGACCGCCACCTGTGCGACACGGAACTGTCGCCCGAGACGATCGCACGGGCCCACCACATCTCCGTGCGGTACCTGCACCGGCTCTTCGAGCGCGAGGGGGTGACGGTGAGCCGGCTCATCCAGCAGCGTCGGCTGGACGCATGCGCCCAGGAGTTGGGCCGTCGCGGCCGTGCCGCGCCGACGGTGTCGGCGGTCGCCCAGCGGTGGGGCTTCGTCAACCCGGCGCACTTCAGCCGGGCCTTCCGGGCCGCCTACGGAGTCTCGCCCCGCGAGTGGCGCGCGCTGCGGACCACGGATGCCGGCTGACGATCCGCAGGCCGGTGGCCGCAATCCGTGCACGGACAGGCCATTGCGGCCGCCGTCGGGAACATACGGTCGAGCGGCGTGCGCAGCGCCCGTCCGATCACGCCAGGAGCCAAGAGTTGTCCGACACCACCCCCTCGCACCGCCGACGACCGGCGCTCGACCGGGCGCTCCAGGAGTTCCTGGACGCGTCCGCCGGCAAGGCGGCGACGGAATTCCCGGACTTCTCCCTCCTCGCCCCGGACGGCGCGGACGTTGCGGGCGACGTCGCTGCGGCGGTCCTCGGGGAGCCGGACGACCCGTACGGCACCACGGCTGAGTGGCTCGCCCTGCCCTGCGGGCCGACCGGGCGGGTGCACGTTCAGGTGACCAGGCCGGTCGGCGCCCCCGAGCCGAGCCCCGTGGTGCTGTTCCTGCCCGGCATCGGCTGGTCGTTCGGCGACGCCGCCTCCTACGGTCAGCTGATCCGGGAGTTCGCCCTGGGCACCGATGCCGCGGTCGTGTACGTCGACTACGCCCGGGCACCCGCGGTCCGCTATCCGGTCGCCGTCGAGCAGTGCTACGCCGTGGCCCGGTGGATCCACGCGCACGGCCACGAGATCGGACTGGAGGGAGGCCGGATCGCCGCCGTCGGCGACTCCGCGGGGGGCAACCTGGTGGCGGCCCTGACGTTGCTCGCCCGGCAGCGCGGGGACGTACGGCTGGTGCACCAGGTGCTGCTCTGCCCGGTGACCGACGCGGATTTCGACACCCCGTCCTACCACCGGTTCGCGACAGGGTACTTCCTGCACCGCGACCACATGCGCCGGTTCTGGGACGACTATCTGCCCGAGCCGCGGCGGCGGCGGGAGGTCACCGCCGCGCCGCTGCGGGCCACCCTGGACCAACTCGCCGGGCTCCCCCCGGCGCTCGTGGTCACCGCCGAGGCCGACGTGCTGCGGGACGAGGGCGAGGCCTACGCGGCCAGGCTCCGTGTGGCGGGCGTCCCGGTGGTGGCGACGCGTTACCAGGGTGCCGTGCACGGCTTCCTCCTCCTCGACGCGCTCCATCCCACCGGCACCGCCCGGGCCGCGCTGATCCAGGCCGTCGACACCGTGCACGTGGCCCTGCACCGCCGCTCCTGGTGAGGTCGGGTGAGGCGGACCTCGGCGGGTGGGTTTCTTCCTGCGGTTCTTCCTGGTCCGGGACGTCGCAGCGCGGTGGGATGGAGCGGGCGGCGGAGCGGGGATACCTGCCGCCCGCCTGATGCCCCGCACCCCGACACGTGAGGAGCGCTGATGTCCGCCGTTCTCGACACCGCCCCGGTGCCGCCGGCCGAACGGGCCGAGTACTGGCACGAGGCGGTCTCCCACACCTTCATCCCGCTGGACGTCTCCCTGCTCGAAAGCGCACCCGCAGCCGGGACCATCACCAGTCACCGCCTCGGTGCCCTGCAGGTCTCCCTGGTGCAGGCCGGCCCGCAGCGGGTCGTCCGCACCGCGGGTCTGATCGCCCGGGGCGGGGAGGACCACCTCACACTGGCGCTCCAGCACCGTGGCACCGCCCGGCTCGGGCAGGACGGCCACCAGGTGCTGCTGCGGCCGGGCACCTTCGCGATCTCCGACGCCGGGCGGCCGTTCGCCAAGGAACTGCCGGAGCCCTTCGCCTTCACGGCCTTCCACTGGCCGCGCTCCGCGGTGGGCGTGTCCGACGAGGACCTGCGGGTGCTCACCGCGACGGCCTTCGACACCGGCAGCGGTACGGCCGCACTGGTGGCCGCGTACCTGGAGCGCCTCGCCCGGTCGGCGGGCTCGCTCGAGCCGGGTGTGGCCGGCCGGCTCGCCACCACGGCCCTGGACCTGCTCGCGGTGCTCGCCCACGAGCGCAGCGGGCGGTCGGTCCCGGACGCGCCCGAGCCGGCGGGCGCCACGCTGGCACGGGTGAAGGACCACATCCTGCGCCACCTGGGCGACCCGGACCTGTCACCGGAGCGGATCGCGGCGGCCCACCACGTGTCGGTGCGCTACCTGCACAAGATCTTCCAGTTCGAGGGCGAGACGGTGGCCCGCTGGATCCAGCGGCAGAGGCTGGACATGTGCCGGCGGGACCTGGCCCGCCCGGCGCTCGACCGGTCGACGGTGGCGGCGGTCGCGGGCCGGTGGGGCTTCGTGAGCGCCAGTCACTTCAGTCGGGCGTTCCGGGCCGCCTACGGCGTCTCCCCGCGCGAGTGGCGAGCGTGCGCCGGGACGGGCCTCACCCCGGACCCGGTCCTGGCCGCGCGGGAGTTGCGGCGGCCGGTCACTCGAAGCTGGTAGGCGGCGACAGCCGTCCGGTCCCAAGCCCCTCGATGCCGGCACGGGCCTCCCGCACCAGGTCCGCGGGGATGCGGTCCTCGAGTGTGAGGACGGCGCGGTACTCGGTGGCGGCCTCGCCGCTCCCCCCGAGGTGGGCGAGCGCGTGAGCCAGGTGGAGGTGGACCTTGGCCGCCACCCGGTGGTAACCGCGGGCGTCGAGCTGCCCGCGGAGGGGGCGAAGGGCATCGACCGCCTCGACCCAGTGCCCGAGATTCAGGTGGACCAACGACAGGTGGTACGTGGCGATCAGCGTGGTGAGGCCCCGCACGCTCTCCGGTATGTGTTCGGCATGGCGGGGATCGGCGAGCACATCCATGACCTCCCGGTGGGTCGCGATGGCTTCGTCGATGCGGCCGGCCTTGTGCAGCAGCCGGATGCTCACGTTGCAGGCCGGGAGGTAGCGGTTGATCTCGTCCGCCGCGATGAAGAGGTCCATGGCCCGGCGGCAGTGGTCCGCAGCCGACGAGGCGTCACCGACGGCGTCCCGCAGCACGCTGAACCGCAGGTGCGCCCGTGCCTGCTGGACCTGGTCTCCGCAGGCCCGGGCGAGGTCGAGTGCGGCCGCGGCGGCGGCGTCCGCGTCCGCGTGGCGGCCCTCGCACACCCAGTGGGCCCAGGACAGGTCGTTCAGATGGCCGGCCTCCGTCGCGGGCTCGCCGAGCGCCGACGCGGCCCGGGCGGCCGTCGTGAAGACCTCGGTCCAGTGGCCGGCGGACACCCAGTTGTCGGACACCAGGCCCATGGCCCGGCCGACCTCGTTGACCGCGCCGTGTTCACCGAGTTCGGCGGCCTCACGGAAGGCGGCCAGCCAGTTGGCACGCTCCGCCTTGAGCCAGCCCATGGCCTGCTCGGGGCTCTCCAGTGCCGCCAGCCGCTCGGGATCCGGCGCCGGCGCACCGTAGTCCGGTTCGTGCCACCGCCCGGCGATGACGGCGGTGTCGAGCAGCCAGGCGCGCAGCCGGGAGCGTGAGGCCTCCGGTTCCGCCCCGCCGTCCTCCTGGCGCAGTTGCGCCCTGGCGTACAGGCGCAGCAGATCGTGGAGACGGTAGCGGTCGTCCCGGTGGGTTGTCAGCAGGCCGGCTTCCAGCAGCTCCTCCAGCAGGTCCTCCGCGTCGAACAGGGAGACCCGGGCGAGGACGGCCGCCAACGGGAGGCTGAAGTCCGGCCCCGGGACCAGCGACAGCAGCCGGAACATCCGGGCGGAACCCGGGGCGAGGCGCGAGTAGGACAGTGAGAACGCCGAGTTGACGCGCAGATCGCCCGCGCTGAGCGAGTCCAGCCGGCGGTCCTCGTCGGTGAGGCGGACGGCCAGTCGGTGCAGGCTCCAGTTCGTCCGGGTGGCGGCCCAGTTCGCGGCGACGCGCACGGCGAGCGGCAGATGGCCGCACAACTCGGCGATCGTCCGCGCGGCGTCGGGCTCCGCGTCCACCCGGCCGGCGCCGACCACCGCACGCAGCAGCGAACCGGACTCCTGCGGATCCAGCACGGGCAGCTCCACGCGCCGCACCCCCTCCAGCCCGGCCATCGTGTGGCGGCTCGTCACCACGACCAGGAGCCGCCCTTCCCGCGGCAGCAGAGGCCTGACCTGGGCCTCGCGGCCGGCGTTGTCCAGGACGAGCACCCCGTGCAGCCTGCCCGCGACCTCCTGGTAGCGCGCGAGACGTTCCTCGGGGCTCAGCTGCACCAGATCCAGGTCACCCGCACCCCACGCGCCCAGCAGCCGCATCACCGCCTCCTGCGGCGACAGCGGCTGCGCGTCCAGCCCCTGCATGTCCAGCAGGTACGCCCCGTCCGCCAGCTCCGGCGCGAGCTGTTCGGCCAACCGGACGGCCAACGACGTCTTGCCGCTGCCCGGCGCGCCGAACACCACCGCGACCGGCGGTGCCGCGGTGCCCCCACCCGGCTCGGCGGGCGGCGGCCGGTGCGCGAGGCCGCGCAGCGCGGCGAGCTCCGCCTGCCGGCCGACGAAGTCCCGGACGCCTCTGGGCAGCGCGCAGAGCGGTGCCTTGACGGCAGCCGGTGGCCTGCTGCCCGTGCGGCCGGCCCGTGCGACCGCCAGCAGTTCGGCATGTGCGGCCTCGTCCAACACGAGACCCTGCGCGATCGCGGTGACGGTTCCGCGCTGCGGGCGCAGACTCCGCCCCCGCTCCATGTCGCCGATCGCGCGCCCCGAGACACCGGAGGCCTCCGCCAGCTCCTCGATCGTCAGGCCACGAGCCTGCCGCAGCTCCCGCAGCATCCGGCCGAACCGTGTCCCGCTCTCGTCGCCCATCGCACTCCCGTCCGCCCGGCCCGCCGAGGTCCTCGGGCTCATTCATACCGCCACGGAGAGCGGAAGTGAAACTTTCAACTGAACCCTCGAACGACAGCGGCGAGGCCGGTCCGTCCGCTGGCGCGGTCAGGGGTGCGCGGAGCGGCTGGAGGCGGTGCGCCGTCAGTACAGGCCTCCTGCCTGCGCGTTCCTAGCCTGATGACCGTCCTGCAGAACAACGAAACCCCGAGGTGATCACCATGTCCGCGCAGAACGCCGCCGGCGCCGGGCCGACCCTGGAGCCCGAGGCCCGGGCCTTCGCCGAGGCCACCGCGAACCCGCCGTACCTGTTCGACCTGGGCCCCGCCAAGGGCCGCCAGGCGGTCGACGAGGTGCAGTCCGGCGAGATCGCCAAGCCGGAGATCGACGAGGAGTGGATCGAGGTGGCCGGCGGCCCGACCGGCGCGGTCCGCGCGCGCATCGTGCGCCCCGCCGGAGCCACCGACCCGCTCCCCGTCGTCCTCTACATCCACGGCGCGGGCTGGGTGTTCGGCAACGCCCACACCCACGACCGCCTGGTGCGCGAGCTGGCGGTCGGCGCGCAGGCCGCCGTCGTCTTCCCGGAGTACGACCTGTCGCCCGAGGCGCGCTACCCGATCGCCATCGAGCAGAACTACGCCGTCGCCCGCTGGGTCGTGACCGACGGACACACCAAGAACCTGGACGCGTCCCGCTTCGCCGTCTCCGGCGACTCCGTGGGCGGCAACATGAGCGCGGCGCTCACGCTCATGGCCAAGGAGCGCGGCGACGTCCCGCTGGTGCAGCAGGTGCTGTTCTACCCGGTCACCGACGCCGCCTTCGACACCGACTCCTATCACCGGTTCGCGACCGGCTACTTCCTGCGCCGCGACGCCATGCAGTGGTTCTGGGACCAGTACACCACCGACCCCGACCAGCGCGCCGAGATCACCGCCTCGCCGTTGCGCGCCACCGTCGAGCAGCTCCAGGGGCTGCCGCCGGCGCTGATCATCACCGGTGAGGCCGACGTGCTGCGCGACGAGGGCGAGGCGTACGCGGTGAAGCTGCGCCAGGCCGGTGTTCCCGTCACCGCCGTCCGGTTCCTCGGCACCATCCACGACTTCGTGATGCTCAACGCGCTGCGCTCGTCAACCTCCGCGCAGGGCGCCGTCACCCTGGCGGTCCAGACGCTGCGTCAGGCCCTGCACCAGGGCTGACCGCCCGCCGCCGCCCCGAAGAACTCGGCACACCCAAGGAGACACGAATGACGGCGAACGACACCCCCACCGTCGTGCTGGTGCACGGCGCCTTCGCCGACACCTCCAGTTCCGCCCGGGTCATACCCGAACTGCTCGCCGACGGACTGAAGGTGCTGGCACCGGCCGTACCCAACCGCAGTCTGACCGGCGACAGCGCCTACATCGCGTCCGTGGTCCGGCAGATCCCGGGACCGGTCGTGCTGGTCGGCCACTCCTACGGTGGCGCCGTGATCACCGTTGCCGGCGCCGAGGAGAACGTCAAGGCGCTGGTGTACCCGGCGGGTTACGCGCTGGAGGAGGGCGAGAGCCTGGGCGAGCTGCAGGGCGGCTTCCCCGCCTCCGAGCTCGCGTCGGCGCTGGTGTACACGCCCTTCCCGCTGGAGGGCGGCGACGGCCAGGGCACCGACGTCCCGGTCGAGGTCGACCGCTTCCCGGCGATCTTCGCTGCCGACGTCGACCCGGCGCTGGCGCGGGTGCTCGCGGTCTCGCAGCGCCCGCTCGCCGCCGCGGCCTTCGGCGAGGCCGTGCCGGTCTCCGCATGGAAGAGCAAGCCGTCCTGGGGGCTCGTCTGCTCCGCCGACTGGACCATCAACCCCGAGGTCGAGCGGTTCGGCCACCGGCGTGCCGGGGCGACCACGGTCGAGATCGACTCCTCGCACCTGGTCATGCTCGCCCACCCCGAGCAGGTCGCCGACCTGATCCGCACCGCCGTCCGCTCCGTCACCTCCGTCACCGACTGAACAGGAGAACCATGAGCAGCCAACCACGCCTCCACCAGCACAGCCCCGAGATCCACGCGTTCGGCACCGTCACCCAGCTGCCGATCGCACTGTCCCACGACGCCCGGCAGTACTCCTGCCAACGGCTCAACCGCGTCCTCGCGGACACCCAGTTCCTGTACGCCCTGTACAAGAAGCACCACTGGGGCGTGCACGGCCCGACCTCCTACCAACTGCACCTACTGTTCGACAAGCACGCCCAGGAGCAGCTGACCCTGGTCGACGTGCTCGCCGAACGGGTGCAGAGCCTGGGCGGCGTCGCCGTGGGCGATCCCCGACACGCTGCCGAGATCACCGGCGTGCCGCGTCCGCCGGACGGGGTCGAGGACGTGCCCGCGATGCTCTCGCGGCTCCTCGACGCCCACGAGACCATCCTGGCCGAGGCCCGCGACGCGGCCACCCGTACCGCGCAGCTCGGCGACGACGGCACCCAGGACCTCCTGGTCTCCCAGGTCATCCGCACCGGTGAGGCCCAGGTCTGGTTCCTCGCCGAGCACCTCGTGGTCACCCCTCACCCCGGGGCATGACCGGCGGGCGGGGCCCGTCCGACGACGGGCCCCCGCCCCGACACGGCCGCTCACACGATCACGATCACCGAAGCCGCGAGGGCGACCGGCTCGGACGCCGTACCGCCCGTCACCACCTTGGAGGTAGCGTGCCCGGACGCCACCCGATGCACGACCAGGGTCCCGCCGAGGGAGCGGACTCCACGGTGCTCCCGTTGGGGGCTCAACTTTTCATTGGAGAAGGACAGTTCATCGACCTGCCGGTGCGGTTCGAGTACCGCCGCGACGCTCCCTTCGCCGTGCTCCTGGAGTTCCCCGACTCCGACGAGGCCGTCGGGACCTGGGAGTTCTCCCGCGACCTGCTGTGGGAGGGCCTGCACAAGCCGGCGGGTCTCGGCGACGTGCGGATCTGGCCGCCGTGCCACTGCCACGGCCGCCGACAGCTGCGGATCATGCTCATGGGACGTGACGGCACGGCCCTGCTCGACGTCCCCGTCAAGCCGCTGCGCGGCTGGCTCCGCAGCCGGAGCTTCGCCCTCGTACCCCGCGGCACCGAGTCCGAACTGATCGACTGGGACGCCGAACTGAGCCGCCTGGCCGGTGACCGCTGAGGTCACCTCGCCGGTGCCCGCCGTCGAGCGGCCACCGGTCGGCCGGGCCCGGGTCAGCCGCGGTAGGCCTCCAGCAGGCGCAGCCAGACCTCGCTGATGGTCGGGTAGGCGGGCACCGCGTGCCAGAGCCGGCTGAGTGGTACCTCCCCGGCGACGGCGACGGTCGCCGAGTGGAGCAGCTCGGTGACCCCGGATCCGACGAAGGTCGCCCCCACCACGGTCTCCCGGTCCAGGTCGATCACGGCCCTGGCCTGCCCGCGGTACCCGTCGGCGTACAGCGCGGCCCCCGCCACATCGCCGATCCGGTAGTCGACGGCCCGCACGCGCCGGCCGCTCGCGGTCGCCTCGGCGAGGGTGAGCCCGACCGAGGCGACCTCCGGGTCCGTGAAGACCACGGCGGGCACGGCCGCCCGGTCGGCGGTCGCGACGCTGCGCCCCCAGGGGGTGAGGTCGAGTTCGCGCCCGGCCGCCCGGTCGGCGATCACCGCGCCGAAGATCCGGCCCTGATACTTGCCCTGATGGGTCAGCAGCGCGCGGTGGTTGACGTCGCCGGCCGCGTAGAGCCAGCCGCCGGCCACGCCCACGGCCAGCCCGGTGTCGTCCACCTCGATCCAGTCGCCGGGCTCCAGCCCGACCGTGTCCAGTCCCAGGTCACCGGTCGAGGGCCGCCGCCCGGTGGCGAACAGCACCTCGTCGACCCGAAGCTCTCCGTGACCGCCGAGGTCCAGGACGACCTCGCCGTCCCGGGCCAGGCCGGTCACCGGGACCCCGAACCGCAGATCGACCCCGGACTCCCGAAGTGCCTCGGCCACCAGGTGGCCGGCGAAGGGCTCCAGTCGCGGCAGCAGGGCCGGTCCCCGGACCAGCAGGGTCACCCGGCTGCCGAGCGCGCTCCAGGCCGTGGCCATCTCCACGGCGACCGCGCCGCCGCCGACGACGGCCAGCCGGCCGGGGGTCTCGGCCGCGCTGGTCGCTTCGCGACTGGTCCACACGCCCGTCCGCTCGATGCCCGGCAGGTCGGGCAGGGCTGCACCGGTGCCGGTGCAGACGGCCACGGCGTGTCGTGCGGTCAGGACCCTTTGGCCTCCGCCCGCGACGTCCACCACCACCCGTCGCTCGCCATCCAGCCGGCCGTGCCCGCGGACCAGTGTGATCCCGGCGGAGTCCAGCCAGGCCGCCTGGCCGTCGTCCCGCCACAGCGAGGCGAAGTCGTCCCGGCGGCGCAGCACCGCGTCGGCGTCCAGCCCGCCCCCGACCGCGGCCCGGGCGCCGGGCAGCCGCCGCGCCTCCCGCAGCGCGGCCGGCGGCCGGAGCATCGCCTTGCTCGGCATGCACGCCCAGTACGAGCACTCGCCGCCCACGAGTTCGCGTTCGACGATCGCCACGCTCAGCCCGCCGGCCCTCGCGCGATAGGCGAGGTTCTCCCCGGTCGGACCGGCACCCAGCACCACAAGGTCGAACTCGTCGGTTCCGCTCATCTGTCAGCTGTCTCCCTCGCCACCTGATGCACAGTCACCGGACGTCCCCCGCAGGCGCGGTCCGGACCGTAACCGACGTTAGGCAGGCCGGCCGGAGAGGCCTGTTCCGTGCGTGCCCGGTGCTGTCCTCGGAGGGCACGGAAAGTTCCGTCGTAGCCGTGGACCTCGCCGAATCGGGTGCCGGACATCCAGTCCTCGCGCGCCCGGGTGATCTCCTCGCCGGTGCGGCCGATGAAGTTCCACCACATGACGAGCTTCTCGTCGAAGGGTTCGCCGCCGAGCAGCAGCAGGGAGCCGTCGGTGAGGGCGCGCAGGGGCAGTTCGCGGCGGCCGCTGCCCAGGTAGAGCATCGAACCGGGCTCAAGCCGGACGCCGTCCACCTCGGTGAGCCCGGACATGGTGAGCACCGCGTACTCGAAGTCCGGTTCGACGGGGATCCGGGCCGAGCGGCCCTCGCGCAGCGTCAGGTCGGCGCCGACGAGGGGGGTGTGGATGGTGCCGGGGGAGGTAGTGCCGTCGAGGGTGCCGAGGATGACGGTGGCGTGCAGGCCGGGGGCGGTGACTTCGGGCAGGTGGGGGTGGTGTTCGAAGGCGGGGTCGGTGTGGCGGTGGGCACCGGGCAGGGCGACCCAGAGCTGGGCGCCCTGCAGGTAGCGGGCGTGCTCGCGCGGGGACTCCTCGGAGTGAGAGATCGCCCGGCCGGAGGTCATCAGGCTCAGCTCGCGCGGACGCACGGTTTGCAGGCTGCCGAGGCTGTCGTGGTGCAGCACTTCGCCCTGGTGCAGCCAGCTCACGGTCTGCAGGCCCATGTGTGGATGCGGCGGCACCTGCATGCCCGGCTCGTCCGTGATGTCGTCCGGACCGTAGTGGTCGACGAAGCACCACGCACCCACCATCCGCCGGCCGAGGTTCGGCAGCAGTCGGCGGACGATGGTGCTGCCGCCGAGCGCGGTCCCGCGCGGTTCGAGGAGTTCGCGGACCGGTCCGCCGGGGGTCGCTTCACGACCGCCGCGGACGGACGGGCGAAGGTCGGATTCAGCCATGGTGGGCGGCGCCTTCCGGGATCGGGCCGCGCGGGGCGGCCGGGACGATGGGCGTGCCGGCGGAGACGGCGCGCGTGACCGGGTCCGGTCGGCGATGTCGAGCAGTCGGGCGCGCTGGGCGTCGTCCAGGTCGCCGAACAGGTCGATGCGGCGGGTGATGTGGACAGCCTTCTCGGGCCCTTCTCGTAGCCGAGGTGCACCCGCACCGTCTCCAGCGGCCATTCCTTGCGCTGGGCGTACATCCGCAGGGTGATCGCGGTGCAGGATCCGAGCGCGGAGAGCAGCAGCCCGATGGGGGTGGTCGCAGTGTCCGCGCCGCCGACCGACGGCGGTTCGTCGGCGGTGAGGTGGTGGCGGCCGGAGCGGATGTCGACGCGGTAGTCCTCGCCGGTGCTGGTGGCGACGACGCCGGCCGACCGGACGAAGTCCCGGGCGGCGACAGCGGGGGCGGGGGCGGTGTCGGCCGCCGTGTCGGGGCTCACAGGCCGAACCGGGTGCGCTCGGCCTCGGGCACCAGGTCGACGTAGTCGGGGTGCTTGCCGAGCCAGCCCCGGATGAACGGGCAGTACGGGAGGACGGCCAGGCCCCGTTCCCGGGCGCTGTCGAGGGCTGCGCGGGCCAGGATGCCGCTGAGTCCGCGGCCGCCGAAGTCGGGGTCGATCTCGGTGTGGATGAACTCGATCTCGTTCTCGTAGCGGTGATACTCGGCGAAGCCGGCGAGTGCGCCGTCCTCGGTGATCTCGAACCGCGACTGGTCAGGGTTGTCGGTCACAGCGGTCGTCATCGTTACCTCCGGGTGGCGGACCGCAGGATGGCCTGTCGTTGAATATGGTTTATTCTTCAACTAGATGTCGATCAAGTGACTCGATGATTCCGGTCGTCCTGGTCGCCCTCGCGGTAACCGAGCGCGACCGCCCCGACCAGGACGGTACTGGCCAGCAGTGCCCAGCCCAGGTGGCCGTGGATCACCAGTGCGGCGCCCGGTGCGGCGCCGGCCAGCATCGCCAGGACCGCGCCGAGCCGCCGCGCCAGCCGGGGGTTGTCACCGCCGGCGAGCGAGGAGTCCGCCGCGAGGCCGGTCAGGGTGAGCGTCAGGACCGTGGTCGTCAGATCCGGGACCGCGAGCTTGCGGACGGTGCCGTTGCGCAGGCCCATGGCCAGCGCCAGCAGGGCGATCAGCGTGGTCCCGGCCGCCGTCCCGTACTCGCTCGCCCCGTTCGGCGCGCACGCGAACGCGACTGCCGTCGCCGCCGCCTGCAACGCCGTCTCGGCCAGCAGCGCCGCGCGCAGCCATGGCGCCCGGCGGCCGGCGCTGTGCCTGGCCGCGAGCCGCCCGGCCAGCACCGAACCCGCCAGGAAGGCCGCCAGTGAGGTGAGCGAGCCGGTGATCGAGAAGCCGTCCGTGCCCACCAGGGCGAAGCCGATCACGACCACGTTCCCGGTCATGTTCGCGGTGAAGACGTGGCCGAGTCCGAGATAGCTGATCGCATCGATCAGGCCGCTCACGGCGGTCAGCGCGAACAGGGCCAGCACGAGCGGGTGGTGGTCGTGGATCCGCGCGGCGGGTACGGACGTGGGGGAGGAGGGGGAGGTCACGAGGGTGGTCCTTTCACGGCTCTCGCCGGGCAACGCCGTGCGCGCCAAGCGGCAAGGACCGGGCGGCGCATGGTGGTTGAACCAGTCAACCGGGAAGCGGACGGCTCAGAGGAAGCAGGGGTCGTCGAGTACGGGACCGCCGCCCTGTCCGGGTACCCACTGGCCGCGGGCCGCGCGCCAGGCACGTTGCTCGTCGGAGTCGGCCACCGCGGCTGCCAGCTGCTCAGCCTGCCGGACGCCGGACAGGCTCGGTGCCGGGGAGGCCTGGTAGCCGCCGAAGCGGGCCACCGGGCTCCACAGCGGCACCACGGCCGGCAGCTCGGGCGCAAGGCCCTCGTGCTCCTGGGCGCCGTACACAATGCGGCCGCCGACTATGGTGAGCACCGACTCGATGTGCGGGATGTCCGCCTCGGGGACGGTGAGGTAGTCGGCGCTGAGCACCGTGAGGTCGGCGTAACAGCCCACCCGCAGACGACCCTTGACCTCGTCCTCACCGGTGAGCCGGGCACCGCCCAGGGTGTACAGGTCGAGCGCCTCCTCGCGGCTCAACCGGTTGGTGTCCGGGCGGAGCGCACGTCCACTGACGGCCCGTCCGGAGACCAGCCAGTGCAGGGCCACCCACGGGTTGTAGGAGGAGACCCGGGTGGCATCGGTGCCGGCGCCGACGGTCAGGCCGCGCTCCAGCATCGCCCGCACCGGCGGGGCTTCGGCGGCCGCGCTCGCGCCGTAGCGCCGGAGGAACGCCTCACCTTGGAAAGACATCCGGTTCTGCACCGAGACGGCGCCGCCGAGCGCCGCGATCCGGTCCAGGCTCGCGGTGGAGACCGTCTCGGCGTGGTCGAAGAGCCAGCGGCCCCCGCCGGGGAACAGGCCCTCGGCGGCCAGCCGCTCGAAGACCGCAAGGTCGCGGCGGATCGTCTCGTCGTAGCTCGCGTGCAGCCGGAAGCCCCAGTCGTGCTCCGTCAACAGGCGCACCGCCTGCTCGAACCCGGCCTCGTAGGGTCCGAGTTCGGGACGTGGCTCGGAGAAGTTCTCGAAGTCGGCGGCCGCCCAGGTGAGGTTCTCCCCGGCCCCGTTGAGCCGTAGCCACTCGTCCCCGTCGCCGGGTCGGACGGTCTCCACCCAGCGCCGCAGGTCGTCCAGCTCCTGTCCGGCGGTCTGCGGGAACAGGTGGTAGGCGATCCGGAGCGTCAGCCGGCCGCCCTTCGCCAGTTCCGTGACGGTGCCGTAGTTCTCCGGGAAGCTCTGGAAGCCGCCCGCCGCGTCGATGGCGGAGGTGAGCCCGAAACGGTTGAGCTCGCGCAGGAAGTGCCGGGTCGAGGTGGCCTTGTCGGCCTCGTCCAGGGTCGGCGCCTTGGCCAGCGTGGAGTACAGCAGCAGGGCACCCGGGGCGGCCAGCAGCAGGCCGGTCGGCTCGCCGTCGTGAGCGCGCACGATCTGCCCGCCGACCGGGTCGGGAGTGTCGCGGGTGAAGCCCGCGGCCCTCAGCGCCGCCCGATTGAGCAGCGCCGACTGGTACAGGTGCAGCACGAACACCGGGGTGTCGGGGGCGGCTGCGTTGAGTTCGGCGAGGGTGGGCAGCCGGCGCTCGGCGAACTGGTCGGCGGACCAGCCGCCCACCACCCGGACCCACTGGCCCGGCGGGGTGCGCTCGGCCTGGGCGCGCAGCATGGCCAGCGCCTGTCGCAGCGTCGGTACGCCGTCCCAGCGCAGCTCCAACACGTAGTTGAGGCCGCCCCGGATGACGTGCAGGTGCGAGTCGTTGAGGCCGGGGACGGCGCGCCGGCCGAGCGCGTCGACCACCCGGGTGTCCGGGCCGACGTGCGGCAGGACGTCGGCGTCGTCGCCGACGGCGGTGATCAGGCCGGCGCGGATCGCGACCGCGCTCGCCCGGGGGTGCAGCGGGTCGCCT
Organism: Kitasatospora sp. NPDC051914; assembly: GCF_040680995.1. Lineage (NCBI taxonomy): Bacteria > Bacillati > Actinomycetota > Actinomycetes > Kitasatosporales > Streptomycetaceae > Kitasatospora > Kitasatospora sp. NPDC051914. The sequence continues at coordinate 61,457 of NZ_JBFAXX010000001.1, forward strand.
GTGTACACCTTGGCATTGCGCACGACCATGTCGGCGGCGTGGTCGGGGGAGCGGTCGGAGGCCGACGGGCCGGGGCGGATCCCGGCGACGGGCATGCTGGACATGCGATCTCGCTTTCGGAGAGCGGGGGAAGCGGTTAATCACTCGCCGATGAAGGCGGGGCGGTCGGCGTGGATGGCGCCCTGGATCTCCTCGAAGACGATGCCGTCGGCATCGTCAGGGTTGTCCTCGGTCTTCAGCAGGGAATGGCGGTACCACGCCGAGCACCACGGCCTTGGAGACACGCCCCGAGCCGTAGGTGCCGAGGTAGCGGGTGACCTCGCCGCTGCCCATACGGGGAGGAAGGGCACGTTCGCGCTCCGTGCAGGTGTGGTCCTGCCGGTGTCGGCAGCCGGCGCGATCGGGACTCGGTACGGACGAATCCGGGGACCCGCAAGGCGGCGGCTGTCCTCCGCACGCACCAGTTCTGATCCGTCCGGGCAGCGCGCGCCTCAGTCGAAGCGCAGGTCCGCGAGGTGCTGTTCGAGGGCGGTGACATCGTCCGCGGGTTCGACCCGGGTCGGGCGGTCCGCCATGAGTGTGGCCAGCTCACCGCCCGCCCGGCGGATCCGGGCGGGCAGGCCGTCGGCGTACGCGTCTCCCCCTGAACCCCAGTCCGCAGACGCCGCGTACACCGCGGTGGGAACGACGGCGGTGCGCAGATACGCGAAGAGCGGTCGCATGGCGTGTTCCAGGACGAGGGAGTGGCGAGCAGTGCCCCCGGTGGCCGCGACCAGGACCGGCTTGTCTGCGAGGGCGTCCGGATCGATCACGTCGAAGAAGGATTTGAACAGCCCGCTGTAGGAGGCCGTGAACACCGGGGTGACGGCGATCAGGCCGTCGGCTCCGGTCACCGCGCCGATCGCGGCAGCCAGGTGCGGTGCCGGAAAGCCGGTCACGAGATGGTCGGCGATATCGCCGGCCAGTTCGCGCAGCTCCACGACCTCGGCCGACACGACACCGCCCCGGACGGCGAGTTCGTCGCGGACCGACTCGACCAGCCGGTCCGCGAGCAGGCGGGTGGAGGAAGGGGTGCTCAACCCCGCGGAGACGGCGACCAGCCTCATGAGGCGGTCACCCCCTGCGGCGTCGCGGCGGCGGTGGCTCGCGCCGCGTGCGTCGGGGCGTCCGGTACGGTGGCCGGGCGTCCGATCGCGAACTCCCTGCGCAGCACGGGTACGACCTCCTCGCCGAGGATGTCGAGCTGCTCCAGGACGGTCTTGAGGGGCAGGCCTGCGTGATCCATCAGGAAGAGCTGGCGCTGGTAGTCGCCCACGGTCTCCCTGAAGGACAGGGTCCGTTCGATGACCTGCTGGGGAGAGCCCACGGTCAGCGGGGTCTGCTCGGTGAAGTCCTCCAGCGACGGGCCGTGGCCGTAGACCGGCGCGTTGTCGAAGTACGGGCGGAACTCCCGTACCGCGTCCTGTGAGTTCCTTCGCATGAAGACCTGGCCGCCGAGCCCCACGACGGCGTCCTCCGGACGGCCGTGGCCGTGGTGGGCGTACCGGCGCCGGTACAGTTGCACCATGCGCCTGGTGTGGTCGGCCGGCCAGAAGATGTTGTTGTGGAAGAAGCCGTCGCCGTAGAACGCGGCCTGTTCCGCGATCTCCGGCGACCTGATGGATCCGTGCCAGACGAAGGGCGCGACGCCGTCCAGCGGGCGCGGTGTCGAGGTGAAGGCCTGCAGGGGCGTGCGGAACCTGCCCTCCCAGTCCACCACGTCCTCACGCCACAACCGGCGCAGCAGCGCGTAGTTCTCCCTGGCGAGGTCGATGCCCCGGCGGATGTCCTGCCCGAACCAGGGGTACACCGGTCCGGTGTTGCCACGCCCCAGCATGAGGTCGACCCGGCCGTCGGCCAGGTGCTGGAGCATCGCGTAGTCCTCCGCGATCTTCACCGGGTCGTTGGTGGTGATCAGAGTCGTGGCGGTGGACAGGATCAGCTTCTCGGTGCGGGCGGCGACGTAGCCGAGCATGGTGGTCGGGGAGGAGGGAACGAACGGCGGGTTGTGGTGCTCGCCGGTCGCGAAGACGTCCAGGCCCACCTCCTCGGCCTTGAGAGCGATGGTGACCATCGCCTTGATGCGCTCGTGCTCCGTGGGAACACGACCATCGGTGGGGTCGGGTGTCACGTCCCCGACGGTGAAGATGCCGAACTGCATGATGCTTCTGCTCTCCTGAACCTGTGTGGATGCTGTGATCGCGGGCCTCGAAGCCGGAGTGCGCCTGATCGTCGGTGCCGGCGTTGGTGTCGATGTCGGCGTCGGCGCCCGCGGCAGCCGGTGGTCCGGCTGCCGCGGGTGGGGCTCACTCCGGGTGAGCCGGCGGGAGAGGCCTCACTTCGCCAGGAACGCGAGGAGTGCGGTGTTGACCTCCTCCGCGTGGGTCCACAGCAGGCCGTGCGGGGCGCCGTCGATCTCGACGTAGTCGGCGGACGGGAGGGCCTTGTGGAAGGGGCGCGCGGTGCCTTCGGCGGGGAGGATGCGGTCGGCCGTGCCGTGCAGGATCAGGGCGGGGACATCGATGGCCGGGATGTCTGCACGGAAGTCGGTGTACCACGTCGACGGTGCCGCGGAGGCCGCGAAGGAGCCGCCGCCGGCCGCGGTGTTCCAGCTGTTGCGGACGGCTTCCTCGCTGATGCGGGTGCCCAGGTTCTCGTCGAGGTTGTAGAAGTCGTTGAAGAAGGCGGTGTAGTAGGCGTAGCGGTCGGCCTTCACGGCGGAGACGATGCCGTCGAAGAACTCCTTCGGGGCGACACCGTCCGGGTTGTCGTCGCTCTTGAGCAGGCAGGGCTCCAGCGAGGCGAGGAAGGCGACCTTGGCAACGCGGGCGGAGCCGTACCTGGAGACGTAGCGGGCGACCTCGCCGGTGCCCATCGAGAAGCCGACCAGGACGGCGTCGGTCAGGTCGAGGGTCTCCATCACGATGTTCAGGTCGGCCGCGAAGGTGTCGTAGTCGTAGCCGGTGGTGGGCTGCGAGGACTGGCCGAAGCCGCGTCGGTCGTAGGTGATCACGCGGTAGCCGGCGTCGAGCAGCGCGGCGCTCTGCCGCTCCCAGGAGTGGCCGTCGAGGGGGAAACCGTGGATGAGGACCACCGGCTGCCCGGTGCCGTGGTCCTCGTAGTAGAGGTCGATGGAGGTGGTGTTCTCGTGGCCCGCGGTGATGTACGGCATGGTTGTCTTCCTCGCTCAGGGTCGGCTGGTCCGCGCCTCGTCGCGGCGCGGAATGCCGTCACGCTATGGCGGGGTAGGCGCCGCGAGTTGTCACAGGACGTCCTGGGTCTTGCCTGCGGGTGCAGCGTCCGCGGACGGATGCGGGGGCGGGAACGGGGACGGACCGACCGCGTCGACGTCGGCCTGCGCCATTACCGGCGATGGCCGACCGGTTGGTGTGCTCACGCTCGTGAGCAGGCGCGGGATCGCATGTGACCGAGGTCCGGCCCGCTGTGACGAGCCGACTTGCCGCCTCCTGCTGCAGTGCCCGCCGCGCGGAGGTTTCGAGATCGGTGCCTGGACCGCCTGACGGAGCAGGTCATGACGGAACACTGGGCGTTCGCCCGTCGTCCTCGATGAGGCCGGCGGTGATCGCCCAGTGCGATGGAAGGCGCGCCCCAGGACCGAGCCGATCCATAGGAATTCGAGGGTGCCCGCTCGGAGTGCGGACAGCTTGCGAGCAGCCGGAGAGCCGGGGTCTCGTCATCATCGACCAACGGTCCGAGGACAGCGGCTTGTACGGGGGTGCGCGGGTCTGGGGTGCAGGTGTTCAGAGTGTGCGGCGAACGCCTGCCTGGCGTTCCAGATTGCGGAGCTGGACCGCGAGGTCGCCCTCGACGGCGGCGTGGGCCGGGCCGCTGCGGCCGATGGGCAGGACCTCCTCGGTGCGCATGTCCTCCAGCATCAGGGCGAAGGCCGTGTACATCGCAACGAGCGCCACCAGGAGGCCCAGTGCGCCGGACGTGCGGGTGAGCCACGCGGCGCCGGTAAGGCCTGACAGGCCGGTTGCCGCCCAGCGGGGCAGGGAGACCAGCAGGACGAACCACAGCGCGCGCTTGGGCCGTGTTACCGCGGTCATCAGCGCCCCCAGGCACAGGAACGCCAGATTGAAGACGCCCAGCACGCGCAGACCGTCAGCCGCGCCGCTTAGCATGACGAGCGCGTACGCCAGCCAACTGCCGGCGAAGGCGCCCATCAGTGTTGCCGCGATCACGTCGCGGGCGCCGAAAGCCAGGATGCTCACCAGGAGTTGCAGCGCGAAGGCCGGCAACACGCACAGGGCGACGGCGCGGCGGGCCTCGGCTTCGAATACTCCGAGCTGCAGGCACGCCGTCATCACGGAAGCGATCGCCACCGCGAAGAAGCCCAGCGGCATCGGTGAGGCGATAGGACGGAGGTTGATCCGGGTCATCGACCGGAGGTCGGGCTCGAATCTGCGTCGCGGCGGAGTGTTCGGCCGGCTGTCCTGCGCGTCGGCGTCGTCGGCGCCGTTGGTGGCGGAGGCTGTGTTCATCGCGTGGATCTCTCGTTCGGGTACTCGAAGCGGGGCGGGGCCGAGGGCTCCGGATGAGGCGATGGTGGTGTCCACTCGGATGTCCGCGAGCCGACGGGTGAAAGGGTCCGGCCGCCCGGTCGGGGACTCGGGCGGCCGGACCCGGTTTGTGCGGATCGTGCTCAGTGCCCGCTGGTGACCGAGGACTGTGCCCCGGGGGCCGGCCGGTGCAGGACGATCCGGGTGAGCAGGCCGGAGCCGAGCCCGGCAGCGAGTGCGAAGGCTGCCCACCACAGCGGGTACGGCGTGAGGCCGAAGGCCGCGTCGAGGGACCAGTCGCCGGGTCCGGTGGCGGTCAGAGCCGCGGCGGTACCGATGAGGACGAGCGGGTACTCGTACCCGTCGTTCTGCACCCAGAGGCCATGGCGCCACTTCACGGTGAGGGCGACCGTCATGACCCCGATGGCGCCGATCGCGGCGAGCGGAGTCAGGAAGCCGGCGGCGAGCAGCAGACCCGATCCGATCTGGCCGCCGCCTGCCGCCAGGGCGGTGAGGGCTCCGCCGCGGAAGCCGTCGGCGCGGAACTCCTCGGTGCCGCCCGCGAGGCCCTTGCCCCCCAGGTGTGAGCTGATCTTCTGCACGCCATGGCCGGCGATGAGCAGTCCCACCAGCAGACGCAGGATCAGAATGCCGGTGTCCACGGGCGTCAGCCGGCCGCGTGCGCGCCGATGACGCTCTGCGCGTACACGACGCCCAGGCCGTACGCGCCCGCGTGGGCCTTGACGATCTCCATGACCGCGCCGTACGTCTCCTGGCGCGCCCAGTCGCGCTGCAACTCGAGCAGGACCTGGACCCAGGTCACCGGGACCGCGCCGGCGGCCACCATCCGCTGCAGCGCGTGCTCGTGGGCGGCCGGGCTGACGCCGCCGGAGGCGTCGGAGACGACGTACACCTCGTACCCCTGCCCCAGCGCCGACAGCGCGGGCAGCACCAGGCAGACCTCGGTCCACAGACCCGACAGGATGATCTTCCTGCGCCCGGTCGCCTTGACCGCCGCCACCAGCGCCTCGTCCTCCCAGGCGTTCATGGTCGTGCGGTCGATGATCTCGTGCTTGGGGAACACCTCGGCGAGCTGCGGCAGGAGGGGCCCGGAGAACGACTCGGCGGCGACCGTGGTCAGGACGGCCGGTACGTCGAAGGCCCGAGCCGCCTTGGCGAGTCCCACGGTGCTGTTGATGATCGCGGCGCGATCACCACTGCCAGTGCCGAAGAACATCTGCGGCTGGTGGTCCACGAAGAGCATGACCGCGTTGTCGGGCGTGAGGAGATCCGCGCTCGGAGCAGCCTGCACCTTGGTGATGTCGAACATCGGGAACCCTTTCGGAGCTGTCGGTGGGGCGCCTGCCGCGTTCGCGGCCGGGCACACCCCGAAGCTACGAGCGGACCGACCGGCCGGGTTTCCCCCGCGTGCCCGGGAACCAGCACGACAGTGCACTACCGGTCAGCGCGGTCCTCGCACGCTGCCCTGCCAATCGGTGAGGTCGCCGCCCTTTGGTCGGCGGTGCGGAATGACCACCAGGAGAGGAAGAGCGGTCAGACCTGTGACGATGCCGGAGCAAAGCCCCTATTCGGACACGGACCCCCTGCCCCGAAGGCAGACACCCGCCGCCCCGGACGCAGCCGGCAGACCGCACTCAGGGCATCAACGAGCGAGCCAGGCAGGATATGGGCCAGGCCACCCCCGGAGCGGCACCCTCATCCTCACAGGCAGGATAGGTGACCACCAGTGCTCTCCGGCAGAAGAGTTGAGACGTCAGATACCTCACTCAACTGCCTGGGAGCCCTGTCTGTTCTTCCCCGGTCCGCGACCGCCCAGCCGCCACCCGATCGGTGGCCGCTCTGAAAAGGCTCCATGTTCGAGGGAGTCACCTTCAACAGCCGCCGGACTTCTCCGGAACCGACTTCAGAGGTACGGCCCACTTCACCGACGCCACATTCAGCGGATGGCCCACCTTCCGGAGCGCTGTCTTCCAGAGCCCTGCAGGGTTTGCCGGAGCGACCTTCGAAGACGGGGCGAACTTCAGCGATGTCGCCTTCGTCAAGGACGTCGACTTCGAGCGCGCCACCTTCCACAGCACCGCCTCATTCAGCGAGGTCGCCTTCGAAAGCGGCGCATACTTCGCCAACGCCGTGTTCAACGGCGCGGCTTGGTTCGGGGGCGCTGTCTTCAACGGTGTCGCCCGGTTCGAGGACACCACCTTTGCCGCAGACGCCGGATCCAGCAAGGTGGCCTTTGCCGACGAGGCGATGTTCAACGGTGCCGTGTTTCCAAGGCTGCCACCTTCAGCGCCGCGACCTTCACCGACGCCCGCTTCGACAGGGCCCACTTCGCAGGCAACCTCTGGCTCGGCGCCACCGCCTTCACCGGCATGGTCATGTTCGGCAGCGCCACGTCGACGGCATCCAGCACCTGGGCCCGCTCACCGCATCCATGCTCGTCCTCACCGGCGCGCGGTTCACCGGCCCGCAGGCCACGACCGAAGCCATCGCCCGGAGGTCACCTGCAGCGCGACCGCCTTCGAAGGCTCTGCGACGCTGCGCCTGCACTACGCCGAGCTCCACTGCCCCCTCGCGACGCTGACCGTCCCCACCGCCGTGCAGTCCTGGCCCACCCCGTTCACCGTGGACGGCAACCCGCTCGACGAGAGCCTGCTCGCCGCCGGAGGCATCCCGGCCAGCGTGCAGCTCGTCTCCCTGGAGGGCGTCGACGCCGCGCACCTGGTCCTGACCGACGTCGACCTGACACGCTGCCAGTTCACCGGCTCATTCCACCTGGACCAGATCCAGATCTGCGGCGGCTGCAGCTTCGCCGAGCCCCCGACCGGCCGGCGCCGCCGCGGCGCGCTGCCGGCCCGGTGGTCGCAGCGCAACGTCCTGGCCGAGGAACGGCAATGGCGGGCTCTGCAGGGCGGGGCAACAGCCGCGGCTGGCCAGCCGGCCCCCACCACGCAACGCCCGCACGAGCCCCCGGCCCGGACGACCTGGCCGGCGTGTACCAGCAGCTGCGGAAGGCGTTCGAAGAGGCGGGCAACGAACCGGACGCCGCCGAATTCTCCTACGGCGAGAGGGTCTGTTAGGCAGGTTCGTGGTCTCGGTGCCACCGCGCGCAGTCGGCAGCCCAGTCGGCTCGGGTCGTTGGAGTGCTTGGTACAGCCGCTCGGCAGGTACCTCGAAGGCGCGTTCGTGCTCAGGCTTTGGGATGCTGATCCGCCGGCGTAGCGAGGTCGTGTCGGACATTCAGCAAGACCGCCGTCGTCATCACCGCGAAGTCCGCCGGGCGCAGGGTCTTCGGCCTCGCCACCGCAGGCGTGCGTCTCGCTTGACCTGCTGCGCGTCAGTCCGGCAGCCAGTTCAGCTCGTGCGCCAGGGTTTTGGCGACGGCACGGATGCGGCGGTGTAGTGGCGACTGCTCGCGTGGGAGGACCAGGTGGAACGTCAGGCTGGGCGCGCCCCGCAGCGGTCGCCAGGTGAGACCGGCCGGTTGTGCCGTGGCCGCGGCTTCTCCGGCCGGGGCGAGGGTGAGCCCGTCGCGCAGGTCGCGCTGAGACATGTCGAAAGAGACTGCGGGCGTGTGGAATCGGGGGTGTGGTCGGGTGTCTCGGAACAGCGCGGACAGCTGATCGTGGATCACGGGGTTGGCCGCACGGTCCGGGAGTCGCAGCGGATACGCGGCCGCGTCGGCGATCTCGATCTCCGGGTGTTCGGCCAGCGGATGGTGCTGCGCCAGCTGGACCCCGGTGCGCGCACGCCGCAGCAGGAACCGGCGTACGCCACGGCCCGGTTGTTCACCGCGGGTGATCCCGGCATCGATGCGGCCGTCGGCGACCGCGGGGGAGATCTCCGGTGTCGCCATCGGGACCGCGCCGACCTCGAGTCCGCTGTTGCCGCGAATCAGCCTGTCCACCAGGGCCGGTGCCGTCTCGGCCCCGGCGCTGAGGCTGTATCCGATGCGCAGCGTGCCCAGTTCACCGGCCGCCGCGCTCCGGGCGGTGTCCCATGCCCGGTCCAGCGCCGCCAGCGCGGGCGGCGCGGACTCCGCCAAAGCCGCACCGGCCGTGGTCAATACGACGTTACGCGTGTTGCGGACCAGCAGGGCCGTACCGAGCTCCGCCTCCAATCGGCGCATCCGGGCGCTGAGTGCGGGCTGTGCGATACCGATCCGTGCGGCCGCGCGGGTGAAGTTCAACTCCTGCGCCAGCACCAGGAAGTACCGCAGGCTCACCGTATCCGGCGCCACGTGCCCTCCCTGCCGATTGATAACGATCCGTTCTGAGTCTATCCCGTACCGGTCTTTCCCTCGACCGCACATCAAGCCCTAACCTGCGCATGCCGGATCGATCGATCCGAGTGTCAATTCGAAGTCGGACGTGTCCGGCCGAACACAGGAGGTTTCCATGGCCAAGGGCTACTGGGTCAGTGTCTACCCCGCCATTTCCGACCCTGAGAGGCTGACTGCCTACGGCAAGCTGGCCGGTCCGGCTGTCCGGGCCGGGGGCGGGCGCACCCTGTCCCGTGGCGGTCGAGTCGTCGCCCACGAGGCCGGAATCACGCAACGCGTCGTTCTGATCGAGTTCGACAGCTTTGAACAGGCCGTCGCGGCATACGAGAGCGAGGCATACCAGAAGGCACTGGTGGCCCTCCCCGACGGCGTCGAGCGCGACTTCCGCATCATCGAAGGCATCGACTGACCGGCGGGCCCAGCCATCGCTGAGCACCCGTCACCTGAAACGCACACGGTGCTGAACGACGACTCATGAGACGAGTTCGAAGCGATGCCCCGTGTCCCAGTTCGTCGTCGACGTCCTCGACGGCCTGATCCCTGTCGGCCGCTCGCCGCGCCACCCGACGCCGAGCAGCTTGCCTGACTTGCCTGATACGGCGATCAAGCTCTGACCTGCCACAACGGCGATTCACCCTAGACAAAGCTCGACCGGCACGGCGGTGCCGGCGGGGTCCGCTCGGCCCAGGAGCGCCCGAGCGGGACGGCGAAGACGGTGCCCTCGGCTGTCTGCGCCAGGAGTACCTGGCCTGGCGCAGCGTTCCCCGGACGCGGTAGGCGCAGGCGGGCAGAGACGGCCTGGAGCGCTTCTCGCCGGGCCTCGGGTCCGACGAGATCAGCGCCCGTCGGTCCGGACTGCGGCGAGCCGGTCGAGCCGTTCGGCGGCTCCGGTTTTCGTGGCCCGCCAGAGCTGTCGCGGGCCCCTGCCGCGCCCCGTGCCGCGGAGGGTGCTGTCGCGCCGTGCGACCTGCGCGGATACCTGCGTTCTCCGCTCGTCCGGCCGTCGTTCGCCGGGCCCGTCGGCGGAGGGTTGCGATGGTGGCGAGCGGGGTGGTGGTGTGCGGCTGCCGAGTCCGCTTCGAGGCGGTCGCCTCCACTGGTGAGCCCTACTCGCACACGCGCCGATGGATCCGCGATGACCCGTCGTTCGGCGAGTGCGTGGGGGGGGCTTCCCGGGAGCTGTCGGAACGCTGAGGCCCGGCCGCCCACCGCCGGCCGGGCGGTCCGGTGCGCAGGGCCCCGGACCGCCCGGCCGTGTGCGTGTTACCGGACGGCCGACGTCAACGGGTACTTGGTGAAGTCGTAGAGCGGCAGCCGCGCGCTCTTGTACCGGTACTGCATGCTCACGTCGTCGAGGAGGAACGGCGCGGTGTTGCCGGCCTCGTCCCAGTGCGTGAACTCGAGCGTCACCGTCTGGTTGCTGCTGGAGTAGAACTTGTCGGGGAAGGTGACCGTCACCGGCTCGTAGCCGCCGCTGCCCCCGGCCGCGTTGTGGCGGGTGTAGAGGTCGGTGCGGGTGCCGTCCGCGGTGACCGCGGTGACGACGAGGCGGTGCTGGATCCCGATGTAGTCGGCCTTCATATGGAAGGTAACCGCCGGCACCCGGAGGGCGGGGACGGTGATGTCCTGGCTGATCCGGTGACCGAGTCGGTACGTGGCGCCGGAGCCGCCCAGCTTGGCCTTCCAGACACCGGAGTTGGCCGGGTAGGCGGGGTCGTCGGTGACCAGCTGACGGTACAGGCCGGTGACGCGCCAGTCGTCCACGGACACTTCGCCCCAGCCGACATGCTGCCGGATTCGAAGCCGGGGTTGACGACGCCCTGGTCGGTGGCGGAGGCGCTCGGCGCGGCGAGGAACACGGCGGCCGCGGCGAGGGCGGTGGCGCGGACGGCGAGACGCGCCGGACGCGAGGTCTTTCTCATGGTTCTCCTGTAGCTGTACTGCCCGGAACGGCCCTCCGGGATCGGCCGTCCGTCCCGCCCCGAAGTGGTCTGCCGATCGTTCGAGGACGTGCCGATCTCCCCGGGGGCATACGGGAGTTCACCCCTGACGGGGTGTCATGGTGAAGGGTGGGTCGGACGGCGCATCGGCAGCCGTTCCAACTGCGGGGACACTCTAGCGGTAGTTACCGACGAGTTCACACGGCCCGGAACAGCACACGGGAAGGGGACGCCGGACGGCGGATCCGCGATGCCCCGCCCCGAATCGCGGTGGCAGCGGACGGTGTGACGGCCGGCCGGAAGGTCGTGGGAGTCCCGGCGTTGGCACGTCGCGCGGGGAGCGGCAGGAGCAGCTGGACCTTGGTGGCGAACTCGACGCCGTCTGCGATCCCGGCCGCCCGGCAGCGCTCGCGGTCGTCCGTCCAGGACTTCGGCAGGTAGAGCGCCGGTCGATCAGGGTCCGGCCCCGTTCGCCCGCGTAGGCGAGGAACACCCCGACCTGGCAGTTCTCGGTGCGGCCGGCGGTGCCGGAGTACGCCGCTGGACGCCGGCCGACCGCACGCCCTGCTTCAGGAGGCCGGTGTCGTCCACGATCAGCACGCCACCCGGGTCGGCCGGGTGCTCGACCACGTACTCGCGCACGTCGTCGAGCACCCCGTCCGCGTCCCGGTCGATCCGGTTCGGCAGCCGCTGGATCCGGTCCGGACCGCCGCGGCCGGCCTCCTCGGCCACCGTCCACCCGTTCTTCCGCTCCAAAGGCGCCGGCAGGCCCCGCATGTAGGCCAGCGCCGACTCCCGCGACTCGCTTCGCGCGAACCGGATCCTCGGGCTCGGCACCTTCTTCCTCACCCTCTACACCACTCACCGCAGCAGCACCCAGGGCAACGCGGGGATCAGCGTGCTCTTCGGTTCCATCTACGGCCTGAACGGCAGTCAGGCCGCCGTCGTCGTGATCGCCGCCGCCATCGCCGCCGCCGTCCTGCTGATGGCCCGTCCGCTGCTGCTCGCCACACTGGACGAGGCGGTCGCCGCCGCCCGCGGGGTGCCCGCCACCGCGCTCGGCCCGGCGTTCCTCGCACCGGTCGGTGCCTGTGCGGCGGAGGCCACCCAGGCGGTCGGCTCCCTGCTGCCGCTCGGACTGCTCGCCGCCCCCGCCGGCACGGCCATCCGGCTGACGACCCGTCCGTACCGGGCTCTCGGGCTCTCCGTCGCACTCGCCGTCCTGGAGCTGTGGGCGGGGCTCGCACTCAGCGCCTAGGTGCCCGCACTGCCGCCGAGCTTCAGCATCATGGCCGTCGCAGCGGCCTGCTACGGCGCGGCGTTCCTGGCCCCGCCCGCCACCCGCCGGGCCGGCACCTGACAGATGGAGGCCCCCACCCTGCCGAGGAACCGTCGGACGGCGGCACCGATCTGGAAGGAGACCCCGCAGCGGACTCTGGTGCTCCAGGCCCTCGCCGCCGGCCCCGGCTTCATCAGCGCCCAGCTCCTGCACGCCCGCATGGTCTCGGCGGACAAGGCCGTGGGACTGAGCACCGTGTACCGGGCCCTTGCCTCGCTCACGGCCGCGGGCCGGGCCGATGTGGTCCGCGACGAATCGGGCGAGCGGCTCTTCCGGCATCGGCCCGGTACGGACCACCGCCACTTCCTGATCTGCCGACGGTGCGGCTACAGCCTCGCGGTCGAGTCGGAACCGGTCGAGAGCTGGGCCGACGAGGTCGTCGAGCGGTCCGGTTTCGTCGACGTCCGGCACACCGTCGAGCTGGCCGGTGTCTGTGCCGACTGCGCGGCCGCATCTCCGGCTCGCCCATGGCGGCCCCCGAAGAGTTCGGCGCGCCCACCCCGCCGCGCCTGCGGGTCCGCGAGCCGCAGGGCCCCGATGATCGGACGTGGCAGAGGACGGGCCCGACGGTGGGTGTCCGGTCAGCCGGGAGGAGCCGCAGCATGGACGACGGAAAGCCGGGTGACGCCGATCCGCACCACGAGCCGGCCACGGGCGCCGTACACGCCCACACCCACACCCACGGCCCCGCGACGCCGGTCTCGGCGCACCTGCGCAGGGTCATCGCCGCCGTGCTGGTCCCGTTCGGCGTCGCGGTCGTGGTCGGGCTCATCGTGCTGTGGCCCGGAGGGGTGCCCGCGCACGAGCGCACCGGCGTCGGCTTCGACCAGCAGACGCGGCAAGGCAAGGTCACCCAGGTGATGGAGGTGCCCTGCTCCGACCTCAACCCCCAGGACACCGGGACCTGCCGGCAGACCACCGTCGAGGTGACCACCGGCCCGGACAAGGGCCGCACCTTCACCGTGACCGTCCACCCCGGCGAGCTGCGCCGCTACAGCAAGGGGGAGGGGGTCATCCTCACCTACTCGCCCGACGCGCCGCAGGCAGACCAGTACACGGTCGTCGACGTCGATCGCGACACGCCGATCGCGCTGCTGGCGGGGCTCTTCGCCCTGGCCGTCCTGCTGGTCGGGCGCTGGCGGGGCCTGACGGCCCTCATCGCCCTGGCGATCAGCTTCGCGGTGCTGTCCCTGTTCATCCTGCCGGCCATCCTGCACGGCTCCGATCCGCTGCTGGTCGCGGTGGTCGGTTCCAGCGCCATCATGCTGATCGCGCTGTACCTGTGCCACGGGCTGTCCGCACGCACCTCTGTCGCCGTGCTCGGCACGCTGGTCTCGCTGGTGCTGATCGGCGTGCTCGGCTCGGTGTTCACCAACTGGGCCCACCTGACCGGCAACACCTCCGAGGAGACCGGCCTGATCCACGATCTCTACCCGAACATCGAGATCCGTGGTCTGCTGCTGGCCGGGTTCATCATCGGTTCACTGGGCGTGCTGGACGACGTGACGGTCACCCAGACGTCGGCGGTGTGGGAGCTGAAACAGGCCGACCCCACGATGAGCGCCCGCCGTCTGTACAGCGCGGGCGTACGCATCGGCCGCGACCACATCGCCTCCACGGTGAACACCCTGGTGCTGGCCTACGCCGGCGCGGCCCTGCCACTGCTGCTGCTCTTCTCCATCGCCCACCGGGACTTCGTGTCCGTGGCGACCAGCGAGCTCGTCTCCGAAGAGATCGCCCGGACCCTCGTCGGCAGCATCGGCCTGGTCGCCTCGGTGCCGGTCACCACCGTGCTCGCCGCGCTGATCGCCGCGGCAGACCACCCCGGCTCGGCGCCGAAGACGGCTACGCGACTCATCGGACGCGGCCGACGGCACGGCCGGTAGCCTCACGCGCCATCGAGGCGGGTTGCTATGGGAAATGACTGCCAAGCGAAGCCTGTCGGGGCCCGCCAGGAGGCCCCTGATGGGGCTCAGGAGCCTCTCGGCTACGTCCCGCCGGACGAGTACGAGCAGGCGCACTGGGAGCAGCAGGCGTAAGCCCCGCAGACTGACCACACGATCGCGGACTCCACGAAAGTCAGGGCGGCTCAATCGGTCCGTCTGGCCGATCGCGCCGTCGGCCACCAGGTGCAGCACCAGGGCCCGCGGCGAAAACCTTGGCGGAGCTGCCCACCCAGAACCGTCCGTCCGTCGGCGGCTTGGCGGTCTCGCCCGGCTTGTGCACCCGGGCGCTGCCGACCCACTCGCCCCGTTTGTCGTACACGCGGATCTGCACACCGGCGAACCCGGCATCGACGAGCTCCTGGACGGCCTTCTGCCGGCGTCGTCGGAGGTGTGCCTTGGGCCGCTCCTGGTCGCCACCCCGCCGCTCACGGCCTCCCTCGCCGGCCCGTGGACAACCACAGCCATCCGTGCGGCGGCCGTTCCGGCCCAGGGAATCGTTGCGGTGGTGCGGACCCGCGCTGGTCGACCTCGACACCCAACCGGCCGCCAGGAAACCCTGTCCCTGCACACCAGCTGGCACCTCAATCGCCTGTTCCCGGTGTACGCACCGAACGGCTTCGTACGACACGCCGTCGACGGCACAGCCGGGGTGTGACCCGGCTCATTCCGTGGCGAAGGCCGGCACGGGTGGCACGAGCCGCCTTTCCGGCAGGGTGCTCAATCGCTCTTCGGGGCCGAGGGGATATGACGGAAGGCCACTTGTCCTGTTGGCTTTTCGGGCTGACGACTTGTATCGCCTCGGAGGGGCCGATCCGGTGCCGGGCCGGTCGTCCACCCTCCGTTTCCCCTGCAAGTAGTCATGTCCCGGTAAAGCTTCACCGCCCGCCCTTGAGATCCCCGCGATCATCGGAATAGTTAGCTAACGGCAGTTAACTCCCAGGCCGGACCGAGGACTTCCCTCCGGCTCACGCTGCCGTGCCTTCGCCGAGCGCATTCTCGGCATTCCGTCAATTCCGAAGTGGGGACAGACGTGCCCATAGCACGCAACCGGATCTCCAGGATCGCCGTACCGGCCACCGCCGCACTGATCCTGGGGACCCTCGGGGCGGCCGCCCCGGCCGGCGCTGCCACGCCGACCGGCGAGCAGACCGCCAAGCCGCTCCCCGGCACCCATCCGGGGTGGGCCACCGCGCAGGCCGATGCCGGAGCCGTGCCCGACTCCACCCCGGCCTCCGCCAGGATCTACCTGGCCGGCCAGGACCAGGCAGGCCTCGCCGCTCTGGCCAAGGCGGTCTCCGACCCGAACTCGCCGGCCTACGGGGCGTTCCTCCCCGACGCCCAGGCCAAGGCCCGGTTCGGCGCCACCGCCGCCCAGGTCAAGGCGGTCACCGACTGGGTGACCGGCGCCGGCCTGAAGGTCGACGCCACCACGGCTCATTACGTGCAGGTCTCCGGTAGCACCGGCGCCCTCGCCAAGGCCTTCGGCACCGGCTTCCGCACCTACCGCACCGAGGACGGCCTGCACCGGGCCGCCGCGAAGGACGCCGTCGTCCCGGCCTCGGCGGCCGGCGCGGTACTCGCGGTCAGCGGCCTCAGCGACACCCTGCACAAGAACACCTCGCACGCCGTCTCCGTCCGCGAGGCCGAGGCCCGCGCCCGGTCCGGTGCCGCCGCCCGGCTGGCCGGCCCGGACAAGAAGGCGCCGGCCACCCTGCCGACCGTGCCGACCTGCTCCGAGGACGGCTACGGCTCGAAGACCGCCAAGGGCGCACCGGACGGTTACGAGAAGAACGAACCCTTCGCCCCCTGCTCCTACGTTCCGAGCCAGCTGCGAAAGGCGTACGGCGTGACCGACGCCAAGGTGTCCGGCAAGGGCGCCCGGATCGCGATCATCGACGCCTACGGCCTCGCCACCATGGAACAGGACGCCAACCACTTCTCCACCCTGCACGGCGACAAGCCGTTCGCCGCCGGGCAGTACCGCGAGTTCGTCACCCCGGAGAAGTGGACCCACCAGGACGAGTGCGGCGGCGCGGACGGCTGGGCCGGGGAGGAGGCGCTCGACGTCGAGATGGCACACGGCCTCGCGCCGGACGCCCAGGTGGTCTACGTCGGCGGCAACTCCTGCTACGACCAGGACCTCTACGACGCCATGGCCAAGGTGGTCGACGAGCACCTGGCCGACGTGGTCTCGAACTCCTGGGGCGAGATCATGCACGGCACCGGCGGGGACCTCGACCCCGCGGTGATCGCCGCCGACAACCAGATCTTCCAGCTCGGCGCGGTCACCGGCATCGGCTTCACCTTCTCCTCCGGCGACTGCGGCGACAGCTCGCCGGGCGCGGCGGCCACCGGCGTCAACTGCCAGACCGACACCACCCAGGCGCAGACCGACTGGCCGTCCTCCTCCCCGTGGGTCACCTCCGTCGGCGGCACGGCGCTCGAACTCGCCGACAAGGCCGGCCACTACGGCCGCGAGGTGTCGATGGGCGACCAACGCTCCGTCCTGTCCGACGACCAGAAGTCCTGGACGCCGTTCCCCGGCAAGTTCTACTTCGGCGGTGGCGGCGGCGTCTCCAAGGACTTCGCCCAGCCCTGGTACCAGCAGGGCGTCGTGCCGGACCGGATCGCCAGGACCGCGGCCGACGGCACCAAGTCCGACACCCCGCTGCGCGCCACCCCGGACGTCGCGATGAGCGGCGACCTGGTCGCCGCCACCCTGGTCGGCTACACCGACGGCGGCACCTACAGCGAGGGCGGCTACGGCGGCACCTCGGTCTCCGCCCCGGAGTACGCCGCCATGCTCGCCGACGCCGTGCAGGCCCGCGGCGGCCGTGCGATCGGCTTCGCCAACCCGGCGATCTACGACCGGGCCGGTAGCGGCGCCTTCCACGACGTCAACGACTCCGCCGTCCACAACAAGTTCGGCAACGTGGTCGACCTCGGCCTGGTCGGCGGCGCCCTGAGGGTCCGCCTGTACAAGATCGCGGCCGACTACGGCCTGTCCGCGGCCAAGGGCTACGACACCGCGACCGGCGTCGGCGCCCCCGGCAAGGACTTCTTCGACTCCTTCCGCCCGCCGCACCACCGGTGACCGCAGGCCGGGACGGCTCGGCCGAGCCGTCCCGGCCCCCCCGGGGCGGCGTGGTGCAGAGGACGTCCGGTTCAGTCATCAAGGTGCCGAAAAGTGCCTGGCGATGACTTCCATTGAGAAAACCTCCGTGGTGGGTCGTCAGCGTTGTGGCAGTGGCTGGTACGTGCCGGCCGGCGGTGCCGACGAGGCCTGAGTGCCTCAGGAGGTGCTGCTCTCGGCCGACGGCAGGTCACGGTAGGGGGTCCGCGGCTTCTGCACGGCCTTGACCTCCAGGACCCCGGGCGCAGGCGCAGCGGTGGCGAGGTGGTCGGCACCACGGCTCTCCACTCCCGCGGGCCGGCCCATCCTCCGCATCCCAGGCACCTGGCCGACCGCTACCCCTGCGGCCGGACCGCACAGCTTCTCCGCGTCTACGTCAGACCCGGCCACCGCCGCCAGGGGCTGGCCCACCACATGGTCCGACTGGCATGCGGGGTTCGCCGCCCGCGAGGGCGGATACGACGGCATCTGCCTGCACACCAACGTGGACATCCCGGGCGCCGAACCGTTCTGGCGCAGTCTCGCCGAGGAGGTCCATGACGCCCGGCCCGGTGGCGAGCACGGGCCAGGCGTCTCCACGGTCCACTTCGGGATCCCCATGCCGCACTGATCGGCGTCTGCCTGGTATGTGACGGCAGGTCCGCGCGGTGGCGGCGGCGCTCAGCCGGCGCCTTCGATCCCGTCGCATCGCGGTTCGCCGAGCCCTGGCGAGCCATGCGCGGAGCTGGCACGACTGTCCAATGCACGGTCGTGCTGGACGTCCCTTCCCGGGAAGGGCAACCGTGCAGATGGGTAGCGGCGGGGCACAAGGACGGACGCACCCACAGCGGGATGTTCATCCCGGAGCAGCCGGCCGGTTTACCGGAGGGGGCGAAAGCGAGGGCGGCTGTGCTGCCCGGTGCGGTTCCGGCGAGGACTTGGGCGGGGGTGTGGGCCTTGAGGACGAGTCGGGACCGGCCGATGGCCGCGGCACCGGCGACGGAGAGGGGCATTGGCGGGCCGAAGGTCGGCATCAGGATCATCGCGGTGCCACCGGCCGCCGAGTTGTGGACGGAGATCTGCCGGCGGACGGTGACCGCCATGGACGGGACGAGACCCACGAGCATGGCGACGACCGGGGCGGAGGCGTCACGCGGTGCGCCGGTCGCGTGGAGAAGGGCGAGGCCGGCGACTGCGGAGAGCGGGCTTGCCTTGGACTCTTAGTCCAAGGTGGACGTATAGTCCAGAGTATGGAGACTGCCGAAGCGAGCACGGATCTTCGGGTCCGGATGTGGGCGCCCGTGGGCCAGGCCGTCGCGCTGCTGCTCGGTCCGTATGCCGAGGTGGTGCTGCACGACCCGGACACCGACCGGATCCTGGCGATCTGGAATCCGATGGGCTCCCGCGGTCCAGGAGACCCTTCGCTGCTGGGCGAGCTGGACACGCTGGACCCGTCGGCGCGGGATGTGTTCGGACCGTACGAGAAGGTGCTCGCGGACGGCCGGCGGCTGTCGTCGGTGAGCGCCGTCCTGCGCGATCCGGACGGGAAGGCCGCCGCGGTGTTGTGCGTCAATCTCGACCGCACGCCGCTGGAGCATGCCGCAGCCGTGCTGTCCGCGTTCGGCGCCCCGACGACGTCCCGGCCGGAGCCGCTGTTCGAGCAGGATTGGAACGAGCGCGTCCAGCACATCGTCGGCGCGTACGTGCGCGAGTGCGGCCGCCCCCTCGAGCGGCTGACCCGCGCCGACCGCCTGGCCGTCCTCGCCAGGCTGGAGGAGGCCAAGGTCTTCGCCGTGCGCCGCGCCACCCCCGTCGTCGCCTCCGCCCTGCGCGTCTCCCGCTCCACCCTCTACGGCCTGCTGGCCGAACTTCGCACTCCCAGCACGAAGGACCACACGTCATGACCCGCCTGCCCGACTTTCGCCTGGAAACCTACTTCTCCCGCTGGGAGTTCACCGCGCGCCACCACCTGACCGCCTCCGATGTGCAGACCATGACGCTCGGCGAACTGCTCGCCCTGGCCGAGGACCAGGACCGCGCCGCGTTCGAGAACCTGCCGCTGGGCTACACCCGGACCTACGGCGACCCGGCCCTGCGCGAGGCGATCGCCGGAATGTACGAGCGGGCGGACGCCGGCGACGTGATCTGCTTCGCCGGCGCCGAGGAGGCCCTCTACCTGGCGATGAACGTGTTGCTGGGCGCAGGCGACCACGCCGTGGTGGTGACCCCGAACTACCAGGCGGCCGAGACCGTGCCGCTCGCCCTGTGCGAGGTCACCGGCGTCGCCCTGGACCCCGACCGGGACTGGGCCTTGGACCTCGACGCGATCCGAGCGGCGATCCGCCCGAACACCCGGGTCGTGTCGGTGAACTTCCCGAACAATCCCACCGGCAAGGTCATCGGCGCCGCCGACTTCACCGAACTGGTGCGGCTGTGCGACGAGCGCGGCATCCACCTGTTCAGCGACGAGGTCTACCGCGGCCTGGAACGCGATCCGGCCCGCACCCTCCCGCAAGCCGCCGACCTGTCCGAGCGTGCCCTGTCGCTGAACGTCACCTCCAAGTCGCTGGGCCTGCCGGGCCTGCGGATCGGCTGGATCACCTGCCGCGACCGCGCGCTGCTGTCCCGCCTGGAGCGGGCCAAGCACTACACCACCATCTGCAACTCCGCCCCCAGCGAGGTCCTGGCCCGCATCGCGATCAAGGCCCGTACCGCGATCCTGGGCCGCAACCGCGGCATCATCGCCGCCAACCTCCCGCTCTTCGACGCCTTCTTCGCCGAGCACCCCGACCTCTTCGAGTGGCAGGCCCCCGACGGCGGCTGCGTCGCCTACCCCCGCTACCTCGGCCCCGAGGGAGTGGAGGAGTTCTGCACCCGCCTGGTAGAGGAGGCCGGCGTCCTGCTGCTCCCCGCCAGCATCTACCGCTCCGAACTCACCCCCACCCCCGCCGACCGCTTCCGCATCGGCGTCGGCCGCCGCGACCCCGAGCCCGCCCTGCGGGCCTTCGGCGACTGGCTGCGAGCCCGCCGGTGAACGCCCCCGACGCACGGCCGGCGACCGGCCCCGACACCCTGCTCTCCCGGCTCCCGCCCGCTCTCCTCGCGGTGCCGTACGTCGGCGCACGGCACCCGCTGTCCCGGGCGGTCGCCGAGCGGCCCGGCCCGGAGCACGGCGCCAACTGCCAGCTCTACGCCTACGCCGTGCTCGCCCACTTCGGCCTGCGGGCACCGGCACTGCGCTCCAGCGACCTCTGGGAGGACACCGGGAGCACCCTCCGGGTGGCCGAACCGGCCCCGCTGGACCTGCTGCTCTTCAACGCCGGACCCGACCCGTACGGCGCGCACGTCGGCGTGTACGCCGGTGAGGGCGCCGTGCTCCACCTCTGCGCGGAGGTGGGCCGCCCGGCCGTCTGGAGCCTCGCCGAATTCGCAGCCCGGGAGCGGTACCGGGTGCTGATCGGGGCCAAGCGGGTCACCGCCTGACGCTCCACCAGTACGCGGACCCCGGGCCGCCGCGCTGGTCACGGCCCATCCGCCCGGCCGGCGGCCCCGGGCGCGTTGGTAGATTGGGCGGCGCAGCAGTCCCCGGTCCAACCGCAGCCACCCCCGGAGGGGAACCCCGTGTCACAGCCGTCCACGTCACCGTCGGTCGGGCCGGAGCAGGCGGCGGAGCTCGCCGCCGCCCGCGCCGCCTACGAGGAGCTCCGCGCCAGCGGCCTCAAGCTCGACCTCACCCGGGGCAAGCCCTCGTCCGAGCAGCTGGACCTCTCGGACGAGCTCCTGACGATCCTGCAGCCGGGCGACGTCAAGGCGGCGGACGGCACCGACTGCCGCAACTACGGCGGCCTGCACGGCCTCACCGAACTCCGTGCGGTCTTCGCCGAGCTGCTGCAGGTCCCGGCCGAGCAGCTGTTCGCCTGCGGCAACGCCAGCCTCACCGTGATGCACGACATGGTCGCGCACGCGATGCTCTCGGTGCTGCCGGGCGCCAAGCAGCGCTGGGCGGACGAGGACGAGATCCGCTTCCTGTGCCCGGTGCCCGGCTACGACCGGCACTTCACGATCTGCGACCGCTTCGGCATCACCATGGTGCCCGTCCCGCTGACCGGCGAGGGCCCCGACATGGACGTCGTCGAGGAGCTCGTCGCCGCCGACCCGCGGATCAAGGGCATGTGGTGCGTGCCCAAGTACAGCAACCCGACCGGCGAGAGCTACAGCGACGAGACGGTGCGCCGCCTCGCCGCCATGCCCACGGCCGCGCCGGACTTCCGCCTGTTCTGGGACAACGCGTACGCCGTGCACCACCTCACCGCCGAGCCCACCGAGGTCCTGCCGATCCTGGCCGCCTGCGCCGACGCCGGCCACCCGGACCGCGCCTTCGTCTTCGGCTCCACCTCCAAGATCACCGCGGCCGGCGCCGGTGTGGCCTTCTTCGGCTCCTCGCCCGCCAACACGGCCTGGTACGCGGGCCTCGCCGCCGCGCAGACCATCGGCCCGGACAAGCTGAACCAGCTGCGCCACGCGCGCTTCTTCAAGGACGCGGCCGCGGTCGAGACCCACATGGAGCGCCACCGGGCGCTGCTGGAGCCGCGTTTCGCCGCGGTGTACGAGGTGCTGGAGCGCGAGCTCGGCGGCATCGCCACCTGGACGCGTCCGAGCGGCGGCTACTTCGTCAGCCTGGAGGTCCCGGAGGGCTGCGCGTCCGAGGTCGTGCGGCTGGCCAAGGAGGCCGGCATCGCGCTGACCCCGGCGGGCGCCGCCTTCCCCGGCGGCCGTGACCCGCGGGACAGCCAGATCCGGCTCGCCCCGTCCTTCCCGTCGGTCGACGAGGTCCGCGCGGCCATGGAGGGCGTGGCCGTCTGCGTCCGCCTCGCCGCCGCCGAGCGCGCCGCAGCCTGACACGAGGCGATCACCCGTAGGGGCACGTGGGGCCGCACGCCCCTACGGGTGACCC
The DNA here is from genome assembly GCF_040680995.1 of Kitasatospora sp. NPDC051914. Lineage (NCBI taxonomy): Bacteria > Bacillati > Actinomycetota > Actinomycetes > Kitasatosporales > Streptomycetaceae > Kitasatospora > Kitasatospora sp. NPDC051914. The sequence goes on from NZ_JBFAXX010000001.1 coordinate 83,610, forward strand.
GCCGTTGATGCGGCGGGCGGGCGGGCCAGTCGCAGTGTGCAGACGTACGAGACGACCACGGCGACGATCACCAGCGGCATGACGGTGAGGCCGTCGCCGCCGAGCAGCAGGCTGGCCAGCAGTACCGAGGTCATCGGCAGCTTCAGCATGGCCACCGACATGGCTCCCAGCCCCATGGCGAATCCGGCGGTGGTGTCCAGGCCGGGCAGGTGGGAGAGGGCGAGCCCGCCGGCCGCCCCGACGAAGATGGCGGGGAAGACCGGGCCGCCGCGGAAGGCGCTCAGCGAGGCGATGTAGGCGAGCGACTTGCAGAGCACCAGCACCACCAGGGCGCCGGCGGTGTAGTCCGCGCTGTCGGCCAGCAGCGGGCCGAGGGCGTCCTGCCCGGAGAAGAGCAGCCCGGTGATCGGCTTGTCGGTGATCACCGCGTAGATCAGGGCGAACACGCCCACGGCGAGGCCCATCAGCACGGTGAGCGGCAGCCGGTGCCGTTCCACGTGCTGCTGCAGGTTGAGCGAGGAGCGGCGGATCGCCTCGCCGAGCAGGGCCGCGGCCACGCCGGCCACGATCGCCCAGCCGAACTCGGCGAGGGTGGGCCGGTCGGCGGCCGGTACCTGGTGCAGGGTCAGCGAGTAGGTGCCCAGGCCCGTCCAGGAGCCGAGACCGGTGAAGATCAGCGAGCCGATGCCCGCCGCGAGCAGGCCGGGCACCAGCACCACGCCCATCATCGGCCCGCCCAGCCCGGACGCCTCCATCAGCAGGAAGGCGCCGACCAGCGGTGAGCCCAGCAGTTCGCTGATGGCCGCGAAGCTGCCGGCCGCGGCGACCACGTTGACGGTGCTGGGCGGGGCGTCCCGTTTCAGCAGCTTGATCGTACCGACCGCGAGCCCGCCGCCGAGCGCGATCAGCGGCGCCTCCGGGCCGAGCACGACGCCCAGGCTGAGCGAGGCGAGCGCGGCGAGGGCGACACCCGGCACCGACGCGACCGTGGGCGCGCCGCCGGTCTTCAGGCCCTCGGCCGGCTTGTGGCCGCCCTCGCCGGGCAGGTACCGGATCGTCAGGGCGACCAGCACACCGGAGACCGCGAGCGGCGGGATCGCCCACCAGTCGGGCGTCCCGTCGAAGCCGAGTCCCTTCGGAAGGTCCTCGAAGACCAGCGACTGCAGTTCGGAGACCAGCGCGAGGAAGCCGAACGCCGCGGCGGAGATCGGTACGCCCAGCGCTGCCGAGAGCACCAGCACCGAGATGTAGCCGCGGCTGCGGACGATCGCAATGGGGTCCTGCGGGGCCGTGGCGGGCCCGGCGGCCGGTTCGCCCGGCATACGCATCGTCTCCTCGGCGTCTGGACCGGGCGAAGAGCCCGCGGTCCCCGGTCACGTGATACCACGCGGCCGCCGCCCGGCCGCGGCTGCTGCCGCCGGTCGGCGCCGCGCATCCGGCACGGTCGTCCGCACGGCTCACGCCCGGTTGCCGGCACGGGCCGTGGCACGGTCGGCTCAGTCGGCCTTGGCGACCGGGTCCGCCGCCGGCAGCCGGCCGGCCCGGACGGCCGCCACCAGTGCCTCGTGGTCCCGCTCGTTCTGGTCGGCGTACGCCTCCGCGAACTGCGCCAGCGCCCGGTCGAAGACGTCCTTGCCGCCGAGGTAGGAGGAGATCGCGATCCGGTCCCCGGAGCGGGCGTGGGCGCGGGCCAGGGTGAAGCCGCAGAGCTGGCCGAAGGCCCGCATGCCGGGCGGTTCCATCGCCTCGGTGACCGCGATGCCCTTCCAGTCGCGCAACTGGCGGACGTAGAAGTCGCGGCGCTTGCCGTCGATCCCGTCCACCCGCTCCCAGCCGAGGAAGATGTCGCTGGCCGCCTGCATCAGCCGCTGGCCGGACACCACCCGCTCACCCTGGTTGCGGTACCGGCTGGCGCCGACGTGGGCCGCCAGCACCGAGGTGTCGGCCTCCTTGGCCTGCAGGAACAGCGGGTCGCGCCCGTCCCGGCCGAGCAGCAGGAAGATCCAGCAGCGGGTGCCGACACTGCCGACGCCGACGACCTTGCGCGCCACGTCGACCAGCCGGAAGTCCGTCAGCAGGTGCCGCCGGTCGCTGGGGAGGGTGCGGCCGTAGCGTTCGACGAGGCCATGGAAGAGCGTCATCAGCGCCGTCCGTTCGACGGCGGGCAGCAGCTCGGAGATCGGCACCAGCAGCGGCGCGTCCGGGGCGATCCGGGGGCTGCCGTCGACCGTCTCGGTGAGCTTGTCGAAGACCTGCAGGCTGTCCCGGGTCCGGGCCTTCGCCATCGCCTGCGCGAGGCCGCGCTGCCCGCGCTTGGGCGCCCGCTCGGCGGCCAGTGCCTGCAGCATCTCGGAGTCCATCCGCAGGTACCAGACGTCCAGGTTCCGCATCTGCGCGAACCGGGCCATCGACTCGCGGTACTGACGGACCGTGGCCTGCACGATGTCCGCTCGCTCCCGGTCGTCGAAACCGTTCGCCCGGCCGGCGATCACCAGGCTCGCCGAGAGCCGCTTGACGTCCCACTCCCAGGGCCCGGGCAGGGTCTCGTCGAAGTCGTTGATGTCGAACAGCAGCTGCCGCTCCGGCGAGGCCAGCAACCGGAAGTTCAGCATGTGGGCGTCGCCGCAGAGTTGGGCGCGGATGCCGGAGTCCGGGCTGCCGGCCAGGTCGGAGGCCATGATGGCGGCGGCGCCGCGGTAGAAGCGGAACGGGGACTCGGTCATCCGGCTGTAGCGGATCGGCACCAGCTCCTGCACCCGCTTCGCCGACTGGGCCTCCAGGATGCCCAGCGGGTCGGGCCGCTTCGGGCCCGGCCGGAACTCGGCGTGGCTGGAGCGGGGTGCCGTGCGCCGGGCCGCCCGGCCGCGTGCCGCGCGCTCCTCGGGCGTGGCGTGGTGAGCCGGCGTCCCCGTGCGCTGGTCCTGGGCCATCGGTCGTCCTCCTGCCTGGCGGAGCGCCGCACCCGCGCGTCGTCGGCGGTGCGCGCAGCCGTCCTCCGATCATCGCGGCCGGGGGCGGTTCCGTCCTGCCGAGCGGGCCGCGGCACCACCCGTACGCCCATCCCCGGTGGTGGGGGCGCCGGGCCGCGCATCTCCTGGTAGGGCGAACTGCCCCCGACCCGAGGAGAGCCCGATGACATCGAGCGACTCCGAGCCCGGCCCCGGCGAACCCCGGCCCGGCCGGCCCGACCAGGGCCCGCCGCCGGAACCCGCGCCCCCGGGCGGGCAGCCGACGGTGCCCGGGACGCCCGCGCCGCAGCCCCCGCCCGCCACGCCGCCCCCGTCGTCCGGGACGCCCGGCCCTTCGAGCGGGGAATCGGAGGAGGTCGCCCGGCTGCACGCCCGGATCGCCGCCCTGGAGGCCACCCACCCCCCGGCGAAGAAGGAGCACCACCGCTGGCGGACCTCCGGCGCCGTGGTGCTGATCGTGATCGCCTCGCTGCTGTCCATGATCTCCGTGCTGGCGGTCTGGACGGCCGACTTCGTCGGCAACACCGACCGGTACGTCTCCACCGTCGCGCCGCTGGCCACCGACCCCGACGTCCAGGCGGCGGTCACCAACCGGGTCACCCAGGTCGTACTGGAACAGATCGACGTGGACGCCCTGGTGAAGGAGCTCTCCGACGCGGCCGCCCAGCAGGGCGTGCCGGAGAACGCGGCGAAGCTGATCGGCGATCTCAAGGGGCCCATCAAGAGCGGCCTGACCCAGTTGGTCAGTTCGGCCGTCGACAAGGTGGTCACCAGCCAGGCGTTCGACACCATCTGGGTCGACGCCAACCGGCTCGTCCACTCCACCCTCAACAAGGCGTTGACCGGCGAGGGCGGCGGCGCGGTCAAGCTGGAGAACAACCAGGTCGCCATCGACATCGGGCCGATCGTCGCCAAGGTCAAGGACGAGCTGGTCAAGGCCGGCTTCGGCCCGGCCGCCAGGATTCCCGACGTGCACACCAACTTCGTGGTCTTCGCGTCCAAGGACATCGGGAAGATCAAGACGTACTTCCGGCTGCTCGAGATCATGGGCGTGTGGCTGCCGATCGTCGCCGTGCTGATCGCCGCCGGCGGTGTCTTCCTGGCCGTCAACCGGCGCCGGGCGCTGATCGGCGCCGCGGTCGGCGTGTTCCTCGGCATGCTGCTGCTCGGCGTCTCCCTCACCGTCTTCCGGGAGATCTACCTGGACCGGCTGCCACCGGGCGCCAACCAGGCCGCGGCCGCCACGATCTACGACACGTTGGTCCGGTTCATGCGGGCGAGCATCCGAGCGATCGGCACGGTCGCCGTGGTCACCGCCGTCGGCGCCTTCCTGATCGGCCCGTCCAGGCCGGCCGTGGCCGTGCGCACCGCCTGCCGGCGGATCATCGGGTCGCTGCGCGACGCGCTGTACTCGCTGGGCATGAAGCTCGGCCCGGTGGGCCCCTTCGTGCACCGCTGGAAGCGGTGGATCGGCGTGGCGATCCTGCTGATCGCCGCGATCGTGCTGGCGACCTGGTCCTACCCGACCTGGGCCGTGGTGCTGTGGATCACCTTCTTCGTGGCGCTGGGCTTCGCCATCCGCGAGTTCCTCGACACGGGAGCGGAGGGCGACCGGGCGCCACCCCCCTCGGCCGTGGGCGGGCCGCCACCGGCCCACGCCTGACCGAGCCGGGGCCGGGGCCCGACCGCCCCGCCCCGGCCCCTGCACGCGGGAGAGACCCTCCGCGCTCGGGAGAGACTCTCTGCGCTCGAGAGAGGACGGGCCATGGCCGGAGCGGACACCCTCGAACCGCGGACGGCGGCCCCGGGCCGGGTGCTGGCACCGCTCGCGCTGGCGCAGTTCATCTGCAGCTTCGCCGGCTCCAACATGAACGTGATGATCAACGACATCAGCCAGGACCTGGGCACCACCGTGCAGGGCGTGCAGGTGGCCATCACGGTGTTCCTCCTGGTGATGGCCGCGCTGATGATCCCCGGCGGCAAGGCCACCGACCGCTTCGGCCGCAAGCGCTGCTTCCTGGTCGGGCTCGCGGTGTACGCGGCGGGCGCCGTCCTCAGCGCGGTGTCGCCGGGGCTGGGGGTGCTGATCCTCGGCAACTCGATCCTCGAGGGCGTCGGCACGGCCCTGCTGATCCCGCCGGTCTACATCCTCACCACCCTGCTGTTCACCGACCTGACCTCCCGGGCCCGGGCCTTCGGGGCGATCATGGCGGCCGGCGGGATCGGCGCGGCGGCGGGCCCGCTGATCGGCGGCCTGATCACCTCGGCGATCAGCCGGCGGGCGGCCTTCGTGTTCCAGGCCCTGGTGATCGTGGTGATCATCGTGCTGAGCCGCTCGATCGCGGACCCGCTGCCGCCGGACCCGGCGCGGCACTTCGACGTCCGCGGGGCCGTGCTCTCGGCCGCCGGCCTCGTCATGGTGGTCATGGGCATCCTGGCCGCCGACGACAACCTGTGGCTGATGGCCGCGCTGCTGGTGGCCGGTGTGCTGGTGCTGGCGTGGTTCCTGCACTGGGTGCGCGCCGAGGAGCGGGCCGGGGTGGAACCGCTGCTCTCCACCGCCCTGTTCCGCAACCGCACCTCCGACCTCGGCCTGGTCACCCAGAACGCCCAGTGGCTGCTGCTGATGGGCTCCTCGTTCACCGTGGCGGCGTTCCTGCAGGTCGTCCGCGGCTACGACGCCATCCAGACCGGTGTGATCTTCACGGCGGCCACCCTCGGCCTGCTGGCCTCCTCGCTCGCCGCCGAACGACTGGCGAAGCGGCGCCCGCAGCGCACCCTGATCATCGCCGGGTTCGTGCTGACCATCGCCGGGATCGGCGTCCTGATCGGACTGGTCGCGGGCTCGCCCGGCGCCTGGGCCTTCGCCCCCGGCCTGCTGCTGATCGGCCTGGGCCTCGGCGTGATGCTCACCCCCTCGGTCAACGTCGTCCAGTCGGCCTTCCCCGAGGAGCGCCAGGGCGAGATCTCCGGCCTGTCCCGCAGCATCTCCAACCTCGGCTCCTCCTTCGGCACGGCCGTCGCCGGCACCATCCTGGTCGCCGGCCTGAGCAAGAACGCGTACGCGGCCGCCATGGCCGCCCTCGCCGCGGCCGGCCTGATCGGTCTCGGCGCCGCCGTCCTGCTGCCCCGCACCGGCAAGCCGGACGGGCGGTCCTGAAGGGGCCGCGGACCGGCCTCAGCCGCCGGCCCGGGCGCCGCGGCGACGGCCGATGCGGCGCCAGACGGCGCGCTGGAAGCGGAGCGTGGCGGTGCCGACCGCGATCAGTACGACCACGTTCAGCAGCAGCTGGAAGAACGAGCCGCGGGCCTTGTCCCAGGACTCGAAGGCTGCGGAGACGCTGACGTCGGCGGCCGCCGGAATGGTCGTCACCGAGATGAACACCCCCAGCAGGGCACTCGTCCGGGCCTCGGTGAGCGAGACGATCCCGACCACGCCCGCCAGGCAGGCGACCACGACCGAGAAGAAGTCCGGGGTGCCGATCAGGTGGGAGACCGGCCGCAGGCCCGCCCGGTACGCCGGGGACTCCAGGCCGAAGCCGCGGATCAGCAGGGCGAACAGGAAGGTTGCGGCGATCGCGGCGAGGAAGCCCCCGGTCAGGGCGGTGAGCCCGCGCCGGACGGCCGCCCGGTCACCGCGGTCGAGGCCCAGCGCCACACCGACGATCGCCCCGTACTCGGGGCCGACCACCATGGCGCCGACGATGAGGATCTGCGAGTTGGTGACGATCCCGACGGCGCCGATCAGACCCGCCACGACCAGGTAGAGGTAGAAGCTCGGCGCGAACGCCGTCTGGGCCCGGATGCGGGCCTCGACCTCCTCCCAGACCGGGGCATGGGCGCGCGGGCCGAGGCGGCGGGCGCCGTCCTGTGCGGCCCGACCGAGGAAGGCCAGGTCCACCGGCTCCACGACCACCGAGCCGCGGGTGTCCAACTCCAGCTCCCGCAGCCCGCGCAGGACCTCGTTGGCGCCGCCGGCCAGCACGTCGCACTCCAGCGCGTCCCCGTCCGGGTGGCGTGCCGACCCCGGCAGCAGGACCAGGTTGAGCACGCACGGATCGCCGGTGAGCAGCGCCACGACCTCGTCGGTCAGCTCCGGCGGGCTCACCGCGCGGACGTGCACCATGTCCATCCGGCACCTCCCGCACTCCGGGCGCTCCGCCCGCGGGCCCGGCGGCCACCTCCAGTAACACCGCGGGCCGCGGGTGCGGCAATCCGGGCCGCTCCGGGTGCAGCAGGCGCGGGCGGGCCGTTGGCCCGATAGTGGACCGAGCGGGGGACCTCCGAGAGGGGATGTTCATGGACCGCTACCCGCCGATCGCCGAACACGGCCTCGTGGGCGACCTCCAGACCGCCGCCATGGTGTCCTCGCAGGGCGTCGTCGACTGGTTCGCCGCACCGCGCTTCGACTCGCCGAGCGTGTTCGCGGCGCTGCTCGACCACGACCGCGGCGGATACTTCCGGCTCTCGCCAGTCCACGAGGAGGGCACCTGCCGGCAGCTGTACTACCCGGACAGCGCCGTCCTGGTCACCCGCTTCATGTCGCCGGACGGCGTCGGCGAGGTGGTCGACTACATGGTGCCCCGGCCGGGTGCCGCGAGCCCCCGGCACACCCTGGTGCGGACGGTGCGGTGCGTACGCGGCAGCGTCCGGTTCACCCTCGAGTGCCGGCCCCGCTTCGACTACGGGCGGGCCGCCCACGAACTCGACCTGCGGCCCGAAGCGGCCGTGTTCCGCGCGCCCGGCACCACCGCCCACCTGATGACCACCTTCCCGGTGGAACGCGACGGCCGGGACGTGGTCGGCGAGGTCACGCTCGCCCTGGGCGACGGCGCCGTCGCGGCGTTCACCGTCGGCGGTGCCGACGACCCGGCCCCCGCGCCGGTCTCCGTCGAGGGCGCCACCGAGGAGCTCTGGCAGGTCGTCGACTACTGGCAGGACTGGGTCCGCAACTCCCGCTACCGCGGCCGCTGGCCGGACATGGTGAACCGGGCCGCCATCACCCTCAAGCTGCTCACCTACGCCCCGACCGGCGCACCGGTCGCCGCGGCCACCATGGGCCTGCCGGAGCAGATCGGCGGCGAGCGCAACTGGGACTACCGCTACACCTGGGTGCGCGACGGCTCCCTCTCCGTGCGGGCCCTGGTCGACCTGGGCTTCGTCGAGGAGGCCGGTGCCTTCACCCGCTGGCTCGGCGCCCGGCTCCGCGACGGGGTCGACTCGGGGGGCGAGGCCCTGCAGATCATGTACAAGGTCGACGGGGAGCCCCTGCTGACCGAGGAGATCCTCGGGCACCTGGAGGGCTACCGCGGCTCGGCGCCGGTGCGGCTCGGCAACGCCGCCGCCGACCAGCTGCAGCTCGACATCTACGGCGAGGCGTTCTACGCCCTCTCCGAGGGGCGCGAGGTGGAGCTGCAGTCCGCCTACCAGGGCTGGAAGACCGTCGCCAAGGCGCTGGACTGGCTCGCGGACTCCTGGGACCGTCCGGACGAGGGCATCTGGGAGACCCGCGGCGGGCGCAAGGACTTCACCTACAGCCGGCTGATGTGCTGGGCGGCCTTCGACCGCGGCCTGGAGATGGCCACCCGGTTCAGCCGGCCCGCCGACATCCCCCGCTGGCGGACGGCCCGCGACGCCATCCTGGAGCAGGTGGTCGAGCGCGGCTGGAGCGAGAAGCAGCAGGCCTACGTCCAGCACTACGAGGAGGACGTCCTCGACGCCTCGCTGCTGCTGATCCCCCGGGTGGGCTTCCTCGCACCGAAGGACCCGGCCTGGCTGTCCACCCTGGACGCCATGGACCGCACCCTGGTCTCCGACAGCCTGGTCTACCGCTACGACCCGGCCGCCTCCCCGGACGGCCTGCGCGGCTCCGAGGGCACCTTCAGCCTCTGCACCTTCCTGTACGTGGACGCACTGGCCCGCGCCGGCCGGCTGCGGCAGGCCCGCTACACCTTCGAGAAGATGCTCACCTACGCCAACCACGTGGGCCTGTTCGCCGAGGAGATCGGCCCCACCGGCGAGCAACTGGGCAACTTCCCGCAGGCCTTCACCCATCTCTCCCTCATCATGGCGGCCACCACCCTCGACAACGCCCTCGACCGGCTGCGGAGCTGACGGGGCAACCACTCGGGGCGCGGAGAACCGCGCAGTTCTCCCCCCAGCCTTCGGCCGGGAGGTGCCCCCACGCGCCCCTACGGGGTGCCCACGGGACCGAGGAGGACGGCCGTGTCGCCGGCTGCCGCTTGCGGGGCGCGGTCCTCGGTGACGGGGACGAGGCGGCCGTCCGGGCGGACCAGGAACAGCACCTGGTGGCCGGGCGGGCCGCTGCCGGCCGAGTGCGTGCTGATCCTCGCCCCGGCCGCGTAGCGCCGTACCAGTTCGGGGCGGGTCAGGCCGCCGCCGAAGAGCACTTCGCCGCCGGTGAACGGTGCCACCACGCCCCGGCTCCCGGTGGCCGGGCCCAGCCGGTAGACCGCCCCCTCCAGCGTCTCGTGCAGCGTCACCGAGGCCAGCGCGTTGAAGTCGTCCTCCTCGGTGAGCAGCAGCACTCCGGTGATGCCCTCCAGTTCGGCCCCTGCGCCGGTGGCCGCCGCCAGCAGCTCGCCCGGCGCGAGCTCCAGCCCGGCGGCCGTGATCCGGGCGCGTTCGGCATCGGCGCCCGCCCACATCAGCACGTCCAGGCCGAGCGAGTGCAGGGCCCGGCCGAGGTCCACCGCGAACGCGTCCCCGCCGACCAGCAGCGGCCGCGAGCGGGCGGGCCGCAGCACGCCGAGCCGTCGGGCGACCGGGAAGGCCGTCAGGCCGTACAGGGCCACGGTGGCGACGATGACCAGGAAGGTCGCGGGCAGCAGCCGTTCCGCGCCGTCGACGCCCTCGGCGACCAGGGCGGCGGCGAAGGTGGAGGCGGTGGCCGCGGCGACGATGCCGCGCGGCGCCATCCAGCCGACGAACGCCCGCTCCGCGCGGGACAGGTCGGTGCCGAGCGTGGCCAGCAGCGTCACCAGCGGCCGGACGACCAGGACGAGCGCACCGACCAGGCCGATCGTGGGCAGCACCATGCGCTGCAGCGACGCGGGGGTGACGGTGGCCGAGATGGACACGAACAGCAGTCCGATGACCAGCGAGACCAGGGTGTCCAGGAAGGGGCGGCGGGCCGGCAGGTCCAGCCCCGGCAGGTTGGCCATCGCCATCCCCATGACCACCGCCGAGATCAGGCCGGTGTCGTCGCGCAGTGAGTCGCAGGCCGCCGCCACCCCGATCACGGCGGCGAGCTGCGCCGTGGTGCCGAGCACCTCGGAGAGCCGCAGGCTGCGCAGCAGCACGAAGAGCAGCCCCGCGCCGATCGCGCCGCCCGCGCAGCCGACCCCCGCACTGATCCAGAACTGGCCGATCTGGCTCCGCAGTCCGTCCGCGTCGGCCGAGAGCACCCCGTGGAAGACGAAGGCGCCGAGGATGCCGCCGACCGGGTCGATCAGCGAACCCTCCCAGATCAGGATGCGCTGCAGCCGTTCCTTGGGGCGGACGAAGTGCAGCAGCGGCCCGACGACGGTCGGCCCGGAGACGACGAGGATCGCGCCGAGCATCACCGCCGACCGTTCGGACATGTCGAACAGTGGTACGGCAAGTGCCGACGCGGCCGCCCAGGTGATGAGGGTGCCCAGCCAGATCAGTCGGACGACCACCCGCCGGTCGTGCCCGCGGAGGCGTCGCAGGTCCAGTCCGAGGCCCGCCTCGTAGAGGATCACCGCGACCGCCAGCGACACCATCGGGGAGAACGCCGTGCCCAACAGCTTCTCGGGGTCGACGGTGTCGGTCAGCGCCCCGGCCGCGAACCCGACCGGGAGCAGGACGAGCAGGGCGGGGATGCGCAGGACGCCAGCCAGCAGCTGGGAGGCCGCGGCGAGGACCACGATCAGCCCCAGACCGGTCAGCACCTGCTCGGCCGTCACAGCGCCGCCTCCTCGGTCGGTCCACCGGCTGTCCCCGCGCCCGGCGGCACGGATCTGCCGCCGGGCGCGGGGCGGCCCGCGCCAGCCTCCCGCCGCGGCGGGCCGGGTGCAGGGTGCGGCTCGCGGTACTAGGCCGTCGGGGTGAGCGCCGTCCCTCCGACGGCGTACCCGCCGGGCGGCGCAGGGCGTCCTCCGTTTGCACCCGTCCGACCCGGTGTGCGCCGTCGTACCCGGGGTCTACACTCGCGGTCTGACGCCAGGTCAGGCCGGGCGCGGCGCGTGCACCGGCGGGGGGCGGCTACGGGGGTGCAGGTGGCTCAGGGCTCGGCGCGCGAGAGCGCCCGGATCGGTGGTGTGCGCACGACCGCCAAGTACGAGGTGGACGCGCTCGTCAAGGACCTCATCGACCAGTTCAGCGGCGCCCGGCTGCCGATGCCGGTCGTCGTGCTGTACGCCGAGGACGACGACCCGGAGCTCGACCGCGAGGTCGAGGGCGTGGTGCACGCCGTCCAGGAGGCCCAGGAGAGCGGCGGCCTGCCGTACCGGGTGGTCGCGGGCGCCGAGGGCGACGACCCGCACCGCAACGCCGTCGCGATCCTCGACGGCCTCTCCAAGGGCCCGTGGGCCCGCCGCGGACCGGCCTGGTACCGCGCCTACCCCAGCCCGCGTTCCCGGCTGGTCGCCGCGATCGAGGCCGCCGCCCGGCACGTCCTCACCGCCCCCGCGACCGCCGGCCGGCCGCTGGACGAGCAGGTCGAGGCCGTCCTCGCCCGGCTGCGCGACCTGCACTGGCGGCCCGAGCCGCGCACCGCTGGCGGCGAACTCCAGCGCGTCCTCTCGCCGGTGCTCAACTCCACCACCCTGATCGGCGCCTTCGTCCTCGCCGGGCTCACCAGCCTGCTCACCCAGGCGCAGTGGCAGCTCGTCGTCCTCGTCATGCTCGGCGCCCTGCTCGTCCTCGGCGTCACCGGGTGGGTGCGCCGCAACACCGCACCGCTGTCCTGGCTCGGCCGGGCCAGCCGCTGGTTCGCCACCACCACCTTCCTCGCCGCCTCCGGGCGGCAGGCCGCCGCCTGGTCGCTGTGGCGGCCCCGGATGTCCTGGGACGTCACCCAGGCCCGCGCCCGCGAGGTCACCGGCGAGATCCTCAAGGCCCAGCTGCCCGCCACCCCCGACGACGAGAAGGACCGCGCCCAGCAGTTCCACCTCCAACTGCGCACCCTCGCCCTGCTGGAGGACCTCCGCTGGGCCCACCGCTCCTGGGCGCCCGACCTGCGCGGCCGCAAGCGCCGCGTCCCGCCCGTGGTGTTCGTGCCCCGCGCCGACGCCGGCAACGGCGCCCTCCGGGTGCTCGGCGCCATCAGCGACGTCCGCAGCCGCCGCAGCGAACAGGACCCGCTGCTCGTCCTCGCCGGCGTCGCCCACGCCGACGTCGCCGCCTGGCTGGAGGACGCCGGGACGGCACCCGTCACCGTGCACGCCGTCGGTGCCCGCCGCCGCGGCCCCTACGAGAGCTGGGTCAGCGACCTGCGGGTGCGCCAGGCCCCCAGCCGCGGCCGCGCCCTCGCCTGGACGCTGCCGGTGCGCCTCACCCGCCTCCAGCTGAGCGCCGGCGAGACCACCCGGCTCGCCGCCGTGCCCGTCCGCCGCTCCTGGTGGTTCCTGTGGTCGCGCTGGACCCTGCTCGCCGTCCTGGTGCTCGCCGCCTGCGGCGGCGTGCTGCGCGCCCAGCAGCTCGGCGACCGCTACTGCGAGGCCCGGCTGCTCGGCTCCAACCCCGACGCCGTGTGGCGGCAGGACCCGGGCGGCACCCGCGAATGCATCGGCGTCGCCACCGGCGGCGTCTCCTTCGCCGGCGACGGCGGCGGCATCCGCCTCAGCGGCACCCTGCCCGGCACCGACACCGACCGCACCGGCGCCGCCGTCGGCCTGGAGACCGTCGAGGCCGCCATCCGCCGCGAGAACGCCCGCATCGACGCACTCCCCGACGTCCGCTACATCACCGTCGTCTACGCCGGCTCCCTCACCACCGCCGCCGGCCAGCAGCCCCGGGCCCTCAACAGCCTCAAGGAACTCACCGGCGTGCACCTCGCCCAGCTGCGCAACAACGCCGGCGACCCGCTGAAGATCAAGATCCTGGTGGCCAACGGCGGACAGGACATGTACTTCCAGACCGAGATGGTCCAGCGGATCGTCGACGCCGCCCGCCGCGACCGCTCGATCGTCGGCGTGGTCGGCCTCGGCCGCGACACCGCCGACAGCGACAGCTCCCTCACCCTCCTCCAGCAGGCCGGCCTCGCCGTCGTCAGCACCACCAACTCCGCCACCTACCTCGCCAAGGGCCACGTCAACTACTTCGGCCTCGCCGCCACCGACCAGGAGGAGGCCGCCGCCCTGCGCCTGATCGTCGACGGCCTCGCCCTGCCGGCCGCCGACAAGTACGCCGCCGTGCTCACCCGCACCCCCACCCGCGACGACCGCTACAGCCCCGAACAGGCCGAGTACGGCTCCGCCATGCTCAAGGACGCCGGCTTCCAACTCCTCGGCGGCCGCCCCCTCGAGTACGGCCTCACCAGCAACGGTGACCCCGACTTCGAGGCCGCCCTGCGCACCAGCTGCCACTCCGACCACCAGCCCTCGGTGCTCTACCTGGCCGGCCGGGCCGACGACGTCAACCAGCTGATGCGGCGCCTCGCCGCCGACGCCGGCTGCAGCCGCCCGCTCACCGTCCTCACCGGTGACGATCTGACGAAGGCCCAGTTCCGCACCGGCGCCACCTGGATGGCACCCCAGGCCACCCTCTACTACACCGCCCTCACCGACCCGGCCGTCACCGCCCGCGCCTCCGACCTCGCCGAGGTCGCCGCCGCCGAACTGCGGCTCGTACCCCGCGGCGACAACCCCTACGAGGACGACGTCTTCTCCGACGGCGCCCTCGCCCTCGCCTACGACGCCACCGCAGCCCTCCAGGCCGGCGCCGCCAAGGCGGGTGCCTCGCAACTGGGCGGGATCGGCTCGGTGATGGCCGGCCTGCGGGCCGTCGAGATGAAGAACCGGGCCACCGGCACCGTCGACTTCCGCGACACCCGCCCCCTGGCGACCGGACCGCAGCCCGGCCACGGCCTCCACATCATCCGCGTACGCCGCGCCGCCGAAGGAGCCCTCCTGATCGAACGCATCTGCGGCCGCCCCGCCGGCGACCCCCGCCCCCTGACCACCTGCACCCCCTGAAACCTGAAGGGGTGCGACCGGCGGGCCATGAATCAGGTGCCCCTGCGCCCCTGATGGCTCGCCCATCCGTTCAGATCGGGTGGCCGGCGGTGCGGAGGCCTTCGCGGACGGCCAGGGCTGCGGCGGCGGCGCCTGCGTAGGCGTCGGGGCGGGCGTCGTTCGCCGCGGCGATCCGGGCGGCCCGCTGTTCGGCGGCCTCCGCGACCGCGCGGGCCTCCTCGTCGGTCAGCCGGGCGCCGTCCAGGCAGGCGGCCCGCCGTTCACGGAGGGCTTCGGCCCGTTCCCGGGCCTGCGCCAGCTCCACTTCGGCCTCGGTGACCCGGTCGGTGAAGTAGTTCGTCACGGCATCGCGCACCGGCGGACCGTACGGTGCGGACGGCTCCTCTAGCTCGGCCATGGCAGCACGCTAACCGCCGGTGCCGGATACGGCGTCATCTCAGCCCTTCGCCTTCTTCCGCGCCTTTGCGGCCGCCGCCATCTGCTGCTCCTCCCCGGCTCGCTGCGCCGCGTACAGCAGGCCGTACCCGAAGGCGTCCTCGTCGTGGTGCCGTGCCTCGTCGGCGGTGTCGAGGATCGCGGGTTCGGCGACGACGCCGTCCTGGTGGGCGCCGAGCGGCTTCTGGATGCGCTTCATGTTCTTGCGCAGCCGTTCGGCGGGCTTTCCGGCGACCGGTGCGGCGCTCTCGGAGGTGTAGCGGGCCCGTTTGGCCGCCTTGCGGGCGCGGTGCAGGGCGGCGTCGCGGTCGGGGCCCGGCGGCAGGTCGAGGGCGGTGCCGAGGCGGCGCACCGTCCGGCGGCGCTGCTTCTTCAGGACACGCCGGGCCTCCGCCTTGCCCTTTTTGGCCCGGCGGGTGAGCGGGGGATCGGCGGCGAGCCCGTCGAGGGCGTCCAGCAGGGCGAAGTAGCGGCGGCTGTCCATGACCTCCAGCGCGGCGCGGTGCGCGCGGCGGTAGCGGCGGCCGAACCGGGCGGTGATCCGGGCGGACACCTCGGCGGGGCGTCCCGGGGCGGGCAGTTCGGCGGCCTGCTCGCCGAGGAGTTCGCCGAGCACCTCGGCGTCCCTGGCCCGGCCGAGCACCTTGCCGAACCACCGGAGTTCCCTGTCCAGCGGGTCGGTGATGCCGCGGTCCAGCAGTTTGCGGTGAGAGGCGAGGGCGCTGCGGATGCGGCGCACGGTGACCCGCAGCTGGTGCACCGAGTCCGGCCGGTCGTGGCGGACGGCCGGGTCGAGGGCGCGGACGGCCGCCACCTGCTCGCGCAGGTAGGCGGTGAGGGCGGCGCCGACCGAGCCGGCGGGCCGCTCGGACTGCTGCTGCCCGTCGGGGAGGCGGTCGCCGAGCACCCGGCCGAGCTTGGAGCTCGCCGCGGACCGGCGCAGCCCCTGGGCCCGTAGCTGCTCCTCGACCTCGTCCAGCAGCTCGGGCCGGCCGTCGGCCAGCTCGACCTCGGTCTCCTCCCAGACGGTGACCGCCGCGCGCCGGGCCGAGGGTTCGGCGGACGGTTCCTCGGCGGACACCCGGTCGCGGACCACCTCGGCGAGGGTCCGCCGCTCGGCGTCGACCAGCAGGGTGATCGCCCGTTCGGTGCGCAGCCGGGCCACCGGGGCGAGCGGTTCGCCGCGGGCCGCGCCGCGGGTCAGCCGGACGAGTTCCTTCGGCGGCCGCCGCTTGCGGCCGGCGTCCAGGGGCAGCCGGGTCTCGACGCGGATGCCGTTCGAGCCGGGTGTCTTGAGGTGCCAGCCGGCGTCGGTTCCGCCGCGGCGTCGGCGCAGGGTGATGCCGCTGCGCAGCAGGCGCAGGTCCGGGGTGTCGAAGTAGACGGCGTCCAGCTTCTCGGTGCCGCCCGGGACGGTCTGCGCCACCTGCGGCAGCCCGTCGGCGGACAGCGGGCGCTCGAGGGCGCCGTCGTACTTGCGCTCGTTCTCCTCGTGCACGGTCGTCATATCGACCGTCTGTCCGCTTCGCGCCCGCTCCAAGCGGGGAAACGGCGGCTGTTTTCGGCGGCCGCGGTCACTTCTGCTTGATCGCGGAGATGTCGAACTCGAGGAGGATCCGGTCGGAGACCAGGACGCCGCCGCCCTCCAGCGCGGCGTTCCAGTTGACGCCGAAGTCCTTGCGGGAGATGGCCACGGAGCCCTCCAGCCCGACCCGGAGGTTGCCGTACGGGTCGACGGCGCTGCCCGTGTACTCGAAGTCGATGGTGACCGGCCGGGTGGTGCTTTTGATCGTGAGGTCGCCGGTGACGTGGTACTCGTTGGTGCCGACCTGCCTGACCCGGGTCGATTCGAAGGTGATCTCGGGGTGGTTCGGCACGTCGAGGAAGTCGTTGGTGCGCAGGTGCTGGTCGCGCTGCTGGTTGCCGGTGTCGATGCTGCCGGCCTTGATGGTGACGCGGGCGCGGGAGTTGCCCGGGTCCTCGCTGTCCAGGTGGGCGGTGCCCTCGAACTCGTGGAAGGAGCCGCGGACCTTCGTCACCATGGCGTGGCGGGCGACGAAGCCGAGCCGGGTGTGGGCCGGATCGATGGCGTACTCCCCGGTGAGCCGGGGCGTCGTGGTGGTCATGGCGGCGTTCCTCCTCGGGCGGGCCCGCGCCGGCGGACGGGCGCGCGGGCGTTCCTCTGCCGGCGCGCTTCTGCCCGGCTCCGGGGCCGGCGACACGCCGTCCGACCAGGAAAGACGAACGGCCGCGGCCGCCCGGTGAAGGGCTGCCGCGGCCGCTGGGCGTGTCCTGCGGATCAGACGTGGACCTTGGCGGCCGGCTCGCCGGCCTCCGCGGTGCCGTCCGCCGGCTCGCCGGCGGTGTGCGGGCGGGCGTGCCGGGGGAGCAGGAAGATCGCGACGAAGACCACGGCCATCATGACGAGCTCGACGACGAGGGTGATCTGCTCGGCGTGGACGAAGTCGCCGTCCTTCACCTGCTCGAAGAAGACGGTGCCGAGGATCGCGGTGCCCAGGGCCGCGCCGAACTGCTGCACCGAGGTGAGCGTGCCGGAGGCGGAGCCGGTCTCGTGCGGCTCGACCGAGGCGAGCACGGTGTCGAAGAACGGCGCCATCACGAAGCCCATGCCGAGGCCGGTGACGGTCAGGGCCGGGGCCAGCTGCCAGGGGGTGACCTCGGCACCGGCCAGGTGCAGGGTGAGCATGATGCCGCCCACGCCGAGGGCCATCACGATCAGGCCGCCGTGCATGACCTTGCGGCCGAAGCGCTGCAGCGCCTGCGAGGCGACGAAGGCGACCACCATGCCGAGCGAGGACGGGATGCCGGCCAGGCCGGCCTTGAACGGCGAGTAGTGCAGGCCGATCTGGGTGTAGAGGCTGAAGGTGAGCCAGAAGCCGGTCATCGCCGAGAAGAACAGCAGGCCGAGGACCATGCCGCCGCTGAAGCCGCGCTTGGCGAACAGGCTGGGCTCGACCAGCGGGTCGCCGCCGTTGCGGCTGCGCCGGCTCTCGTACCAGCCGAAGAAGCCGAAGACCGCGACGGAGGCGGCGATCAGGGCGAAGGCCCAGAAGGGCCAGTCGTGCTCGCGGCCCTGCACCAGCGGGAAGATCATCAGGGCCGAGCCGGCCGCGGCCAGCAGGGCGCCGAGCAGGTCGAGGCGGACGGCGCGGGCGCTCTTCCACTCGGGCAGGAAACCGAGGCCGCCGGCGATGGCGAACAGGCCGAGCGGGATGTTGATGAGGAAGATCATGCGCCAGCCGGTGCCGAACAGGTCGGCGTCGACCAGCCAGCCGGCCAGGATCGGGCCGCCGACCGTGGACAGACCCATGACCGGGCCGAACATGCCGAACGCGGTGGCCTGCTCCTTCTCGGAGAACATCTCCTTGAGCATGCCGAGCCCCTGCGGCAGCATCACCGCGCCCAGCAGGCCCTGGAAGACCCGGGCGGCGATCAGCTGGTCGGGCCCCTGGGCGAGGCCGCAGCCGATCGAGCCGAGGGTGAAGCCGACGGCGCCGATCAGGAACATCCGGCGGCGGCCGAAGATGTCGCCGAGCCGCCCGCCGGTGATCAGGCCGATGGCCATGGCCAGCGTGTAGGCGGCGCCCATCCACTGGATGGTGCTCTCGCCGCCGCCGATGTCGGCGCGGATGGAGGGGGCGGCGATGTTGGTGACCAGCGAGTCGAGGAGGTCCATGACCTCGGCGGCGAGGATCACGAACAGCGCGGCCCACCGCCAGCGGTAGGGGGTGGGTATGTCGCTCATGGCGTCTCCAGACGGGAGGAACAACGTTTCCATCAAACGAACACTGTTCTACGGACCCGATCGACGTTCTGTCAAACAATATTCGCGGGGGCGAACGCTGTTCGTTCTCGGTTACGATGATCGTCGACGTCCGTTGCGTTCGTCGATGCCCGTTTGCACTTGAGGAGGCGGCCGTGACCTCGGAGATGCCCGCGATCCCGTGGCACAAGACCCGGAAGGCCGACACCCGCCAGCCGCTCACCCCGGACGCCCTGGTCGAGGCCGGCATCCGCGTGCTCGACCGCGAAGGGCTGGAGGGCGTCACCATGCGCCGGGTCGCCCAGGAGCTCGGCACCGGCCCCGCCTCGCTCTACGCGCACGTGTCCGGCAAGGACGAACTGCTGGAGCTGATGCTGGAGCGCGTCTCCGGCGAGATCCGGCTGCCCGCCCGGCCCGAACCGGAGCGCTGGAAGGAGCAGATCAAGGAGGTCTGCCGGGAGGCCCAGCGGGTCTACACCGCGCACCGCGACATCACCGTGGTCTCGCTCGGCGGCATCCAGCTCGGTCCGAACAAACTGCGGGTCGCCGAATTCGTGGTCGGCCTGCTGCTCTCCGCCGGCATCCCCCGGCAGGTCGCCGCCTTCGCGTTGGACGGCCTCGGCCAGCTGATCGACTCGGACGCCTACGAGGCCTCGCTCTACACCACGAAGATCGCCGCCGGCGTGGACGTCGACGCGTACTTCGACGGCGTCCGGGACTACCTCGCCCGGCTCCCGGAGGAGCGCTTCCCGCTGCTCAGGGACATGGCCGAGACGATGGTCCACGGCGACGGCGACGAGCGCTTCGAGTTCAAGGTCGAGGTCTTCCTGCGCGGCCTGGAGTCGTACATCGAGCGGTAGCCGGGCTCCGGTGCGGGTCGGTTCCGTGCTGCGCCCGCCGATGCGGACGCCCGGGCGGCTCGGGGGCGCCGCCCGGGCGGGCTGTGGGGAGGGGCTGTGTGTGCGGGGGGCTCCGGGCGGGTCAGGCCAGGAACCGCTCCAGGCCGGCGACCACCATGCGGTGGTCCTCGGCCTGCGGGAGGCCGGAGACGGCGACCGTGCCGACCACGCCCACACCCTCGACGGTGATCGGGAAGGCGCCGCCGTGCGCCGCGTAGGTGTCGGGGTCGAGCCGGGACTTCTCCTCGAAGCTCTCGCCCTTCGCGGCGAACCGCAGCCCGACCAGGTAGGAGGAGCAGCCGTAGCGGTCCACCGTGCGGGTCTTGCGCAGGATCCAGGCGTCGTTGTCGGCGGAGGTGCCGGGCAGCGCGCAGTGGAAGAGCTGCTGGCCGTTGCGCCGGATGTCGACCACCACCGGCGCGCCCTGCTCCCGGGCCATGTCGACCAGCAGGCTGCCGAGCCGCCACGCGTCGTCGTTGTCGAAGTGCGGCAGCCGCAGGCGCCGCTCCTCGTCCTCGATCCGCCGGATCAGGGCGCCGATCTCCTCGGGGGTCACCGGGCCTCCTCCGCGCTCAGGGCGATCGTCCGGCCCTCGGCGGAGGAGCGGCGGGCGGCCTCCAGGACGGCGAGCGCGGCGACCGCGTCGCGCGGGTCGACCGGGGCCGGCCCGCCCTCGCGCAGGGCGTGCACCACGCCCGCGTAGAAGGCTGGGTAGTCGCCGGGCAGCGAGGGGTGCGGTGCGGTGCCGTTCTCGGTGCCGAGCAGGCCGCGGCCCGCCTCGGCGACCTCGCCCCAGCCGGGGCCGGGGCGCTGCCCGGCGCGCAGCGCGTCCTCCTGCGGGTCCATGCCGTGCACGGAGTACGCCGAGCGGTCGCCGAGCACCCGCAGGCGCGGGCCGAGCTGGCCGGTGAGGGCGCCCATCCACAGGTGGGAGCGGACGCCGCTGGTGTGGGTGAGCGCGACGAACGCGTCGTCGTCGACCCGGGCGCCGAGGCGGCGGGTGTCGACCTCGGCGTAGACGTGCGTGGCCGGGCCGAAGAGGGTGAGCGCCTGGTCGACCAGGTGGCTGCCGAGGTCGTACAGGATGCCGCCGGCGTCGGCCGGGTCGGCCGACTCGCGCCAGCCGTCCTTGAGCTCGGGGCGCCAGCGCTCGAAGCGGGACTCGTAGCGGTGCACCGTGCCGAGGGCGCCGTCCGCGAGCAGCTGCTGCACGGTGCGGAAGTCGGTGTCCCAGCGGCGGTTCTGGAAGACCGTCAGCAGCAGACCGCGGGCCTCGGCCAGGTCGGCCAGCTCGGCGGCCTCGGCGGCGGTGGCGGCCAGCGGCTTGTCGACGACGACCGGCAGGCCGGCCTCCAGCGCGGCGCGGGCGAGCGGCACGTGGCTGCGGTTGGGGGAGGCGACGACCAGGAGGTCCAGCGCGCCGGGGTCGGCGAGCAGCCGCTCGGCGGTGTCGACGGCGCGGGCCTGCGGGTGGTCGCGGTGCAGCTGCTCGCGCCGCTCGGGGTCGGCGGTGACCACGGCCTCCAGGCGCAGGCCCGGAGTGGTGGCGATGAGCGGGGCGTGGAAGGCGGCGCCGGCCAGGCCGTAGCCGACCAGGCCGACGCGGAGTGCGGGGCTCTCGGTGCTCTGGGTGGTCCCGGTAGTCATATCGCCAGTTAAACAACACTGTTTCCTAAGTGCAAGCCCAGGCAGAATGAAGCCATGACGACGCCGCCGCACCCCGGACCGTCCGGCACCAACCTCGCCGGACTGCGCGACCACAACGCCGCCCTCGTCCTCGGACTGCTCCGGGCCGCCCCGCACGGCGGCAGCCGCGTCGAACTCGCCACCCGCACCGGCCTCACCCCGCAGGCCATCGGCAAGATCACCGCCCGGCTGCTGGCCGACGGCATGATCGTCGAAGCCGGGCAGGCAGCCTCCACCGGCGGCAAGCCCCGAACCCTGCTGCAGCTGCGCGCCGAAGCAGGCTGCGCCGTCGGCGTCCACCTCGAACGCGACGAACTCACCGTGCTGCTCGTCGACCTCGCCGGCCGGCAGCACCACCTGCACACCCGCCCGCTGGAGGATGGCTCCGCCCCCGCCGACACCGTCTCGGTCGTCGCCGGGGAGGTCCGCCGGGCCCTCGCCGCCACCCCGCCCGGAGCCCGCCTGCTCGGCGTCGGCGTCGGCACCCGCGGCCCGCTGGACCACGCCGCGGGCATCCTCCACTGGTTCACGCCGGCCGGCCCCCGCGGCTCCTCCGACTGGCACCACTACCCGCTGCGCGACGAACTCGCCGCCCGCCTCGACGGCCTGCCGGTCATCGTCGACAAGGACACCAACACCGCCGCCCTCGCCGAGCCCCCCGCCGGCCCCCCTCCCGGCGGCGGCCTCGCCTACGTCCACCTCGCCGCCGGCCTCGGCGCGGGCCTGCTGCTCGACGGCGCCCTGCACCGCGGCACCCGCACCAACGCCGGCGAGTTCGGCCACCAGACCGTCCAGGTCGACGGCCCGCCCTGCGCGTGCGGCAACCACGGCTGCCTGGAAGTGCTCTGCCTCGCCGAACTGCGGCGCGGCGACCACGCCGCCGCCGCCCGACTGGTCGGCGTGGGCGTGGCCAACCTCGTCCGGCTGCTCGACATCGATCGCGTGGTCCTCGGCGGACGGGCCGTCCTGGCCGCCCCCGACACGTACCTCGACGGCGTCACCGCCCAGCTCAAGGCCCGCATCCCCGACCCCGACTGGCAACCCGTCCCGGTCACCGTCAGCACCGCCGGCCGCCTCGCCGTCGCCGTCGGAGCCGCCGAACTCGTCCTCGGCCCGCTCTTCGGCCGCCGCACCTGACGGTCGGCCGACGGCAATCCGCGGGCGGTGACGTCGCCGTAGCCGGTAGCGGCGTCGAGGGAGCCGGTGTCGCCGAGGATGCGGTTCTCCGCGGCCGGTGCCTCGATCCGCGGGGGGCCGTTGTCGTACGCCCCGGCGTCAGCCGGTGCGCAGGCCGGTGAGGAGGGCGTCGACGGTACGGCGGGTGGTGGCGGCCATGTCCACGGCTTCCGGGGCCAGCAGCCACTGGACCTGGAGGCCGTCCATCACCGCGATGATCGCGTTGGCGACGGCCTCGACGTCAGTGTCGGGGCGGGTCTCGCCGAGGTCGCAGGCCTCGCGCAGGGCCTCGACCACCAGGGCGCGCAGGCCGCGGTAGCGGGCGCGGAAGAAGTCCTGGGCGGGGTGGCCCTCGGTGACGCTCTCGGCCGAGAGCACCGCGTACAGCCGGACGATGCCCTCGCGTTCGGTGTTGCGCCGCACGGTCTCCACCAGGTGGTCCAGGAAGGCCAGTCCGCGCGGGCGTTCGGGGCCGAGCTGGCGCATCTCGGAGTCGTCGCGCAGCTCCAGGACCCCGCTGAGCAGGGCGGTCTTGGAGCGGAAGTGGTGCAGCAGGCCGGCCTGGGTGAGCCCGGCGCGTTCGGCGATCTCGGCCAGTGAGGAGTGGTGGTAGCCGCGGGTGGCGAAGGTCTCCACGGCGATGGCGAGGATCTCCTCGCGTCGGCGCGCCCCGTCGGCGCGCGGGGAGCGGTGGCCGGACGCCGGTGCGGCGTTCGCGGCCCGTCCGTCAGTGCTCTCGAGGGTCACCGGGTGAAGTGTACGAGCCCTCCGGGCGCTTGTGCCGCCCGTCCGGGGAGGTCGTCGGCCGATGATCCGTCACGCCGTGAAAAAAGTCGCGCAGAAGACTTACCTAGTGGTCGGTAGGTCTGATTGCATGTCAGCTGCCCTCAGCAGTGCACCACCCGGCGCGGCAGTCCCGTCTGCCGCTGCCGGACGCGCCTGTGTGCGCGTGTCCGCCCATCCACCGCGATACGGAGAGACACGTGGAACCCACCCGCTACGGCACCACCCGCCGCCCGCACCGCCGCCGGGCCCTGCTCGCCGGCGCCGTGCTCGCCGCATCGGCCCTGGCCGCGGGCACCGTGCCGCTGACCGCGGCACAGGCCGCGGAGCAGTCACCGGCGACCGTCGGCGGCCGCCCGCTGCCCTACCTCGACCCGAAGCTGCCGACGCAGCAGCGGGTCAAGGACCTCCTCGGCCGGATGACCCTGGAGGAGAAGATCGGCCAGATGACCCAGGCCGAGCGCAACGCCGTCGACGCGGACCGGGCGCAGATCACCGACCTCGGGCTCGGCTCGCTGCTGTCCGGCGGCGGTTCCACCCCGACCCCGAACACGCCCGGGGCCTGGGCCGACATGGTCGACGCGTACCAGCAGCGCGCCCTCGCCACCCGCCTGCACATCCCGCTGCTGTACGGCGTCGACTCGGTGCACGGCCACAACAACCTGGTCGGCGCCACCGTCTTCCCGCACAACATCGGCATGGGCGCCACCCGGGACCCGGACCTCGTCGAGGAGGCCGCCCGCATCACGGCGACCGAGACCCGCGCGACCGGCCCCCAGTGGGTGTTCGCGCCGTGCGTCTGCGTGGCCCGCGACGACCGCTGGGGCCGCACCTACGAGAGCTTCGGCGAGGACCCGGACCTGGTCACCCGGATGGAGACGGCCGTCGACGGCCTCCAGGGCGACAGTCGCAGGGACCTCTCCCGCCCCGACCGGGTTCTGGCCACCGTCAAGCACTACGCGGGCGACGGGGACACCGCCTACGGCAGCTCCACCAGCGGCAGTTACAAGCTCGACCAGGGTGTCACGATCACCGACCGCGAGCACTTCCGCACCGTCGACCTGGCGCCGTACGTGGCCGCCGTCCGCAAGCACGGGGTGGGCAGCATCATGCCCTCGTACTCCAGCGTCGACTGGACGGAGGACGGGGTCGGGAACCCCGTCAAGATGAGTGCCAGCAAGGAACTGCTGACCGACGTCCTCAAGCAGAAGATCGGCTTCGACGGCTTCCTCATCAGCGACTGGGACGCCATCAACCAGATCCCGGGCGACTACCCGACCCAGGTCCGCACCGCCGTCAACGCCGGCCTGGACATGTTCATGGTCCCGTACAGCGCGGCGAAGTTCGAGCAGGCCCTGCTCGCCGAGGTGCAGGCAGGACGGGTGCCGACCGCGCGCATCGACGACGCCGTCCGGCGCATCCTGCGCGCCAAGTTCGACCTCGGCCTGTTCGAACACCCCTACACCGACCGCAGCAACGCCGGCACCATCGGCTCCGCCGCCCACCGGGCGGTCGCCCGCCGCGCCGTCGCCGAGTCGCAGGTCCTGCTGAAGAACGACGACCGGACGCTGCCGCTGAAGGCGGGCCGGAAGATCTACGTGGCCGGCGCCAACGCCGACGACATCGGCAACCAGGCCGGCGGATGGACCGTCACCTGGCAGGGCAGGTCCGGCGCCACCATCCCCGGCACCACCCTGCTGCAGGGCATCCGGCAGTACGCCCCCGACGCCGCCTACAGCCGCGACGCCTCCGCCCCGACCATGGGCTACGACGTCGGCATCGTCGTCGTCGGCGAGACCCCGTACGCCGAGGGCGTCGGTGACGTCGGCAACGGCCACACCCTGAACCTCTCCGACGCCGACCGGGCGAACATCGACCGCGTCTGCGGCGCGATACCCACCTGCGTCGTCCTCGACGTGGCCGGCCGCCCGCAGATCGTCACCGGCGAACTGCCCAAGGCCGACGCCTTCGTGATGTCCTGGCTGCCCGGCAGCGAGGGCGCCGGTGTCGCCGACGTCCTCTTCGGCAAGCGGCCCTTCACCGGCAAGCTCCCGGTCAGCTGGCCGCGCAGCGAGGCCCAGGAGCCGATCAACATCGGCGACCGCTCGTACGACCCGCTCTTCCCCTACGGCTTCGGCCTCACCACCCGGCGCTGACCGACCGTCCGGCGCCGTTCGTCGGTGTCCTCCCGTAGCACCCGCAGCCGCCGCCGACCCGGCGGCTGCGGGCAAGGCACGGAGGGCCCTCCCGGTGCAGGGGAGGGCCCTCCGCCCGCAGGCCGGTGCAGACTGGGGACGTGCACCGAGCCTTCGTCCACGACGCGGTCCTCGCCCTCGGTCCGGGCGGCGACCCGCGCGCCCCAGGGGCCGCCGTCACCGTCGCCCTCTGCGGCCACTGGGAGCACGACCCGCCGTGCCCGCTGGCCCCGCACCGCACCACCGTCGAACCGGCGGCCGGCACGGGGGAGATGTACCTGCGCGTCCTCTTCGCCGCCGACCCGGCCGACGAGGCCGAGGTCCGCGCCCGGATCGAGGATGCCCTGCGCAGCGGCGGCCTGCAGGGGCCCGACGCCGCCCGCCTCACCGCACCCTGACCCGCCCGCTGCCGGTCCCGGCCGGCGGCCGGCCCGGCGCTTACGATCGTGAGCACTTGCCCGCCGTCCGGTCCCGCACCGGGGGAAGCCAGGTGCGCGCGTGATCGCGCTGGTCGTCAGCATGGCAACGCTCTTCGCGTGGGCCCTGGTCGCCGGGCGGCTGGCCCGCTGGAGCGTCACCGCGCCGGTCGCGATGACCGCCGCCGGTGTGCTGCTGACCGTCGGCCCCCACCCGCTGGTGTACGTCAGACTGACCACCGCGGACGCCGAACTGGCCGTCGAGATCATCCTCGCCGTGCTGCTCTTCACCGACGCCACCGCCGTTCCGGAGGGCGTCGTCCGCGGCCACCGCCGTCTGCTCGCCCGGCTCCTCCTGGTGGCCCTGCCGCTCACCATCGCCACCGGGGTGTTGCTCGGCGGCCTGCTCTTCCCGTCGAGCCGCTGGTGGCTGGCCGCACTGTTCGCCACGGTGACCGTCGCCGTCGACCTCGCGCCCGCCGCCGAACTGATCCGCGACTCCCGGCTGCCGTCCTGGCTGCGCGGCGTCCTCACGGTCGAGACCGGGCTCAACGACGGCATCCTCGCCCCCGTCTTCCTGGTCTGCCTGGCCGGCGCCGAGGCCTACGGCGACGTCCCGCAGCCCTCCGGCGACCCGCTGGGCGACGCGCTCGACGCGGTCCTCTGGGCCGTGGTCGCGGGCGCCCTGGTCGGCAAGCCCGGCGGCCTGCTGCTGCGGAGGACCTGGCAGGCCGGCTGGACCAGGCCCGCCGCCGTACGGCTCGGCATCGTGGCCCTGCCGCTCGCGGCGTACGGGCTCGGCATCCTGCTGGAGGGCAGCGGCTTCATCGCCGCCTTCGTCGCCGGGCTCTGCTTCGCCCCGGACGCACGCGCGCTGCCGCCCAGTACCCTCCGCCTGGTCGACGACGTCGGCACCCTGCTCTCCCTCGCCCTCTGGTTCGTCTTCGGGGAACTCGTCACCCAGGCCTTCACCGGCGACTTCGACGTCCGGGTGATCGCCTATGCCGCGCTGTCCCTCACCGCCGTCCGCGTTCTCCCCGTCCTGCTCGCCCTGACCGGCAGCGGCCTGCACCGCGCCGACCGGCTGCTGCTGGCCTGGCTCGGCCCGCGCGGTATGGCCACCATCGTGTACGGGCTCCTCGCCTTCAACGGCCTCGCCCCCGTCGACCCGCACGCCGCCGACCTCGTCGGGCAGGTGATGACCATGACCGTGCTGATGAGCCTCGTCCTGCACGGCCTGACCTACGGCCCGCTCGCCGCCCGCTACGAGGGCACCCGCAGCCGGGCCCCCGCAGACCCGCCCGGCGGGGCGGCCTGAGGAGCCCGGCCGACTGGCCGGCGCCGCCGACGTGCCGCCGGACGCCTTCGCGCTCCCGGCATCGGTGGCCCCGGTCAATGTGCGCCGGTGTGCTCGAGGATCGCGCGGACGATCGTCGCCCAGTCGGCCCGTTCGACCCCGTGGCCGGCGTCCTGCAGGACCAACAGCCTTGCCCCCGGGATCCGTTCTGCGAGTGCCTCGCCGTGCCGGAGCGGGAACACCGGATCGGCGGTCCCGTGGACCACCAGCGTGGGCACGGCGATCGAGGACAGGGCCTCCTGCGGCAGCTCGCCCTCCGGAAGCATGTCGTGGTTCCGGGCCGAAGCGAAGTCGTGCGCGCGCTCGACGTCGCGGCGGACCAGGCTGCGCACGGCACTCTCGTCGAACGGGCGCCGGCCCCCCGCGAGCATCCGCGCGTAGGAGACCTGGTGGTCGATCACCGATCCGGCCTCCGGCCGGTCGGCCTGCGAGGCCGCCGTGAACCGCATGTACTCCTCGGTCGGCGGCGGGAGTTCGCCGCCGACGGGCACGGCGGCCGACGTGCTGACCAGGACGAGCGAGAGGACGCGGCCGGGGTGGCCGAGCGCGAGCAACTGCGCCATCGCCCCGCCGGCCGAGACACCCACGACGTGCGCGGCCGGGATCCCGTGGCCGGCGAGCACGCGGGCGGCGTCACCGACCAGGTCCGCGCCGGTGTACCCGGGACGGCCCGGCCCGTAGGTGACCGACCGACCGGTGTCGCGGTGGTCGTAGCGGATCACGAAGCGCCCGCCCCCGGCGAGCATCCGGCAGAACCCCTCCTCCCACCAGAGCATCGAAGCCCCGGTGCCCATGACGAGGAGGACGGGTGGATCGGACGGGTCGCCGAAGGCCTCGGTGCACAGCTCGACACCGTCCACCTCGATGATGCGCTCGGCCATCGCTGCGCCTCCTCTCCCGTCCCATGGTCGCCCGAGCGCCCGGGACGCACCCTCCGGGCCGCCGGCCGCGGTGTCGGGGGTGTGCGGTTGGATGGCGTGAGTTGCCGTTGAACGGGGGATGTCCGTGAACAAGTCCGAGCTGGTCGCCGCCGCGCGCCGACCCACCACCGAGTGGCTGGAGTCCTGCTTCGGCCCGGGGACGGTCTGGCGGCCGACCGAGGAGGAGCTGCCCGGGCGCCTCCACGACACCGGGGCACGGGCCTTCCTGACCGAGGTCGGGATTCCGGCCGTGCGCCTCTCCTTCGTCGACTGGGACTCCACCGGCCTGCCGGAGAAGGGCATGTGGGAGGAGGACCCGGACGAGCTCTTCGGAAACCGGTACCCGGACGACAACTCCCCGCCCGCCTGCTACTCCTACAGCATCGGCACCCGCAACGTGCGGCACCTGATGGTCCGCGGCGACACCGGTGCCGTCGAGATCTACGACCCGGAGGGCTGGGACCACGGCGCCGGCTACGGCGGCTACGCCGCCGAGGCGCTGCCCGTGCTCGTCGGCGCCCTCGGCCTGCTCGCCCGCTACGAGGACCGCCTGACCGGCGACGAGGCGGACGCCGCCCGCGAGGAGTTCACGGCCCTGCTGGAGGAGTTGGGCCAGGGGCCGGACGACTCCTCGTTCTGGGACGGCCTCCTGGCGGAAGTGGAGGACGAGTACGGCCTCCTGGAGGACTGACGGCCTGCGCCCCGCCGCCCGCCCGCGCCCCGCCGCCCGCCCGCGCCCCGCCGCCCGCCCGCGCCCCGGCCGCGCGGGCGGGCCCGCCGGCCGTTGAGCGCATCCCGGGGCGGCCGAGCACGATGCCGCCCAGGATGAGGGCCATGCCGGCCAGCTGCCGCAGAGTCAGGGACTCCCCGGCGAGCGAGGTGCCGAGGACCACACCGGTGACCGGGTTGAGCAGGCCGACCAGGCCGACCGTCCCGGCGGGCAGGCGCCGCAGCCCGGCGAACCAGACGACGAAGGCCAGCGCGGTGGCCACCACGGTGACGTAGCCGAAGGCGAGCAGTTCGGAGCCGCCGAGCGGTGGTGGCGGGCCCTCCACCGCGGCGGCCACCGGCAGCAGGAGCAGACCGCCTGCGGTCAGCTGCCAGGCGGTCGAGGCCAGCAGGCCCGCACCGGTGCCCCACCGCTTGCCGAGGACGAAGCCGAGCGAGGACACCAGCATGGCCGCGGCCGAGGCCAGCACCCCCGGCACGCTCACCCGGCCCGCCCCGCCGAGCAGCATCAGGCACACCCCGGCGATCCCGATGCCGGCGCCGGCCAGATGGCCGGGGCGTGGCCGTTCGCCGAGCAGGGCCCAGCCGGCCAGCATCATCACCAGCGGCGCGAGCGCCATGACGGTGGACGCCACGCTGGTGGCCAGCAACTGCGACGCCGCGTAGACCAGCACGAAGAAGGCGCTGGTGTTGAGCAGCCCGAGCACGGCCGACCGCCACCACCAGGCACCGCGCGGCAGCTCCCGGCAGAGCGCGAGGAGCAGCAGCCCGGCGGGCAGCGCCCGGACGGCCGCCCCGAAGAGCGGGTGGTCCTCCGGCAGGAACCGCTGGGTCACGAAGTAGTTGACGCCCCAGGCCACCGGGGCGATCGCCGTGAGCAGGAGCCACCGCAGATTACCTTCCATGGAAGACAATATAACTTCCCAGGAAGATATAGTCGCCCCATGGACGAACCGCAGCCGCTCGACCACGTCGCCCGCATCCAGGCCGAATGGGCCCGCGAACGGCCGGACCTCGACGTCCGCCCGCAGGGCGTCATCGGCCGCCTCCACCGCCTCGCCGCCCTGCTGACCGAGGAGCTCTGCCTGGTGTACGGCCGGTACGGCCTGGGCGAGGGCGAGTTCGACGTGCTGGCGGCGCTGCGCCGGGCCGGCGAGCCGTTCGAACGGACCCCCGGCGAACTCGCCGCCCACACCATGGTCACCACCGGCGCCATGACCAAGCGGATCGACCGTCTCGAACGGGCCGGCCTGGTCACCCGACGCCGCAGCGACGCCGACGGCCGGGCCCGGGTGGTGGCCCTCACCGCCGCCGGACGGGAGCTCATCGACCGGGCCTTCGCCGACCACATGCGCAACGAACGCCGCCTCCTGGACACGCTCGACCCCTCCGAGGCGGCCGCCCTCGAGGCCCTCCTCACCACCTGGCTCGCCCACATCGAACCCCCGCAGGTGCACCGCTGAGGGGCGCGGCCCGGCCGGGCGCCGCTGCACGATCAGGGCGTGCAGCGGGTCGAAACGGCCGAGCCGCGCCACCTCCCGCGAGCGGACCGTCGACGGCGGCCGACGCCACCAACCCGCCGAGCACGACACGGATGTGCCCGGATCGAGTGAGCGGCCGCGGGACACGCCGAGAGCCCCGCCGGCCGGCTGGAAGGATCGTGCCCGCACCGGCAGTCCGGGCCCGCTGCCGTCCCCTTTTCCCGCCCGCAGTGTGCCTTCCGGCACCTGCCGTCCGCTCGCGCCCGCGCACACCACCGTGCGGCGCAACGCCCCAACACACCCGCACAGCACCGCATCGCATCGCAGCACCGCACCGGCACCCTGAAACGCCGAACCGAGGAGCAGCATGTCCGAGCAGAGCGCACCACCCGAGCACAGCACACCCGAGCACGGCGCACCCGAGCACAGCACACCCGTCGAGCACAGCACGCCCGTCGAGCAGGGCGCACCACTTGAGCGCGACGAACAGATCCGTCCCCGCTTCACCAGTGAGGAGCAGTTGAAGGCCGCGGCCTCCATGTCCACCGTCGCCATGCTTCGCCGGATGCCCCAACTGGTGCGCCGCGCGATGGGGTTGGCCTGGGACGCCGACCGTACCTCCACCGTGCTGCTGCTGGTCTGCCAGCTGCTGGCGGGTCTCTTCGGCGCGCTCGCGCTGTACGCCACCACCGGAACCCTGGGCGCGCTGCTCGTCCCCGGCCCGGTCGGTGACCACCTGCTGGACGCAGCACCGTCGTTGACGGTCCTCGCGATCTCCGCCGGACTGCACGCGGTGCTCGGCATCGCCGTGGCCGCGCTGTCGGCGAGAGTGTCGCCGCGGGTCAACCGGGAGGCCGACCTCGCACTGCTCGCGACGGGCTGCGCCGCGGAGTTGAAGGCGTACGACGAGCCCGCCTACAACGAGCAGTGGGAGGCCGCGGACCGCGGTGCGGCCACCACCCCGGACCTCCTCGCCGACGCGCAGGACGTGATCGCCTCCACGGTGTCCCTGGTGTCGGCGGCCGGGGTGCTGGCCGCCCTGCACCCGTGGCTGGTCCCCTTCCTGCTGCTCGGTTCGCTGCCGGCGGGCGTGGCCGCGGTGCGTACCGCCCGCATCCACTACCTGGCGGCCGTCACCACCAACGAGGAGCGGCAGGCGCTGCGCATCTACCGCTGGTACCTGATCGACAAGGGCCGGGCCGACCAGGTGCGTTCGGACCAGGTCACCCCCTTCATGATGGCCACCTATCGGGAGGTGGAGGCGCGGATCGCGGCCGCCACCGACCGGGCCGCCCGGCAGGCGGCCAAGGTGTCGCTGGTGGCCGCCGTCGGCAGCGGTGCCGGCGGCGCCCTGATCTGGGGCACGCTGCTGTACCTGGTGGCCTCCGGCCGGATCGACCTGGCGGCCGCGGGCGGGGCCGCCTTCGCCCTGCGCACCGCCTCCTCCGGCGTGCAGGGCATGGTGGGCAACGGTGCGCACCTGTACCGGACGGGCCTCTACCTGGACGACTTCTTCGCCTTCCTGGACGAGGCCGGCGGCCACCGCATCCGGCGCGGCGACATCGTGCCGGACGCGCCCGAGGTGGTGGAGGTCGAGGACCTCGCCTACACCTACCCGGGCGAGGAGCAGGAGCCCGCTCTCCAGGGGGTGAGCATGACGCTGCGGCGCGGCGAGGTGGTCGCGGTGATCGGCCAGAACGGCAGCGGCAAGTCGACCCTCCTCAAACTGCTCGCCGGCCTGTACCTGCCGCAGTCCGGCCGGATCAGCTGGGACGGCGTACCGGTGGAGGACCTGGACGCGGATGGCATGTGGGCGCGGGTCGCCCGGGTGCCGCAGGAGTTCGCCCGCTGGCCGCTGCGGGCCGCCGAGAACGTGCACCTCGGTCACCGCACGGACGACCTGATGGGGGCGGTCCGGCGGGCTGCGGGCAGGACGGGC
Organism: Kitasatospora sp. NPDC051914; assembly: GCF_040680995.1. Lineage (NCBI taxonomy): Bacteria > Bacillati > Actinomycetota > Actinomycetes > Kitasatosporales > Streptomycetaceae > Kitasatospora > Kitasatospora sp. NPDC051914. The sequence goes on from NZ_JBFAXX010000001.1 coordinate 115,559, forward strand.
TTCGACGAGGTGGTCGCCCGGCTCCGTTCCGGCTGGGGCACCCTGCTCGCGCAGGGCTGGCTCGGCGGGGCCGAACTGTCCGGCGGCGGCTGGCAGCGCGTCGCTGTGGCCCGCGCGCTCTACCGCACCGAACGCCACCCGGGGCTGCTGATCCTCGACGAGCCGACCTCCGACCTCGACCCGCGCGCGGAGCACCGGATCCTGCACTCCCTGCGGGAGCTCGCCGCCGGGCGGATCACCCTGCTGGTGACCCACAACATCGCCAATGCGGCGGTCGCCGACCGGGTGGTCGTGATGGACTGCGGCAGGATCGTCCAGACCGGCACCTGGACGGAGCTGGCCGGGCAGGAGCACGGCCTGTTCCGCGAACTGCTGGACCTCCAGCGCGACCGCGCCCTTCCCGCCCAGCGCACCCCGGCCCCGGCTCCCGGCCTCACCGCCGGGGCGTGACGCCCCTCATGGGGCACAGCGGGCGTGCTCAACTGCCTTCGCGCAGGCCCCACGGGGAGCCGTATTCGGTGAGGAGGTCGAGGAAGGGGCGGGCGGGCAGGGCCTCGGGGCCGAGGACGCCGGTGCCGCTCCAGGTGCCGTCGGCGATCAGCTCCAGGGCGACCACCGGGTTGATGGCGGTCTGCCAGACGACGGCCTGGGAGCCGTACTCGCGCATCGACCACTGGTTGTCCACCACGTGGTACAGGTACACCTCGCGGGGCTCGCCGTTCTTGGTGCCCTTGACCCAGGTGCCGGCGCAGGTCTTGCCGTGCATCCGTTCGCCGAGGTCGGCGGGGTCGGGCAGGACGGCCGCCACCACGTCCCGCGGGGAGACCTCGGCCCGGCCGCCGTTGCTGGAGACGGAGACCGGTGCGGTGCTGTCGAGGCCGAGGGCGTGCAGGGTCTTCAGCTTGTCGATGAAGTCGTCGCCGAGCCCGTACTTGAAGGTCACCCGCTTGGCGTCGACCCAGCGGGGCACCAGCAGCACCTCCTCGTGCTCGACGTTGACGCACTCGACGGGGCCGATGCCCTCCGGGAAGTCGAACACCTCGGGTTCGCTGAAGGGCGCCGTGGTGAACCAGCCGCGGTCCGCCTCGTAGACGACCGGCGGGTTGAGGCACTCCTCGATGGTGGTCCAGATGCTGAAGGAGGGGGCGAAGTCGTAGCCCTCGACCGTCAGGTTGGCGCCGTCGCGGATGCCGATCTCCTCGATCTCGTCGAAGAGTTCGTCGGCCGCGTGGCGGGCGAAGACGTCGGAGAGGCCGGGTTCCACGCCCATGCCGACCAGTGCGAGGCGGCCGGACTTCTCCCACAGCTCGGCGCGCTCGAACTGGGCGTCGCCGAGCTTCACCCCGCACAGCTCGTACGGCCGCTCGGGGTGCGGCGCGGACAGCGACATCGCCATGTCGACATAGTGCGCACCGGCCGCGAGCGCCGCCTCGAACAGCGGCATCACGAAGCGCGGGTCGGTGGCGTTCAGCAGGACGTCGCAGCGGTGCTCGGCGAGCAGGGTCCGGACGGCCTGCTCGTCGGAGGCGTCGACGTGGCGGGCGGTGAACCGGCCGGCGGCCTCGCCGAGCGCCGCGACGGCGGCCTCGGCCCGGGCCGGGTCGTAGTCGGCGACGACCATGTGGTCGAAGAACGGGCGGCGGGCCGCGATCCGGGTGATGGCCGTGCCGACGCCGCCGGCTCCCACAAGCAGTACTCGCATGGCAGAACTCTTCCTTTCCCGGCGGATTCCCGCCTGCCGGAAGGAAACGCCCCGGGCGGATGCAAGGTCAATGGCGTTGGCATAAGCTCCCGGGAAGGCGGAACACGGGAAGCGAACGCGGGAAGGTGCCCATGGCCAAGCAGGTCGTCCCCGAGGCGGAGCGCCGGCGGCGGCGCCCGACCAAGCAGGGTGCGGTGCTCTCCGAGCAGCTCATCGTGCAAACCGCCCTGCGGATGCTGCACGAGCACGGCAGCAGCGGCCTCACCGCCCGCCGCCTCGGCCTCGCCCTCGGCGCCGACCCGAGCACGCTCTACCGGTACTTCCGCAGCATGGACGACCTCACCCTGGCGATCGGCGACGAGCTGATCGGGCGGGCGCTGGCCGACTGGCAGGCTTGCGGCCGCTGGCAGGACGACCTGCGCGAACTCGGCCTGCGCATCCACCGCTCGTACCTCGACCACCCGCAGGCGGCCGTCCTCACCGCCAGCCGGGTCACCGGGCGGGCCAGGGAGATCGCCGCCGACGAGACCGTGCTCGGCATCCTGCGCACCGCGGGGTTCGCCGACCCGGCGGCCGTCCGGATCTACCACGCCTTCGTCGACCAGGCCCTCGCCTTCGCCGCCCTGGACGCCGCCTCCCTCGCCCTGCCGGCCGAGGCGAGGGCGGCCGACGAGCGGATGTGGGAGTCCACCTACGCCCAGCTGTCGCCCGAGACCCACCCGCACATCGCCGCCGCCGCAGGGCTGCTGGCCGCCCGGATGAACAACAGCGCCTACCCGGCCGCCCTGGACATGCTGCTGGACAGCGCCGAACGTCAACTCCCTCGGTCCGCAACGGGCACGGGCACACCCGGCGCCCCGCCCCAGGGGCTGTGAGGACACGTCACGGTCGCACCCGCCCCCGCCTCCGCGGCCCTGCCGTCCGACGGCCCCAAGCCGCGGCTGCCAGCATGGAGCCATGGTCTCCGTACGGGTCGCCCACACCGCCGATCTCGACGCCGCCACCCTCACCGCGGCCCGCCGGCTGCTCGACGAGGTCTTCGCCCCCGACATGGCCGACGAGGACTGGGAGCACTGCCTCGGCGGCCTGCACACCCTGGTGTGGGACGGCCCCGAACTGGTCGGCCACGCCGCGCTCGTCCAGCGGCGCCTGCTGCACGGCGGGCGCGCGCTGCGCACCGGCTACGTGGAGGGCGTGGCCGTGCGCGCCGACCGGCGCCGCAGCGGGGTCGGCGCCGCCATGATGGACCACCTCGCCCGGGTGGCCCGCGCCGCGTACGACCTGGCCGCGCTCGGCAGTTCCGACACGGCCGGCCCGTTCTACACCGCCTGCGGCTGGCAGCCGTGGCGCGGCCGGACCTTCGCCCTCACCCCGGACGGCATCCGCCGCACCCCCGACGAGGACGGCGGCATCCACGTCCTCCCGCTCGCCGCGCCGCTGGACCTCGGCGGCGACCTGGTCGCCGACTGGCGGGACGGCGACGTCTGGTGACTGAGGCCCCGGGCTCAGCGGGCCGGCGGACCCGCCGCCGCTGCGCCCGCCGCCTCCCGCCGGCGGGCGGCGCCGTCGAGCCGCTCGTCCGCGGTCCGCCAGGCTGCCGTGACGGCCGCTCGTGCGGTCTCGGTCGCCTGTGCGACATCGCCGTCCAGCCGGACCGGCGTGCCGAGATGGACGTGCAGGGCCGGGCGGCGCAGCGGTGCCGTGGCGAAGCCCGCGATCTGCTTGGCGGTGCCGCCCGAGCTCAGCCGGCGGGCACCGCACTGCCCGAGCGGGACCACCGGCGCACCGGAGGCCGCGGCCAGCCGGGCGAGGCCGGTTCGGAAGGCGCCGGGGGCGGCGTCCTCCGGGTTCTGCCGCTTCGGCAGGCCGCCCTCGCCGTAGATCAGCACCACCCGGCCGTCCGCGAGGGCCGCGGCCGCCCGGTCGAGCGCCTCGGCGGCCCGGGCGGTGCCGCGGTGCACGGGGATGTGCCCGCCGCTGCGGAGCGCGCCGCCGAGCACCGGGATGCGCCACAGTCCGGCCGTCGCCATCACCACGGGCTCGGTGCCGAGCCGGTGCAGGGCGGCGAGCACCACACCGGGGTCGGCGAGCGAGCTGTGGTTGGCCGCGACGATGGTGCCGGGGGCGACGGGCCCGTCGAAGTCGGAGCTGACGGTCAGGCGGCCGAGGGCGGGCACCAGCGTGCTGGCGATCCGGCTGAGCATGGGTGGGTCCTTCGCAGGTGGCGGCGCAGTGCCTTCTGGCGCGGCGGCACGCCCATCCTCCCGAAGTGCCGTTGCGCCCACCTGAGTAGGCCTACTCAGATCCGGCGCGGGGCGTGCTCGGCGCGGGGCCGGCCGTACGCACACGGCAGGACAGCTCCGCGACGCCCATGCCCGCGGTGGCGATTCCGAGGCCGATCCACCACACGGGCAGGAGCAGCCCGAGGGTGCAGCCGACCGCCAGCAGCACGCTGCCGAGCGCCCACAGCCGCGGTGAGGCGACCCGGTCGCCGAACCAGCGCGGTGCGCGGCCCCGTACCAGCGCGGGCCCCGCCTGGGCGATCACCATCACCCAGACCAGGGCCGTGCACGTCCATCGGAACGACGCCACGAGCCTCTCCTGCTTCCTGTCCCTGCGTGCCCGCGGCGCCCTGCCGCGGCGGGAGGGGATCTTCGCACATTTCCGGCCGATTCCCGGTACGGCCGGTGCGTGCCGGGCGGCGCCCCCGCCGTCCCTGCGGCTCCCGTGCCACCCGCAGAGGGTGCCGGTGAGAATGTCTGACGATTCGTCAGCTGTATTCCGAATCGTCCGGGGCGCAGCGCCGGCGCATGCTCCCGGCGCGCATGGCCGGTTCCCGTCCCCGTGGCCGTACGGGCACGCACGGACCGGGCCCGGCTGTCCGGAGCCGCTGCTAGACCGGTGTCGGCCGGTCCGCACCGGGCGGGCCGGAGACCAGGGAGGGGAAGCCGATGGGTCAGGGACGCCACTGGGTCCGGGGTCACTACCGCCGCAACCCGGCGCCGCGCGCCGCCAAGTCCGGCTGGTGGGTGGTGGCGGCAGCGGCGGTGGTGCTGCTGTGGATAGCGCCGTCGGGCGGCGGGGACGGCGAGCCGGAGACCGCGCCGACCGCGCCCGCCTCCGCCGGGGCCGGCCGCTGATGCCGCGCGGACGCCGCCGGCGGGCCTGGCCGAGGCCCCCGCGGACGACCTCCGAGCGGATCGCGGCGGGTGTGATCGCCGCCGTGGTGCTGATGTGGCTGGCCGACCTCGCCAGGGCGGCCGGCCGGGCCGCCGCCGCCCTGTGGCCGCTGCTCGTGCTGGTCGCCGTCGGGGCGGTCGCCGCCCTCGGGGTGCGGGTCCGCCGCGCGGCCGTACGGCGGCGCGCCGAGGCCGAGCGGGCGGCGGCGCTCCGGATGACGCTGCGTCAGATCGATGCGATGACCGACCGGGAGTTCGAGTTCGCCGCCCGCGACCTGCTGCTGCGGGAGGGGTGCACGGCCCGGCAGGTCGGCCGCCAGGGCGACCAGGCGGCCGATGTCGTCGCGCAGCACCCGCTGCACGGCAGGATCGTCGTCCAGTGCAAGCACACCAGGGTGGGCGGCAAGGTCGGCTCCCAGGTCATGTACCAGGTCAAGGGCACGGCCGGGCCGGTGCACGGCGCCGATGTGGCGGTGGTCGTCACCAACGGCGGCTTCACCCGTGACGCCCGGGCCTGGGGCGACGCCCACGGCGTCCACTGGGTCGACCGCGAGCGGCTGCGCCGGTGGGCCGAGCACGGCACCGCCCTCCCCGACCTGCTCGACCTGCCGGCCCGGGCCGGCCGTTCCCCGCTGCGGCGCGGGGTGGCGTGATCCGCCGCGCCGGCCCGTCAGGGTGCGGTGAACAGGGCGGGGAAGCGCGGGGCGAGCCAGGGCTTGCGGCCCCAGGCCAGGACCTTGCCGCGGGTGAGGGCGTCGGTGGCGGTGTACCGGCCGAGTGCCATCAGGAAGAAGGCGACCGGCTCGGTGAGGATCGTGCAGTCGGGGCGGCGCGGCGGCTCCTCGCTCACCGCGGCGCCGCCGTCGGTGAAGGTCACGGCGAACCGTTCGCCGCCGCGCAGGCGGAGTTCGTAGCAGGCGTCGTGGCCGGCCGCGGACCGCGGGTCGACCACCCGGGGCATGGCCGCCGTCAGGAACGGCAGGGTCAGCACCACCCGCGCCCGGTCGATCGGGTGCGGCCGGCGCAGCGCCACCGCGATGTCGTACAGGTGGCCCAGCATGTGGGTGAGCAGGTACGCGCCGAGGGTGTCCACGTCCATCGGGCCGAGCGGGCTCCGCGCCGGCTCCGTCCCGTCCCGCCGCTCCGCCGCCGCGGTGAACGCCCTTGCGTGCCGGGCGATTTCGGCGCCCAGGACGGCCGGGTCCCGTTCGGTGAAGGCGGCCAGCGACTCCTCGTTGGCGGCCGCCAACGAGCCGGGAGTGCCGTCGCCGTACGTCCGCTCCTCACCGGCTGCCAGGGCGGCCATCAAGTCGTTGGCGAGGGCGAGGTGGGCGGCGGCCTCGCCCACCGTCCACTCCGCGCCCGGTATCGGCACACCGCTGTCGCGGCAGGCGCCGAGCAGCGCGGCCGCCTCGTCGCCGACGGCGATGACGGCCTCGAACAGCCGGGTGCGCGCCTCGGGGGAGCGCCGGGGGAGCGGGAGGGTCATGGAGGTGAAGAGTGGCCCACGCCCGCCCGGCTGTCCAGAGGCCCGGCCGCGGTGCACCGCGCCCGCAGTGCCATTTCCCGCAGGGCCTTTCAGGGGCCCGCAGGGCCTTTTCAGGAGCCCGCAGTGCCTTTCAGGAGGCGGCCCGCTCCGCGGGGTGCACGCCGGTGGCCGGCGCAGCCGGGGCTGCCGATGCGGTCGACCGTGCCGGTGCCGACCGCGGCCGCAGCACCCGGGCCAGCATTGCGGGCGCCATCAGCCGCTGCGGCGGCTCCTCCAGGTTGGCCACGGCCAGGAAGGCCCGTCCGACCGTCGGATCGGCCTCCGCCGCGCGGTGGATGCGCGCCACGTACCGGTTGAGCAACCGGACGCGCGGAGTGCGGCGCCCCTCGACGAACGGGAACCGCAGGTCGCCGCCGACCGACATGTCCCAGGCCACGTCCGTGATCCTGGCCGCGCGGCGGAAGAACCGCTGTGCCAGCGGCGCGGCGGACTCCTCCGCCAGGCACTCGCGCAGCGCCGCCGCCTCGCACGCCGCGACCGTCATCCCCTGACCGTAGGTCGGGTTGAACTGGCACAGCGCGTCGGCGATCACCAGGTACCCCTCCGGGAAGCGGGCGAGCCGCTCGTACCGGCGGCGGATCGACACCGGGCTGCGCATCAGCCGCGGCGCGGTCAGCGGCTCCAGCCGCTCCAGCAGTCGGTGCAGGTCGGGCACGGCCAGGCGCTGCGCGAACCGGTGGTAGCCCTCCGGGTCCACCGGCGGGACGTCGCCGTTCATGCCGAACAGGGTGACCAGCCAGCGGTCGCCCTCGCCGCTGAGCGCGACCCCGCCGCGCGGTGCGTCGGCCGAGGCCCCGACCACGAAGGCGTCCGCGTCCGCGTCGCCCGGCCGGCGGCGGTACTCCCGGGAGACGTAGACCAGCCCGGAGTCCACCCGCTCCTCCGGGGCGGCCTCGTAGCCCAGGGCCCGCAGCCAGGTGGCGCCGCGGTTGCTGCGGCCGGTCGCGTCCACCACCAGGTCGGCGTCGAGCACCTCGGGCTCCGCGTTCACCCGCAGCAGGCGCACACCGGTGACCCGGCCGGCGGGGTCGGCCAGCGGCTCGAGGATCTCCGTCCGCTGGTGGATCTCCACGCCCGGCAGGGCCGCGACCCGCGAGCGCAGGTACCGCTCGAGCCCCGGCCGGCCGACCATCAGGCAGGGCAGCTGCGAGGGCTCGCGCCGCAGCCGGCGCCCGTCGTTGAACCAGTTCACGTCCGACTGCACGTCCCGGACGAGCGCCCCGCGCGCCACCAGGTCCTCGCGCAGCCCGGGGAAGAGGTCCTGCAGGACCTCGAAGCCCTTCGAGAGCATGCCGTGCGCGTGGTGGCTCTGCGGCACCCCGCGCCGCGGGACGCCGTCCTCCGGCAGCGCGTCCCGCTCGATCACGCTGACCCGCTCGAAGTGCTCGCTCAGCACCCGCGCGGCCAGCAGCCCGCCGATCCCCGCCCCCGCGACGACCGCGTGGCCCCGTCCCGTCCCTCTGCCGTCCCTCATGGCGTGTGTCCCCCTCGTCCTCGACCGGACCAAGCCTGCCGTCCGCCGATTGACGCCCGATTGCCATCGGATTGCCGCCGGTCGGGCAGCGCCCGCCGGAGCGGTGGCCGCCCCGGCCGCATGCCGGGTGCGTCCGGTACGGCGAAGCTGGAAGGACGGACATTCGGGCGGCACGCCGGAGGACGGGCATGGGCGACGAGGATGCGCAGGACCGGCGGCACACCCGGCCGGAGGGAATGGACGACGGGACGGTGGAGGCGCTCGGGCTGCTCTCGGAGGCTCTGGAGACGACCGAACGGGCCCGCGGCCGGCTCTACGACTTCCACCAGCTGACGGGCCGTGCGCACCGGACGGTCGGCCGGGCCGTCCGGGCACTGCGAGCGGCCGGGCACGAGGAGCTGGCCGAGCTGGTCGCCCGGGAGGTGGAGGGCCGCGACGTGCTGCCGGGCATGTGGACCTTCCAGGTCGTCGAGGCCTACGACGAGGACTACCACCGGACCTTCGTCGAGATCGAGCGGCGGGTGCGGGAAGAGCTGGCCCCGGGCCGCGACCACATCGCCGAGGCCGAGATGCGGCTGCGCCGCGAGACCCGCTGAGCCGCGGGGCACGGCCGCGGCGGCCCCCGGCCGGGCGGCCCGGCGGGCGTGAGAGTGTGTGGCCATGAGCGAGACGATCACGCTGACCACCTGGTACCTGGAGCAGACCTCCCGCGACGACCTGGTGACCGCGCCCGCGCCGGAGGGCGTCGCACTGCAGGTGGTCAGGGCCGAGGAGACCGGACCGGAGTTCGCCCGCTTCCTCTACACCGCCGTCGGCGGCCCGTGGACCTGGACCGACCGGCTGCCGTGGACGTACCGGCAGTGGCAGCAGTGGCTGGACCGGGACGGTGTGGAGACCTGGGTCGCCTACGTCGCCGGGACGCCCGCCGGATACGTCCAGCTGGAGCCGCGGGACGGGGGCACCGTCGAGGTGGCCTACTTCGGGCTGCTCCCGGCGTTCATCGGCCGCGGCCTGGGCCGGCACCTGCTCGGCACCGGCCTCGCCCGGGCCTGGGACCTCGCCGACCGGCACCCCGCGCTGCCGACCACCCGCACGGTCACCGTCAACACCTGCTCGCTGGACGGCCCCGCCGCGCTCCGCACCTACCGGGCGGCGGGCTTCCGGGTGGCCCGCACCGAGACCTCCGAGAAGCCGGTCGTCCCCGCGCCCGGCCCGTGGCCCGGCGCCGACGCCGACCGGCCCGGCGCGGCCCTGCCCGACGGTCCGCGCGGCTGAGGGACGACGCGGCTGAGGGGCGGGGCGCGGTCCCGGCGGAAATCGCCGGGCCTTCCGCGTTAGACATCCCCGGGACGGGACACACGCGAGGTGTCCGACAGCCCGCCGAGACCTGGGGGAAGGGAGCCATGTCCCGTCGTGTTGCGCTACCTGCTGACCACCGCCGGCTGACGCTGGCCCCGGGGCGCCCCGACAACATCACCAACGCCCTGGCCTTCGTCCAGCGCACCCTCGACGCCTGGACCGGCGGCGCCCGCCCCCACGCGCCGGACGCCCGCCGGACGTACGACGACATCGTCCTGGTGGTCTGCGAACTCGTCGCCAACGCCTGCGCCCACACTTCCGGTCCGACCGGCCTCGACCTGGACCTGGACCCGGCCGGCGGCCGGGTCGTGGTGGCCGTCACCGACACCGGGCCCGGCTCGCTCCGGGCGGGCGGCCCCTACAAGCCCGGCCTCCCGTACGGCCGCGGGCTGGACATCGTCGAGCGGCTCGCCGCACGCTGGGGCCACGACCCCGTGCCCGACGACGGCAAGACCGTCTGGGCCGACCTGCCCGCGCCGCCGCTCACCGGCCCCGGCGCCCCCGGCAGCCCCACCCGTCCGTCACTGCCGTGACGCCGTCCGGGCGTTCCGCGGCCGTCACGGCTGCCAGACGACCCCGTGCGCGCGGGCCGCGCCGGCCAGCAGCGGGCCGAGATCGCGGTGCACCCCGAAGACGAAGCCGCCCGGGCCGGAGAGCAGCCGGTCGACGTAGCCGCTGCCGACGTCCAGTCGGAGATCCGCGAACGGGACGAGGCGGGTCACCACCAGCGGCCGGCGGCGGTACCGGCGGTACGCGCGCGCCCTGCGGTCGAGGGGCCTGCGGAAGTGCCGGGCGACCTCCTCGTCCGGTCGGAACAGCGCATACGCCTCCCACATCGTCCGGGCCTCGTCCCGGGCCACCCCGATGTGCCCGGTGGTGAGCACGATGTTCCGCGTCGCGTGCCCGCGGTCGCCCCGGGCGTCGGACGCCGCCGCCTCGTGCGCCCAGCCCTCCAGCAGCCATCCGGAGACCGTGCCGACCGGAACGTCCGGGCCCTCGGCCCGCCAGGCGGCGACCCCCGGGCTGCCCGCCGCCGTCATGGCCCCGAGGAACCCCTCCGCGGCGGCCACCCGGGCCTGCCGGACCGGCTCCTCCGCGGCCAGCACCCGCGCCCGCCGCTCCTCGGCGCGGGAGACCACCGCCCGCCGGCAGTCCGTGCACTGGTCCTGCGGCCCGCTCGACGGGGGCGCGGCGTGCGACGGGCAGTACGCGCGGCCGCAGTCCGCGCACCGCCCCTGCGCTGCGACCACGCAGAGGTGCCCCTGAGCGGCCACCGCGCAGAAGCACAGGGCACTCTCAGCCATCGCCGCCTCCTCGGGACGAACCTGCTCCGCCCGACAGTGTGCCGGGCCGCGGGCCGTCATATGCGCAGAACACCCGGATCGCCCCGGCACGTGACATTTGCGGCCTCCCCTCGTTGGTGAGCGAGACGGGTCCGGCGGCGAACGGCGCAGCAGGTCCCGAGGGCCGCACCACACCGGACCGGTGGCAGCACACCGGACCGACCGAACGACCGCCACGGGGGTTCCTCACCTGATGCCGTACCGACCCGCACGCACCGCCGCGAAGGCCACCGCCGCACTCGCCCTGGTGCCGACCGTGCTGCTGGGCGCCGCGCTCGGCCGCCCCGCCGAGGCCTCCGCGGTCGGCACCGCGGCGGAAGCCCCGCCCGCAGAGCCGGTGCACACCGGCCCCGCCGACCGCGCCGGGCACGAGGCCGGCGCCGCCGAGCGGCCGCTCCGGCCGACGTACAGCGCGGTCCGGACGCTGCCGGACAAGGGGCTCGGCGTCCTGACCGCCGACCGCTCGGGCCTGCGGCTGCACGCGGCCGGCCTGGGATCGTCGCGCGCCGCAGACGCCGCCGCCGTCCTCACCATGCCGGCCGACGGCCGGGACCCGCAGGAGTGGCTGGTGACGCCGACCGCGGACGGCCGGCTCGCCCTGCGCTCGGTGCTGCTGAACGCCGACGACACCGGCCCGCTGCTGCTCACCGCCGACCCGGACGGCACCGTCCGGCTCCGCCCCGACCGCACGCAGGGCATGCGCGGCGACCCGGCGCAGCTGTGGTCCTTCGCCCCGGTGGGCGCATCCGACCCGTGGAACCGGGAGCCCGACCGGGTCCGGTTCACCGTCCGGATCGGCGGGGGCGGCTGTCTGGTCGACCGCGGCGAGGGCGAGCCGATCGGCCTCGGCCCGTGCGACGACCCGGCCGCCCGGTGGACGGCGGACGGGCTGACGACCTGACATCACCGCCACCGGACCCGGTACCGGGATTCCGCGACGAGGCCGACACCGCCCGCGCCCGCGGCCTGCCGACGCAGTCCGCGGGCGGTTCACCCACCACATCTAGGGGCGGCTCCAGTGCCCCTGGGTGACGGTGCGGTCGCAGTCGGGGCAGATCCGGGCGGTGGACGGTGACGGGTACCAGGACGCGGAGGGCGTGGACTCCAGGTCGACCTGGCTCATGCCCTCGGCCTCCTCCCCGCAGAAGGTGCGGGTGAGCGGAACGTCGGCCGGCGCCGCGTGCACCGTGGTGCCACCCGCCCCGCCACCCGGCCCCGCGGGCCGGAGAGCCGCGCTGTCCGCCGCCGGCTCGTGCAGAACGACGATGCTCATGCCTCCACTCTTCTCCCCGCCCGCGGTTTCGGCACCCCGTCCCGGTGCCGGCGGACCTGCCGTTCCGGGCACGGCGGTTGGCGGACCCGGACGCGGCAACTACGGTCGTGCAATGACGATCACCGCCCTCCTGGTCGACGCCACCACGGCCGCCTCCGTGTTCGCCGGGCTGCTGCTCGGCTCCCGGCTGCCGGCCCGCCCGGCACCGTCCCGGGCCGGCCGCACCGTTGCCCCGGGTGTCCTGCTGGCAGTGGTGATCGCCCTGGTCTACCTCAACCAGTTGCTCTGCTCCGCCTACCTGCTCCGGGTGCACGGCGGGGACACCTCCTTCGTCACCCGCTACCTGCCGCCCGGCTGGTTCGAGCAGCCCGTCGGCAATCCGCTGATCCGCCGGCTGGCCGACCACCTGCCCGCACCCGGGCTGTTCGCACCCACCGTGCTCCGGGTCCAGGCCTTCCTGGAACTGCCGTTCGTGCTGCTCGCCTACGGCACGGTGCTGCGTCGGCTCAGCCCCGCCCTCTACCGGACGGCGCTCGGCTCCCGGCCGCTGGTGTGGTCGGCCGCGCTCTCGTACACGGTGGTCTTCGGCGTGGTCGAGTGGGACCTGTACAACCCGTGGACCACCCAGGACCTGGTGATCCGCGCGGCGTCGGCCGCCCTCACCGCGCCGCTTCTCACCGCACTCGCCCGGCGCGAACCCGGCCCCGACCGGCAGCCCGGGGCGCTCGGACTGCTGCTCTTCGCCGCCTCGCTCTGGGCCGTCGGGCAGCTGGTCATGGTGGTCTACGACACCGCCCTGCTCTACAACCTCGGTCACCTGCAAACCCGTTGGCCCGAGGCACTGCTCGCCCTGCTGGTGCTGGCGGCCACCGCCCGGTACCGGCCGGCCGACACCGCCGACCACGGGAGCGTGGCCGCCCTCCGGGCGGTGCTGCGCCGGTCGCTCGTGCTGTTCCTGGTGCCCGCGCTGGCGATCCGCTACGGCGCCGCCTTCGGCACCCCGCTGCTCGCGGCGGGCGGCGCCCTGCTGGTCGTCGCGGTGGCGCTGTGGCACCGGCCGGTACGGGACGCGCTGCTCCCGCTGGCCGTCGCCGGGGCGGCCGGGCCGGTGGCCGGGTACTCGGCGGTGCGACTGGTCACCGACACCTACTACGAGAGCGCCCTGCTGCGGGCGATGGCCGCCGTGCTGGTGACGGTGACCCTGGCCTGTGCCCTGGCCGACCGTCACCGCCGGAGCGTCGGCGAGTCGCTCAGGTGAAGTCGAGGGCGCCCGTCCGGATGCGCTTGAGTTCGAAGAGGCGGGGGAAGCCCATGACCCGGAAGGTGAGGTCGAGTTCGCGCCGGCTCTCGACCTCCGGCATCCAGCGGGAGGTGATCCAGGCGAACGGGCAGACGGGGTCGAAGAAGAAGTCGGCTTCGGTGGTCACCCGCCCGGGCCCAGGAGCCGATCCGGCGCCGGGGCAGGGCCATCGGCCCGCCATGACCGTGGGCCACTCGGTGCCGCCCGGGCCTGTCGGTGCGGGCGGGTACGGTGCTGTGCCCAGGAGGCCCGATGACGTTCCACGCCCGCCCGACCGGCACCGTTCTGCTGCCCGACGCCGCCGCGGTGGTCGGCGGCCACGCCCTGCTCCGGCATCCGTCCGGTTCGCGGCACGCCCTGCTGCGCGACGCGGGCACGATCCGGCTGGCCGACCTCCTCGCCGCGTTCGACGGGGGCCCGGGGCTGCTCGCCGTGGTGCCCGACCCGTGGCCGGGGTGGCGCAACAGCGCCTGCGGGGCGAGCGCCGACGGCAGCTTGATCGTCCTCGCCGGCCAGCGTTCCGTCCTCGCCCTGGAGGCGGACGGCCGGACCCGCTGGGAGTACCGGCACGGGTGCTGGGGCGACGGCCCGCACGCACACGGCAGCGCCGACGTGCCGTGCCACGGGCTCTGGTCCGGATCGTGCGCGGTGAGCCCCGACGGCACGCTGGTGTGGGCCCACGTCCTGCCGGACCTGGACCACGGCGACCTTGCGGTCGACTCGTACGAGGAGTGGCTGATCCTCGATGCCGCGGACGGGGCGGTGCCGGGCCGCGCCCGGCTCGAGGGCGGCACGGGCGGTTCGAACCACCTGCCGTACCCGGACGGAGCGCACATGCTGCTCTCCACCGGCCAGGGCCAGGACGGCACCCCCGCGTACCTCGGGCACTGGGACGGAACCGGGTTGACGGTCCGTGAGGTCGGTGACGGCTTCCGCATCCCGGTGGACGTCCATTCCAGCGGCCGGGCCTTCCTGAGCACCCCGCACGGCCGGGACGGCCTGCAGCTGCACCGCTCCACGGACGGACTCGTCGTGACTGAACGCGCAGCCGGCGACCTCGTCGCCGATGGCGACGAGGCACCGCGGTGGGGCTACGCCGCCGGATTCGTCGACGGCCACACCGTGATCGCCGCGGCCCACGACGCAGGTCGTCGCGAGGAGAGGCAGCACTGGCTGCTCGATGCCCTCACGCTGCGCCCGCTCGGCCCGGTCGCCTATCCGCGCCCGGTGGGCGGGTACCCGCTCGCCCTCGGCGACGGGAGCTGGCTGACCCCGGACGCCGGAGGCTCGGCACTGCTGCGCTGGAAGGGCGGCCGTACGGCGGCGTGACCGCTGTGGCCCACGGGCCCGGGACGCGCCCAGGGAGAAGGTGCTCAGGCAGGTCGGACGACCGGCTGCCGGAGAGCGTTGGATGCCGGTGCGGGAGGTTCCTCGTCGCCCTGTACGGCGTCGTCGGTGTGCTGGCACGACGGGCACAGTTCGTGCCGGCCGGCTTCGGTGATCACACTGCCCCAGCCGCGACATTCGGTGCAGCCTCGGGCGAGTGCGACGTTGGCACGGGGGGCAGGTGCGGGAGCGGGATGGGCTCCGTGATGCATGGGTGATGTCCTCGGTTGAGCGGTATCACTTCCATCCACTGTGTCATGGTTTGCCCGGAATCGGATGTGACGTGGATCTCCCGTGCGGTGCAGCGGCCGCGGTCCGGGCCCGGCGGGCGCGCCCGTGGCAGAATCGCCCGCGCACGGAGAACGGCGGAGGAACGGGGCGGGCGTGACCCTGGAAGTACTGCGGGCGAGCGAGCGGCAGGCCGTGCCGTGGCTGAACGGCGGCGGCGTGACCCGTGAGGTCGCCGCCCGGCCGGAAGGCTCCGGGATGACCGACTTCGACTGGCGGATCAGCCTGGCGGACGTCGACCGGGGCGGGCCGTTCTCGGGCTTCGCCGGGGTCGACCGCGTGATCACGCTCGTCGAGGGCACCGGGATGGCCCTCACCGTCGCCGGTACCGAGCAGGTGCTCGACGCGCCGTACCGGCCGTTCCCCTTCCCCGGCGACGCGCCCACCGACTGCCGGCTGCTCGCGGGCCCGGTCGTCGACTTCAACGTGATGACCCGGCGCGGCCGTGCGACGGCCGAGGTCGCGATCGCCCGCTCGGCCCGCCCGCTGCCCGTCCCCGCAGGCGCCGAACTGCTCGTCGTCTGCCTGGCCGGCACCGCCGAGCTCGCCCCCGCCGCACCGGAGGCCGCCCCGCTGCGGCTCGAGCGCTTCGACGCCGTCCTGCTCCGCGGCGACGGCGCCCGCCTCACCGAGGTCGACGGCGCCGCAGCCGTGGTCACCCTCGGCACCCCCTGAAGCCCCCGCCCCCGGCCGGGCAGCCGTGCCCGTGGTGTCGCAGCGCCTCCTCCCGCATAGCGCAGCCCCTCGTGCCCGAGTGACCCGTGGCCGGGTTCGAGGACGCGCCATAGGCTCGATCTGGATGCCGACCGCCCCCGGGGCGGCGGCCGCCCGAGCGGAGAGGGCCACCGGATGCCTCGCGAGATCGCACTGCTGGGAGTCCCGTCCTGCGCCGGCACCCACGGGCCCGGCCAGGAGAAGGCACCCGCCGCCGTTCGCGCCGCCGGGCTGGTCGACGGGCTGCGGGCCGCCGGGGCCTTCGTCCGCGACGACGGCGACCTGCCGGTGGTGCCGTTCCGCACCGACCCCGCGAACCGCGACCGGCAGAACCTCGGCCTGGTCGCGGAGGTCGCCCGGAGCGTCGCCGAGCGGGTCGGGCGGCTGCTCGACGACGGCGTCCTGCCGCTGGTCGTCGGCGGCGACTGCACCATCACCCTCGGCGTAGCCGCCGCCCTGGTCGCCCGGTGGCCGGACACCGGCCTGCTCTACTTCGACGGCGACCTCGACCTGTCGGTGCCCGGCACCGGGCTCTCCGGCATCCTCGACTCGATGGTGCTCGCCCACCTGCTCGGCGAAGGCGTCCCCGAACTGCGGGACATCGGACCGCGGACCCCGCTGCTCCCCGCCGAGTCGGTCATCGCCTTCGGCCACGATCCCGCCGAGGTCGGCCCGCACCACCAGGACGTCCTCACCGGCCACGGCCTGCGCACCCACCCCTGCACCGAGGTCATCGCCCCCGGCAGCGAGCCGATCGCCGCGGCCCGCACGGCCCGCCGCACCCTGGCGGCCGGGCACTCCCACCTCCTGCTGCACTTCGACGTCGACGTGATCGACTCCACCGAGCTGCCGCTCGCCAACTTCCCGCACTTCAACGAGGGTCTGCCGCTCGCGGTCGCCCTGGACTGCCTCGCCGAGTTCGCCCGGGCCCCGCAACTGGCCGCCGTCGTCGTCACCGAGATCAACCCCGACCACGACCCCGACGGCGGCATGGTGCGCACCCTCAGCGACGGCCTGGTCCGCGCCCTCACCACCCCGCCCGACACCGGCGGGGACACCGCCGTCCGCTGACCCGGCGTCCCGGCCGGCGCCGGACGGCCGGCTCCGCAGCAGCGCGCCCGGCGGGACTTCTCAGCGGGACTTCAGGGCCTCGTCGCAGGTGAGGCAGTGCCGGGTCGTCTGGGACGAGGGGTACCAAGGGTCGTCGGGGCCTTCGGGCCGGTAGGGCTCCTGCTCCAGGTCGCCGGTGTCCAGGCCGCAGAAGGTGGTGGCAGCGGGCCGGTCGGAGTCCTGGGGGTCGGGCGGTGCGGCGTGCACCCACCGGATGCGTGCGCCGACGTCGACCTCGCCGGCGTCCAGCACCTCCGTGGACGGTTCCAGTTCGAGGAGTACGACGACATCGGTCATGCCTCGACCTTGCCCCGCACGGCCGACCCGCGCATCCCGGCACAGGGGCCCACCCGGTCCGTGGCGCCGGCCGGCGGTCGCCCGGGCGGGCGACGCACGTCGTGGGCTGCGGCCGGTCGGCGCGGGGCGGGGATAGGGTCGCCGGGTGAGGGCCGGTCCCGGGGCGGGCCGGGCCGCCCGGAGGCTGGAGGTCACGTCGTGTCCCGAGTGCGCGTGCACAATTTCACCGTCTCGCTGGACGGCTACGGCACCGGTGAGGGGCAGAGCCTGGAGGCGCCGTTCGGGCACGCGGGGGAGCGGCTGCTCGACTGGTTCCACCACACCCGGACGTTCCGGCAGATGCAGGGGCAGGACGGCGGGGGGACCGGGCTCGACGACGAGATGGCCCGCGCCTGGGGCGAGGGGATCGGCGCCGAGATCATGGGCCGGAACAAGTTCGGCCCGCAGCGCGGCCCCTGGAAGGACCACGAGTGGACGGGCTGGTGGGGCCCGAACCCGGTCTTCCACACGCCGGTCTTCGTACTCACCCACCACCCCTGGCCCTCGGTGGAGATGGAGGGCGGCACCACCTTCCACTTCGTCGACGCCTCCCCGGCGGAGGTGCTCCGCCGGGCGCGGGAGGCTGCCGGCGGGCTCGACGTGCGGATCGGCGGCGGGGCGACCGTGATCCGCGAGTTCCTGGCCGCCGACCTCGTCGACCACCTGCACGTCGTGGTCGCACCGATCCTGCTGGGCCGCGGGGTCCGGTTCTGGGACGGACTCGAGGGCCTCGAACAGCGGTTCCACATCGAGTCCGTGACCACCCCGAGCGGCGTCACCCACCACACCTTCACCCGCCCGTAACGGCTGCTTCCGAGGGGCGCGGAGAACTGCATCGCGCGGTTCTCCGCGTCCCTTTGCGTCTGCCCGCTCTGCGCAATGCTACGCGCACCGATGCGCAATACTGCGCGAAATTCGGCTCGAACGCGCAATTGACGTCACCTGGTGCCTCTGCTGTCATGTCATTGCTCGACTGCCCCTGCGCGTCCGCCAGTTGAGCCATCGGACCCCGCAGACCTCCTGAGGAGGCACCCCCGTGCGATCCGCTCCACCCTTCGTCGTGCCGCGGCCCGGGAGCCCCGGCTCCCGTCGCACCGCCCTCGCCCCGGCCCTTCTGCTCATAGCGGCGCTCGTCGCCGTCCTCGGTCCGGCCGCCCCAGCCCGGGCCGCAACTCCCGGGAACGTCACGGGAATCAGCCGCAGCGGCAACACCTTCACGGTGACCGCGTCCGGCGGGGCCGCCGCCCGGGTGGTCCTCGCCAGGGCCGACATCCTGCGCATCTGGCTGTCCCCGACCGGCGCGTTCACCGACGACCCGGCCGGCACCGACCTCGCCGTGAAGACCGACTTCGGTGCCGTGAACGCCACCCTGACCGACGCGGGCAGCCACTACCGGATCGCGACCTCGGCGGTGAGCCTGCACATCACCAAGTCGCCGCTCACCTTCGCCCTTTACCGGGCCGACGACGCCACACTGCTCTGGGCCGAGTCCCAGCCGACCAGTTGGACCGGCACGCAGACCACCCAGTACCTCGCCCGCGGCGCCGACGAGCAGTTCTACGGCACCGGGCTGCGGCTCGGCGAGTGGGCACTGCGCGACAAGACCGTCCCCGTCGCGGTGTCCAACTCCTGGAAGGAGAACACCAACGCCAGCCCGGCGCCGTTCTACATGTCGACCAACGGCTACGGCGTGATGCGCAACACCTGGGCCCCCGGCTCGTACAGCTTCGGCGCGCCGACCGCGCTCACCCACGACGAGAAACGCTTCGACGCCTGGTACTTCGTTCCTCGCACCGGTCTGGGGCCTCGAACTCGGCAACGCCGACTGCTTCAACGCCTCCAACCCCGACTACAGCGGCGACCACGACCGGCTGCGCCACCAGACCACGCCGGACGTGGCCGGCTACGCCGCCGACGCCCGGGCCGCCGACATGCCCTCCGGCTGGTTCCTGCCCAACGACGGCTACGGCTGCGGCTACACCGACCTGCCGAACACCGTGGCCGCCCTGAAGGCCAAGGGCTTCAACACCGGGCTGTGGACCTCCACCGGCCTCGGCGGCATCGACTGGGAGGTGGGGACGGCCGGTTCGCGTGCGGTGAAGACGGACGTCGCCTGGATCGGCGGCGGCTACAAGCAGGCCTTCGCCGGCGTCCAGCAGGCCGTCGACGGCATCGAGAACAACTCCGACGCCCGCCGCTTCGTCTGGACGGTGGACGGCTGGGCCGGCACCCAGCGCAACGCCGTGGTGTGGACGGGCGACACAAGCGGCACCTGGGACGCCATGCGCTGGCACGTCCCGGCGATCGCCGGCGCCGGCCTGTCCGGGCTCAACTACGCCTCCGGCGACGTGGACGGCATCTTCGGCGGCAGCCCCAAGACCTATGTCCGCGACCTGCAGTGGAAGGCCTTCACCCCGGCGTTCATGACCATGTCCGGCTGGGGCGCCACCAACCCCGCCGCCGGCTACCAGGACAAGCAGCCCTGGCGCTTCGCCGAGCCGTACCTGTCGATCAACCGCAAGTACCTGCAGCTGAAGATGCGGCTGACGCCCTACCTGTACACGATGAGCCGCAACGCCACTGACACCGGCGTGCCCGCCACCCGCGCCATGGTGCTGGAGTACCCGGACGACCCGGTCGCCCGCGGCAATGCGACCAGCGGCCAGTTCATGGCCGGCGACTCCTTCCTGGTCGCCCCGGTGGTCTCCGACACCGCAGTCCGCGACGGCATCTACCTGCCCGCCGGGAACTGGACGGACTACTGGACGGGCAAGGTGTACACCGGTCCCGGCTGGCTGAACGGCTACAGCGCGCCGCTCGACACCCTGCCGCTGTTCGTCAAGTCCGGTGCGATCGTGCCGATGTGGCCGCAGATGAACTACGCGGGCGAGAAGCCCGTCTCCCGGCTCACCTACGACGTCCACCCGCGCGGCAGCTCCACCTTCACCCTCTACGAGGACGACGGCACCACCCGCGCCTACCGGTCCGGCGCCTTCTCCCGGCAGAAGGTGGACGTGACCGCACCCACCGCAGGCAGCGGCGACGTGACCATCGCGGTCGGCGCCGCCGACGGCAACTGGACCGGCAAACTACCGTCCCGTGACTACGAGTTCACCGTCCACGCGGCGGCCGCCCCGAGCAGCGTCAGCATCGGAGGCACCGCACTGCCCGCACTGTCGAGCCGCAGCGCCTACGACGCGGCGACCACCGGCTGGTACTTCGACCCGGCCGACCGCTCCGGCGTGCTGTGGGTGAAGACCGGCGCGCGCTCCTCGGCGTTCACCGTCACCGCCGCCGGGCTCACCCTGCCCTCCGGCACCCCCGTCCCCGTCTCCTCCGGCATCCCGACCGCGGGCTGGTCCCTCGTCCAGGTCGACAGCCAGGAGACCGCGGCGGAGAACGGCGCAGCCACCAACGCCTTCGACGGCAACAACGCCACCATCTGGCACACCCAGTGGTCGGGCACCGCGGCCCCGCTGCCGCACGACATCCGGATCGACCTCGGCGCCCGCTACACCGTCGACGGGCTCAGCCAGCTCCCGCGCCAGGACGGCGGCGTCAACGGCCGGATCGGCCGGTACGAGGTGTACGTCTCCGACTCCACCACCGACTGGGGAGACCCGGTCGCCACCGGCACCTTCCCCGACAGCGCAGCCCTGCAGCGGATCACCTTCGGCGCGAAGGACGGCCGCTACCTGCGGCTGCGCGCCCTCACCGAGGCCGGCAACCGCGGGCCGTGGACCAGCACCGCCGAGATCGGCGCCACCGGCCGGGCCGTCCCGCTGCCGAGCAACGCCACCCTGGTCAACGGCGCCTCCGGCACCTGCATCGACCTGCCGGGCAGCGTCACCGCCCCCGGCACCCGGCCGACCCTCTACAGCTGCCACGGCGGCGGCAACCAGCGCTGGACCCTGCGCACCGACGGAGCGCTCACCGGCCTCGGCGGGGTCTGCCTCGACGGCTCGGCGGCCACCGTCGCCGTGCAGACCTGCAACGGCTCCGCCGGCCAGCGCTGGCAGCAGGGCCCGCAGCTCGCCCTCGTCAACGGCGGCCGGTGCCTCGCCCCGCGGGGCTCCGGCACCGCCAACGGGACCGAACTCGTCCTCGCCACCTGCAACGGCGGCACCGCACAACGCTGGACACCCACCGCGTAACCGCGAAACCCCGTGATCCCGGGCCGTCGGCCGCCCCCGCGGTGGCCGACGGCCCGGCCGCGTCGGCGGCCCTCAGCCGCCGACGGAGGCCGCGATCTGGGCGTACTCGTGCGCGGCGGCCCACAGCTCGCCCGAGGTCGGCCGCATGCCGGGCAACGCGTTCATCGCGGCCTCGGCGTTCATCGCGGCGAAGCCCCACAGCTCGCGCCGCTCGCCCCGGGCGGCGCCCTCCGCCCGGCGCAGCGCCGCCAGCAGGGCGGTGCCGGTCATCAGGTCGGCCGGCGAAAGGTCCAGGAACGACCACGGGCCCGGCGGGGCCTGGTCGAACAGGTCGGGCGGCTGCGCCGCACCGCGTGAGGTGGTGTCGTTCATGCGGCACACCCTTGCACCTGGATCTGACACGCCGTCGGTGCCGGACGCAGGGCCGCCCGCGGTGGCGGTCAGCCGGCCGATCGGCCGACGGCGGCGAGGACGGGCGCAACACCGTCCTCCGTGCGCAGGCGTGCGGCCAGCGCCTGTGCCCGCAGGCGGTACCCGGGGTCGGCGGTGGCCCGCCGCAGCGCATCGGCGAGGACACCGGCGTCCAGCCGGCGCAGCGGGACGGCACAGGGCGCCGTGCCGAGCGCGGTGAGCCGCCCGGCCCAGAAGGCGGCGTCGAACTGGACGGGGACGGGTACGGACGGCACTCCGGCCCGCAGCGCGGCCGCGGCGGTGCCCGCGCCCGCGTGGTGGACCACGGCCGCCACGTGCGGGAACAGCAGGCTGTGCGGCACGTCGCCGACCGTCAGCACGTCGTCCCCCTCGGCCTGCAGGCCGCTCCAGCCGCGCTGGACGACGCCGCGCAGCCCCGCGGCGCGCAGGGCCCGGACGACCGTCCGGGCGACCCGCTCGGGATCGGGCACCGTGGCACTGCCCAGCCCGACGAAGACCGGCGGCGGACCGGCCGCCAGGAAGTCGGCCAGCTCGGCGGGCAGGCGCTGCCCCGGCCGGTCGTACGGCCACCAGTAGCCGGCCACTCGCAGTCCGGGCCGCCAGTCCCGGGGCCGGCGCACGACCAGCTCGCTGAAGCCGTGCAGGACCGGCCAGTCGGTGCGCTCGCGGGCACGGCGGACGGACCGCAGGCTGCGCGGCGGCAGCCCGAGGTCCGCGCGGACGCGGCGGATGCTGTCGGTGAAGATGGCGTCCACGGCGGCATTGACGGCCCGGCCGGCCAGTCTGTTCCCGGTCGGCCCCCAGGACCGGGTGCCGATCACCGGCGGCCCGAACTCGGTCGTGGCGGCCAGCGGTTGCAGGTGCAGGCCGATGCTCGGCAGGTGCAGTCCCTCCGCCACGGTGTGGCCGAGCGGGGCGACCGGCGCGGACAGCAGCAGCAGGTCGTGGCCGCGGGCGGCCTCGAGCAGCCCGTCGGCCATCCCGCCGACCAGTGACCTGGCCATGGGGACGAGCCGGGCGAACCTGGTGACACCGCCCGCGCTGCGGTGCAGCCCCTGCCCGCGGGCCGACTCCAGCACCGCCCGCGGATCGACGGGCAGCGGATGGAAGTCCAGCCCGGCGGCCTCCGCGAGCGGCGCGAACCGGGCATGCGTCACCAGCGTGACCCGGTGGCCCGCCGAGGCCAGCTCGTGCCCGAGGCCCGTGAACGGGGCGACGTCACCACGCGAACCCGCCGTCATCACCGCGACACGCATGATCGCAAGTATCGCCCGGCCACCCGCCCGGGCCCGGGACGGCGCGCCCACCCGACTCGTGGGAAGAGCTTCTGACGGCACGCCGACTGATTCCGCGCCGCCACGGGCGGACACCCGGCGGGCCGTGGAATCCGGGAAACCGCGTGGCGACGCCGTACGCTGCTGGAGCGTCCCCGACCGACGACTCCCAGGAGTGACGTATGCCGAGGCTCCCGCTTCCCGACGAGGCCGTCGCCATGCTGGGCAGGCCCAATCCTGCGGTGATCGCGACCCTGCGGCCCGACGGGCAGCCGGTCTCGGTGGCGACCTGGTACCTCTGGGAGGACGGCCGGGTGATGGTCAACATGGACGAGGGGCGCCGCCGCCTCGGCCACCTGCGCCACGACCCGCGGGTCACCCTCACCGTGCTCGACGAAGACTCCTGGTACACGCACCTGAGCCTGGTCGGCCGCGTCACCGAGATGTACGACGACACCGGCCTGACCGACATCGACCGCCTCTCCCGGCGCTACCTCGGCCACGACTACACGCAGCGCGGACGCGGCCGCGTCACCGCCTGGATCGAAGTCGACCGCTGGCACGGCTGGGGCGCCTTCCGTACCCGCCACCACCGGCACTGACCGCCCCCGCGGCACCCATCCGCACGGCCGTGCCGTCCGAATGGGGTGTGTGAGCGACGGACGAGAGCGAGCGGACGGGACGCCCGCCGCCGGCCCGGGCGGTCGGCGTGGACGGTGGACCGTCCTGGCGTGGGCCGGTCTTCTCGGGCTGGTGGCCGCCGGGCTGGCGGTGGGCGTCGGGGAGGCCGTGGCGGCCTTCACCGGGCCGGCCGGTGCGCCGGTCGTCGCGGTCGGGTCGGCCGCCATCGATTTGGCGCCCACCCCGCTGAAGGAGTACGCCGTCCGGACCTTCGGCACCCGGGACAAGGCCGTCCTCCTGCTGGGCATCCACACCGTGACGGCCCTGCTGGCGCTCCTGGCCGGCCTGCTGGCGTACCGACGGCCGGCTGCCGGTGCCGCGGTGGTGGCGGGCTTCGGCGGGCTCGGGGTGTGGGCCGCCGCGTCCCGTCCCGCAGCCGTCCCGACCGACGCCCTGCCCTCGGTGGCCGCGGGGATCGCCGGCGCGGCGGCCCTCTGGTGGCCGGCCCGCCTGCTGCGCGGCGCCACCACCGATCGCACGGCAGCGGCGCCGGCCGGCGAGCCCGGAGACGGGGCGGGCAGGCCGTCCGACGACCGGACGAGCCGGCGCACCGTGCTGGCCGCGACCGGTGCAACGGCCGCGGTGGCAGCCCTGGGTGCGGTCGGCGGCCGGGTGCTGGGCGAGAGCCGTACGGACGTGAGCGCCGCCCGGAGGGCGGTCCGCCTGCCCCCGCCGTCACGCGCGGCCGCGCCCCTGCCCGCGCACGTCCACCCCACGGTGCCCGGCCTTTCGCCGTTCACCACCGCCAACGCCGACTTCTACCGCGTCGACACCGCCCTCACCCTGCCGATGATCGACCCGCGCGCCTGGGCGCTGCGCATCCACGGCATGGTCGAACGCCCCACCGTGCTCACCTTCGACGAGCTGCTGCGCCGGCCCCTCGAGGAGATGGATCACACGCTGACCTGTGTCTCCAACGAGGTCGGCGGCCGGTACGCGGGGACGGCCCGCTGGCTCGGCGCCCCACTGCCCGCGCTGCTCCGCCGGGCCGGAGTGCGGGCGGGCGCGGACCAGCTGGTCGGCCGCTCCAAGGACGGCATGACGATCGGCACGCCGTTGGACGCGGTGCTCGACGGGCGCCGCGCACTGCTGGCCGTGGCGATGAACGGCGAGCCGCTGCCGGTGGCGCACGGCTTCCCGTGCCGCTCGCTGGTGCCCGGCCTGTACGGCTACACCTCGGCCACCAAATGGCTGGTCGACCTGGAGGTGACGCGCTTCGCCGCGTTCGACCCGTACTGGGTGAGGCGCGGCTGGGACCGCACCGGCGAGGTGCGGACGGCCTCCCGGATCGAGGTGCCGGCACCGTTCGCCCGCGTCCCTGCGGGGGACGTCACCGTCGCCGGGACGGCCTGGGCCACCCACCGGGGGATCGCTGTCGTGGAGGTCCGCATCGACGGCGGCGCCTGGCGTCCCGCGGACCTCTCGGCCGACGCCGGCCTTGACCTGTGGCGACAGTGGTCGCACACCTGGCGCGGCGCCGCCCCCGGCACGCACCGCATCGAGGTCCGGGCCACGGACACCGCCGGCGCCGTCCAACCGGAGGCCCGCAGACCACCCTTCCCCTCGGGCGCGACGGGTTGGCACAGCACCGTCGTCACGGTGGTCTGAGCACCTCCGCCGCGCCCGGGGCCGCCGGGGTGCGGGGCCGCGCGGGTGACACGCCTTCACGACCTCTTCGCAGTCGGGGGCAACCGCCCCCCGGCCGCGTACGGTCGATGTGGTCGGTCCCGTCCGACCCGCCACCGCGGCGGCGGGACGAGCGCAGGAGGTAACGGATGACCACGCCCGGCCCGCCGGACCCGCCCGAGCCGTCCGGCCCGCCGCCGGAGCCCGCCGGCCCGACCCCGCCCGCCGGTGGAGTGACGGCCCGGCAGGTGCTGGGCAATCCCAGGATCTGGATCCTCCCGACCGCACTGGTCGGGGTGGTCGCCTTCCTGCTGTCGGTGCTGTACATGGGCGGCATCCTCAACCCCCGCCTCGACCTGCACCGGCTGCCGGTGGGGCTGGTCAACACCGACCGCGGCGCCACCGTGAACGGGCAGCAGCAGAACCTCGGGGCGAACATCACCGCCGCGGTCGCCGCCGCGCCCGACCCCGACGAGCGGGTCAACTGGAAGATCCTCACCCCCGAGGAGGCCCAGGAGCAGCTCGCCTCCAACAAGCTCGCCGGGGCGCTGCAGATCCCCGCCGACTTCACCGCGGCCGTCGCCGGGCTCGGCCAACCGGCGGGTGCCACGTCAGCCCGTCCGACCGCAGTCGTGCTGACCAACCCGGGGGCGGGCAGCCTCGCCTCCTCCTTCGCGAGCTCGATCGCCACGGACGCCGCGCACCGCGCCTCGCTCGACCTGGGCAAGCAGCTGACGGCGGCCGCCGCACAGCAGACGGCGCAGCAGGGCACGCAGGTGTCCACGGCGTCGGCCCTGCTGCTCGCGGACCCGATCACGGTGGAGACCCGGGTCGGGCATCCGATCGGCCCGCACAGCGGGCTGGGGCTGAGCGCCTTCTACTACACGCTGCTGCTGGTGCTGGCGGGCTTCCTCGGCGGCAACGCCATCGGCAACGGCGTGGACGTGGCACTCGGCTACACCGACAACGAGCTGGGCCCCTGGCACACCCGGCGGCCGACCGTCCCGATCAGCCGCCGCCGCACATGGATCGTCAAGTCGGTGATGACCGCGGGGATCTCGCTGGTCAGCTCGGCCGTGATCATGCTGGGCACGATCGGCGTGCTCGACATGGACGCCTCGCACCTGCCGCTGCTGTACCTGTTCTCGGTGTGCGCGAGCGCGGCGGTCGGCCTCGGTGTGCAGGCGATCAATGCGACCTTCGGCGGGATCGGGCAGCTGGTCGGCATGTTCGTCTTCATCGTGCTGGCACTGCCGTCCTCCGGGGCGACGATCCCGCTGCAGGCGCTGCCGTCGTTCTACCGGTTCCTGGCCGAGTTCGAGCCGATGCGGCAGCTGAGCGACGGCGTCCGGGCGATCCTCTACTTCGACGCCCGCGGCGACGCGGGGCTGACCCGCGCCTGGATCATGATCGCCATCGGCACGGTGCTGGCCCTGGTCCTCGGCTACGCCATGACCACCTACTACGACCGCAGGGGCCTCCACCGCCTCTCCACCACCATGTCGGCCTAGGGGCGCCCCGACAGGGGCGGCCGGGGACGGTCAGAGGTCGGCTGCGCGGTGAGGTCGGCTCGATGGCGGCGACCACCCTCGACACGGCCGACCCGCAGAGCGCGCTCACCGCGATCCTGCCGTCCTGGTTCGGGCCCGCCTTCCTGCTGGCGATCGTCCTCGGCGCGGTCGCCAACAACGCCATGACCGCGTACAGCTCCGGCCTCGCCCTGCCGGCCATCGGCCTGCGCATCCGGCGCTCCCGCAGCGTCGCCCTGGACGGCGCGCTCGGCGTCGCGCTCACCCTGTACGCGCTGCTGGTCTCGAACTTCCTGGACACCGTCAACACCGTGCTCGAGTTCATGGTGGCGCTGATGGGCCCGACCGTCGCCGTGTACGCCACCGACATCCTGTGGCGGCGCAACCGCTACAGCGGGGCGGAGCTCACCGACGAGACGCCCGCCGGCCCGTTCTGGTACACCGCCGGCGTGAACCGGGCGGGCGCGACCGCCCTGGCCGCCGGCACCGCCGCCGCCGTGCTCTGCCTCGCCACCGTCCCCTGGACGGGGCCGGTCGCCGCCGCCCTGGGCGGCACCGACCTCTCGCTGCCGGCCGGCATCCTGGTCGCCTCCGCGGACTACGCGGTGATGATGCGCCCGCGCCGGCCCGCCGCCTCACCGCCGCCGGCGGTTTCCGGAAACCCGCCCGCCGCGCCGGACCCGCGGCGCGGCGGGTACCGGAACGGATAATTCCGCTCTTCGGCCCTTCCGTGCGGCGCAGCGCCGTGGCAGAGTGCCGACCCTGGGGAAGCGGGCGATGACCTGGTGGAACAGGGACCGCACGCTTCGCTGTGTAAGGCCGCCCGCGCACACGGGCGGTGCCGCGGTGCCCGGCAGTCCAACCGCCGCCGGGCCACCGTGAGCCCTCTCCCGACCTTCCCGACGCGCCGGTCCGCGACCGCCGCCGCGGTGTCCGCCACCCCGCCGGAGAGGGGGTGTCCAGCTGCCCCGGCCGACCCTAGAATGCGGAGCTCGCACGGCATTACTGACCGGTAGGGGCAAAGGGGTTCGGATGGCGGGGGAGCGGGTCCACGCATTCGGGGACGACGCGCTGGGCGAGCACGACGCGGTCGCCCTGGCACAGCTCGTACGGGAACGCCGGGTCAGCCCCGGCGAGTTGGCCGAGGCGGCGGCCGCCCGCGCCCGACGGATCGACGAAGCCCTCGACCCGGTCGCCTTCGCCGCCTACCAGGCACCGCACCGCGCCGCAGCGGACCCGGACGCACCCCTGCACGGCGTGCCCAGCTACCTCAAGGACAACGTCGACCTGCAGGGCATGCCCACCGGACAGGGCAGCGCCGCCTTCCGGGCCCGCCCCGCCCGCCGCACCGCGGGCTTCGCCGACCAGTTCCTCGGCACCGGCCTGGCCGTGCTCGGCAAGTCCCGGCTCCCCGAGTTCGGACTCAACGCCTCCACCGAGTACGCCGCCGCCCCGCCGGTGCGCAACCCCTGGAAGACCTCCCACTCGCCCGGCGCCTCCTCCGGCGGATCGGCCGCCCTGGTGGCCGCCGGCGTCGTCCCGATCGCGCACGCCAACGACGGCGGCGGCTCGATCCGCATCCCCGCAGCCTGCTGCGGCCTGGTCGGCCTCAAGCCCACCCGCGGCCGCCTCGTCGCCAACGACCAGGGCAAGCGCCTGCCCATCGACCTGGTGACCGACGGCGTCGTCACCCGATCCGTCCGCGACACCGCCGCCTTCTTCGCCGCCGCCGAACGCCACCACCGCAACCCCGCCCTGCCCCCGCTCGGCCTCGTCGAAGGCCCCGGCGACACCCCGCGGCGGATCGGCCTCGTCGTCGACTCACCGCTCGCCGCCAGCGACGAGGACACCCGCCGCGCCGTCGAGCAGACCGCACAGCGCCTGGAGGCCATGGGCCACCGCGTCGAACCGGTCGAGCTTCCGTTCGGCGAGGAGTTCTCCCGCGACTTCACCATGTACTGGGGCTACATCGCCTTCCTGATCGCCGTCACCGGCAAGCTGATGCTCGACCGCAGCTTCCGCGCCGACCGGCTCGACGGCCTCACCACCGGCCTGCGCCGCAGCTTCCGGCGCGAATTCCGGCACATCCCCGGTGCCCTGCGCCGCCTGCGCCGGGCCGAACAGGCCTACGCCGAACTGTTCCGCCGGCACGACGCCGTCCTCTCCCCGGTGCTCGCCCACACCGCCCCGCCGCTCGGCCACCTCAGCCCCAACGTGCCCTTCGAGGAACTGATGGAGCGGCTGCGCCGCTACGTCGCCTTCACCCCGGTCAACAACGTCACCGGCGCCCCCGGCATCGCCCTGCCCACCGGCAGCGCGGCCAACGGCCTGCCGGTCGGCATCCACCTCTCCGCCGCCCACGGCGCCGAACGCACCCTGCTGGAACTGGCCTTCGCCCTCGAGGCGGACCGTCCCTGGCGGCGCATCCAGGACTGACCGCGCCCGAGCAACACGCGTCAGCTGTAGAAGTTCCGCTCCCACCGGTGCTTGGCGAGCACGGCCAGCTGCTCGTCCGTCAGCAGCGGGCCGTCGCTCAGCGCGGTGTTCCGCTCCACGTTCCGCACGCTGCGCATCCCGGGAATGACCGTGGAGACGGCCGGCGCGGCGAGCACGAACCGCAGCGCGGTGGCCGCCATCTCCTCCCGGGGGATGCCCAGATCCTCGGTGATCGCACCGACTCGCCGCTCCACCTGCGCCGGGCGGTCGCCGCGGAAGTAGCGGCTGCGGAAATCGCCCTCCGGGAAGGTCGTCCCCGCCGTCATCCGGCCCGTCAGTCCGCCCTCGTCGAGCGCCACCCGGACGACCACGCCCACCCCGTGCTCGGCGCAGGCCGGGAACAGGGCATCGGCCGGGGACTGGTCGAACACGTTGTAGATGACCTGCACCGCGTCCACCACACCGCTGCGCACCAACTCCAGGGCGTTGCCCGGCTGGTGGTCGTTGATCGACACGCCGAACAGCCGGATCCTCCCCTCCTCCTTCAGCGCGGCGACCGTCTCCAGCCAGTCGCCGCGCCCGACCCACTCGTCGTTCCACACGTGGAACTGCAGCAGGTCCACCCGGTCGAGGCCGAGGGCGCGCAGACTCGTCGCCAGGCTCTCCCGGATGTGTGCGCCGGGGAACGTCTCCGCCGGGTCGAGCCCGTCCGGGGCCGGCCACACCCCGTTCTTCGGCGGCACCTTGGTCGCCACGTGCACCCCGTCGCCGGCGCGCTCGCGGACCACCCGGCCCACGATCCGCTCGCTCTCCCCGTAGCCGCGGGCCGTGTCGACGAAGTTCACCCCCAGGTCGATCGCCCGGTGCAGCGCCCGCACCGACTCGTCCTCCGTCGCCCCCACCCAGCTCGACGCGCCGATGCCCCACGCCCCGTAGCCGATCTCCGACACCGAAAGCCCACTGCGTCCCAGCTCGCGGTAGCGCACCGCGGCCCTCCTTCGTCGCCGAACGGAAACCCTCCGATGCGCCGACCCTACGGGTTGCCGCCCGCCCCGGCCACGGATTCGACCGGGGACGCGGCGAGCCGGGGCCGTCCCCGCCCCGGGCCCTGACGGGCCGTCGACGCCGCGAACGGTGATCGCCCGGGCTGGGCGGCGGAACCGCCGACCGCCCCCACGGCGTCCTCCACCTGCGGCGGAACGGGTGCCGGAAGGCGTCCGCCCGCCCGTCCCCCGCCACCCCGCCCCGGCCGCCCCCGGCCGGGCCCTCGGATCGGAGCCCTCGTGAACCTCGACGCCCACCCCCAGCACGCCGGAGCGAAGCCGTTCCGACTGGTCGTCACCGGCGGTGGCACCGGAGGCCACACCTACCCGGCGCTGACGGCCGTCCGCACCCTGCGGGCCGCCCTCGCCGCCTCCGGCCGGGGCCTGGACGTGCTGTGGGTCGGCACCGCGGAAGGCCTGGAGGCCAAGGTCGCCGCCGCCGAGGGCATCCCCTTCGCCACCGTCGCCACCGGCAAGATCCGCCGGTCCGCCAATCCGCTCAAGCTCGCCTCGCCCGCCAACGTCCGCGACATGTTCCGCGTGCTCCGCGGCATCGTCCAGGCCCGCCGCATCGTCGCCGACTACGCCCCCGACGTGGTCCTCGCCACCGGCGGCTACGTCGCCGTCCCGGTCGGGCGGGCCGCACAGCGCTGCGGCGCCCCGCTGGTCGTCCACGAGCAGACCGTCCGCCTCGGCCTGGCCAACCGGGTGCTCGCCCGCTCCGCCGCCCGCATCGCCGTCTCCTCCGACTCCACCGTGCCGCTGCTGCCCGAGGCGGCCCGCGCCCGAGCCGTGGTCACCGGCAACCCCGTCCGTCCCGAGGTCTTCCACGGCCGGCCGGACAAGGCCGTCGAGGCACTCGGCCTGTACGGCTTCGACCGCAGCCTGCCGACCGTCTACGTCACCGGCGGAGCCCAGGGCTCGCTGCAGATCAACACCGTCGTGCAGGACCTGCTGCCGTGGCTGCTGGAGCGCGCCAACGTCGTCCACCAGTGCGGCGCCGCCCACGCCGACGGCCTGCGGGCCCGCGCCGCGGAACTGCCCGCCCACCTCGCCGGCCGCTACCTGGTCACCCCGTTCGTCGGGCCCGAACTCCCCGACGTGCTGGCCCTGGCCGACGTGGTGCTCTCCCGCAGCGGCGCCGGCACGATCGCCGAACTCACCGCGCTCGGCAAGGCCTCCGTCCTCGTCCCGCTCGCCTCCTCGGCCGGCAACGAGCAGGCCCACAACGCGGGCCACCTGCAGAACGCCGGCGCAGCCGTCGCCCTCCTCGGCGAGGTCACCCCGGACACCCTGCGCACGGCCGTCGAACCGCTGCTCATGGACCCGGCCCGGCGCGCCGACATGGCCCACCGCGCCCGCGCCCACGGCCGCCCCGACGCGGCCGACCGCCTGGTCGACGTCCTGTTGGACGCCGCCACCGGCCGCTAGGGCTACACACACTCCGGTACGGGCGACGGCCGGTCAGAGACCGCCGTCGGCCCGTACCGCGGCGGCCGGGCGCACGGGCACGTGCCGGGACGGACCGGGCGAGGTGACCACAGCGGGCGCGGCCGTGCCGTCGAACGGGTGAAGCCGCGGATCGATCCGGGGCGTGTCCTGAAGGACGAGCGAGTGGTCCACCGGCACAGGACACACCGCGGCCCAGCACCCCCACCCGGTTCCGGCCGGCGCACCGACGGCCCGAAGGCCGCCACCCCGAGGGGTGACGGCCCGTGCCGTGCAGGCTGCGGCCCGGAGGCTGCGGCCCGGAGGGCCTGGGCGGCGTTACTTGCCCATGCCGCCCTGGACCTGCGCCTGCACCTCGGCATCGGCCACTGCGATGGCGATGCCCAGCGCCTCGGCGATGTGACCGGCCGCGGACATGACGCGCGCGGTGCCCACGATCGGGGCCACGGCGACGAGCACGTCCTGCAGTTGGTTCGCGGTCACGTTGGCCTCCACGGCGGGGCCGATGTGCGCGAGGTAGGAGATCGCCGGGGCGTCCATCGCGGCGAGCGCGGCGATCCTGGTGAGGATGAGCATGTTCTCGTCCATCTGACAGCGCTCGATCGAGTCGATCGTCATCGCCGCGAGGGTGTCGAGGACGGGGGTTTCGGACATGGTGGTCATGGTCGGCTGCCCTCCGAAGGGGTGCGGGGCTGGCACGGCCCGAGGCAGGACGCGAGGCATCCGGAAGCCGGGGCCGCTCTGCTGCCGACCCTAGAGCCAGGTCCGCACTCCCGCACCGCGGGCCGATCGCACCCCGGGCGCGGCGCACCGCCCGGCCGGGCGGCCGAAGCGCGAAATCCCCTGCCGGGCTGCGCCCCGGTCAACTACGGTCGTCCGAATGGAGATCGGTGAGTTGATCGGCACGGGGCGGACGGCGGACGTCTTCGCCCTGGACGGGGAGCGGGTGCTTAGGCGCTACCGGGACGGCCTTCACGCGGCCGGGGAGGCCGAGGTCATGGCGTACCTGGGGGAGCGCGGCTACCCGGTGCCGGCCGTGTGGCCCACCGCGAGTGCCGACTCGCTGGTCATGCAGCGGCTCTCCGGCGGCACCATGCTGGAGGCGCTGACCGAGGGGGCGATCACGCCCGAGGAGTGCGGTGCGGTCCTCGCGGACCTGCTGCGGCGGCTGCACGCGATCCCGGCGCAGGCGTCCGCCGACCCGGGGCACCGGGTCCTGCACATGGACCTCCACCCGGACAACGTCATGCTGACCCCGCAGGGGCCGATCGTGATCGACTGGGGCACCGCCACGGAGGGCCCGCCCGGTCTGGACTCGGCGATGGCCGCGCTGATCCTGGCACAGGCCGCCCTCACCGTCCCCGGGGTCGAGGCCGCCGCCCGGGCCGTCCTGGCCTCCCTGCTGCGGCACCTCGGCGGCACCGGGGGAATGCTGCTGGACGAGGCCAAGGCGCGGCGTGCCGCCAACCCGACCATGAGCCGCGAGGAGGTCGCCCGGCTCGACGACGCGATCGCGCTGATCCTGGAGAGCGCCGGGGCCGTCCCCGACCCCGCGTAGGGCGTGGGCCCGCCGCCCCGTGGGAGCGCCACTGCCGCCTTTTTCCGCGAGGTCCTGACCGAACGGGCCTGACGAACACTCGGCTCTCCGATCCGCCGGGCAGGCATGCGCTTGCGGGAGAGCGGTCGTTCTCCTAGGGTGGGGGCACCGGGAGAACGAGCGTTCTCCCCCGGGTTCGGAGGAATGCCATGGGCAAGCGCCCGCCCCTGCCGCCGTTCACCGAGCAGAGCGCGATCGAGAAGGTCCGCCTCGCCGAGGACGGCTGGAACACCCGCGACCCCGAGCGGGTCGCCCTCGCCTACACGGTCGACTCGCGGTGGCGGAACCGCGCCGAGTTCGCCACCGGCCGCGAGGAGATCGTCGCGTTCCTGACCCGCAAGTGGGCCAGGGAGCACGAGTACCGGCTGATCAAGGAGCTGTGGGCGTACGGCGACCACCGCATCGCGGTGCGCTTCGCCTACGAGTGGCACGACGGCTCGGGCCGGTGGTTCCGCTCGTACGGCAACGAGAACTGGGAGTTCGACGACGACGGGCTGATGCGGCGGCGCCACGCCTCCATCAACGACCTGCCGATCGCCGAGGCCGACCGCAAGTACCACTGGCCGCTGGGGCGCCGCCCCGACGACCACCCGGGCCTGAGCGACCTCGGCCTCTGATCCCCGTCCCGGCCGCAGGCGGTGTCAGGCGGTGGCCAGCAGCGCCGCCGCCGCGCCGCGGGCCTGCAGGGCCGCCTCCGGCGAGCCGGTGACGGCGGCGGTGGTCATCGCGCCCTCCGCGAGCAGGAAGAGGGGATCGACCAGCGACTGCGGCCGGCCCGCCTGCCGCAGCAGCCCGGCGAGGTAGTCCCGCAGGGCCGCCTTGTGGGCGCGGACGACCTCGGCCGCGGCCGGGTCGGTGGCCCCGATCTCGGCGAAGGCATTGATGAACCCGCAGCCGCGGAAGTCCGGTTCGCCGAACCAGCCGTGCAGCCAGTCGAAGACGGCGAGGATACGGGCGTCGCCCTCCGGCCGGGCGTCGGCGTACCCGGTGAGCGCGGCGAGCCAGCGGGCGTCGCGGCGCCGCAGGTAGGCCAGTACGAGATCGGCCTTGGACGGGAAGACCTGGTACAGCCGCTTCAGCGAGACGCCCGAGGCGGCACGGATCTGGTCCACGCCGACCGCCTGGATGCCCCGCCCGTAGAACAGCTCCTCCGCCGCGTCCAGCAGTCTGGTCTCCGCCTCGCCCTGGTCCATGGCCTCCCCCAACCGTCAGAGAACGTTCGCTCTCCACCGAGCTTACGCCCCGCCTCCCGTAGGATCGGCGGATCATGGACGCGAAGGTGGGCATCGAGATGATCCCCGTCCCGGCGGGGCGGGTCGTGCTGTCGGACCGGCGGACGCAGCGCAGTTGGCCGGTCGAACCGGCGCCCTACGAGCTGGCCGCCGTGCCGGTCACCCAACGCCTGTACGCCGAGGTCACCGGCCTGCGGCCGAGTGCCGCCCAGGGGGAGCGGCTGCCGGTCGAGGGCGTCTCCTGGTGGGACGCCGTCCGGTTCTGCAACGCCCTGTCCTAGCGCGAGGGCCTGGCGCCCGCCTACCGCCTGGTCGGCGAGACCGACGACGGCACCGTGGAGTGGGACACCACCACCGACGGGTACCGGCTGCCCACCGAGGCCGAGTGGGAACACGCCTGCCGGGCCGGCACCGGAGGCCCGCACTACGCCCCGCTCGACGAGATCGCCTGGTACCGCGGCACCTCCCAGGAGCGCCTCCACGAGGTGGGCGGCCTGCGCCCCAACGCCTGGGGCTTCCACGACATGCTCGGCAACGTCTGGGACTGGTGCTGGGACGTGTACGACGCCGAGGTCTACGGCGACTACCGGGTGCTCCGCGGCGGAGGCTGGTTCGACGAGCACTGGAGCTGCCGGGCGTCCGCCCGCCGCCGCAGCCACCCCACCTTCACCGTCGACGACGTGGGCTTCCGCCTGGCCCGCTCGCTCCCCGCCTGACCGCCGCCGCGCCCCCGAGGCTCGGAAGGACTCCATCCGGGTCCGCTCCTCCGCCGTCGGAGCCACCCGGCCTGACCGGCGGTCCTGAGCCGCGCAGACCCTCGATCCGCGTCAAGCTTCGATACGAAGCCAGGTGTCGCCGGCACGGAGCCACAGGGAGCCGTCGCGTCCCTGGCCGCAGCGCATGACCACCCGGCCGGGAACCCGGATCCTGCGCCGGTCGGTCACGCTCCAATCGGCGCCGACCAGTTCGGCGCGGACCACCTCGGTCGATCGACGGTTGTGCTCGCGCTTGGTCAGGACCGCACGGTTGCCGCGCACAGCGAACCCGTCCGGGGCGTGCACAGGGCTGCGCCGGCTGGTCGCCTCGCCCGTGGAAGGCGTGATCCGGGTCAGGAACGTGCCCCCACGGCTGCTGCCGGAGTACCAGACCAGCCACACTCGGTCTCCTTCGGTGGCGGAGGTGCAGCCCTGCAAAGGCGTGTCGGGGAGACGGCCTCCCGGCGCCCACGTCACCCGGCCGTCGGCACTCCATCCGGCAAGGCCGGCTGCCGACTCCGGATGGCCGCCGTACATCCCTTCGCCGCCGTAGGCCGTCCAGATCGACCCACTCCGATCCGTCATCAGAACCGTTATGTCGTCACCGATGCAGAAGGTGCTCTCCTGGTTGCCCTCCGGAGACCGCACCACGGCGTTCGGCGGCCACAGGCCCGTGTCATCCCTGAACGTGCGGCCGCTTGCCATGAGAAGGCGCGAATCAGGGAGAAGCGCGATGTGACCGGGCCGGTCCTGCACGTCCATGACCATCCGGCGCTCCACCGATCCGTCCGTCCGGCGGATCACCAGCACTCCGTCGAACGGGACGTCGGGGCTCCGTCCGACCCAGCCCTTGACGTAGCGGCTCCGGCGGAGGTGCCGTCGATGCACCAGCAGAACGGCGAGCTCTCCTGCGGGACCGGCCGTCCACCACAGCGGGCACCACCCCGCCCGGCGGTCGGCAGCGGGCGGCCTCCAGACCTTCTGCGTTCCAACGACCGTCGACACCGCATCCCCCTCACGACCGCAGCACCCGAACGTCGGCGCTGCCGAGGGGAGTGTAGGGGCGCCGGGACCAGCCCCCTGCCCGACGATGCCTGTTTCGCGTGGCGGGTGGACCTCAGCTCCTGACGGCCTCCGCGACCCGCAGGGCGGCCTGGGCGGGCGTGAGATGCGTGGTGTCGACGACCTCGGCCTCGCCGTGCAGCCAGGTGCGGGCCGCCTCGGCGTAGGGCTCGAGGTATTTGAGACGGAATGGGGAGGGGCCGAGAAGAGTGTCCCCCTCGATGCGCGCGCGGAGGGTGTCCTGGTCGGCGTGGAGGACGAAGTGCCGTACCGGGATGGCATGTCGGGCGAGGCCCGTGCTGATCTCGCGCCAGTACTGCTCGACCAGGACGGTCATGGGCATCACCAGAGTGCCGCCGGTGTAGTCGAGTACGCGGCGGGCGGTCTCGACCACGAGCTGCCGCCACGGCGGCCAGTGCTGGAAGTTGTCCGTCCCGGGCAGTCCCGGTGTGATGTCCATGAGCGTCTCGCCGACCTTCTCGGCGTCGAACACCCGTGAATCCGGGATCAGTGGTTGCACGAGTGCACTGGTCGTCGTCTTGCCTGCGCCGTGGGTGCCGTTGAGCCATACGATCATGGGGCCCGATACTAGGGCCGGGCAAGACCTACGAGCGGCGGGCCAGCAGGTGGGCGTCGAGGAAGCCCCGTTCGGAGGCCGGGTCGTGGAGCAGCCGGGCGAAGGGAACGAACCCGGCGCCGGCCAGCAGTTCGGCGAGGCGATCCACCGGCCAGCTGTAGGCGGGCGTCACCTTGTGGTCGAACCGGACCGGCTCCGGCCCGTCGGTCCCGAAGAAGGAGACCAGGATCAGGCCGCCCGGTGCCAGGACGCGTGCCTGCTCGGCGAGCAGCTCCGGCAGTTCCCCCGGCGGGGTGTGGATCATCGAGTAGTGGGCCAGTACGCCGCCCAGCGCGCCGTCCCCGACCGGCAGGGACTCCATCCGAGCCTCCTGGAAGCGCAGCGCCGGATGGGCCCGCCGGGCGTGGTCGACCATGCCGGGGGAGAGGTCGAGTCCGAAGGCGTCCAGGCCCAGTTCGCGCAGCATGGCCGTCAGGTGTCCGGGCCCGCACCCGACGTCCGCTGCCCGCGGGTTGCCCGTCGCGTGCACCAGTTCGGCGAAGGTGCCGATCATGGCCCGGGCGAACGGCTGCTTCTCCAACCGGTCTGCGAACAGCGACGCGTACAGCTCGACGACCCCGTCGTAGGCCGCCCTGGTCTCGTCCTGATGATCCGGCACAGGAAGGACTCTAATGGGCCCTGGTGCTGTGCGGGCCGCGGGAACGGACACGGCGGAAATCCGGTACGGCTTCGGCGTTTCTCGGGGTGGCGCCGACCACCGGGATCAGGCGTCACCTGTCTCGAAGAGCCGCAGTCGGTTGACTGCGGCATGATCGCCCCTGCGGCCGCGGGCCCGGCTCACACCTCGCCGAGGAACCCCGGATCGGCAGGGCCCATCTGCCGTGCGAAGTCGACCGCCACGCCGAGGACCTCACGCATCGGCACGGCCTTCCGAGTCGTCGCCGCCAGGTCGGCACGGGCCTGCTCCGACCAGAGGAACGGATAGACGGCGATCCCCTGCGAGAGGGCCAGCGCCGCGCTCTCCTCGCGCCAGCCGGGCCACCGCAGCCCTTCGTAGAACGCCTCCGGGCCGTCCGACAGCAGCCACGAGACCCAGGCGGAGTGGCCGATGTCCAACGCCTCCCACTCCAACGTGTCCGGAGCGAACCGGGTCATCTGCCCCGGAGCCCCGGGGCGGCCCTCACCCGCGGGGTCGTGGCCGTTCAGCGCGAACACTCCGCCCAGGACGTCGTGCCCGACGACCAGACCCGTCGCGGGGTGCCAGGCGGGATCGAACGCGGAAGGGAACCGGTTGACCTGCGCCAGACCCGGCAGGCCGCCGACCGCCTCCGAGCCTCCGCCGAACACCCGCACCCAGCCGTCGTCGACGACCAGGCCGCCGCAGTGCAGTGCCAGGGCGCCGAGCGTCGATCGCGCGGTGACCTGCATCTGCACCAGGCACCGGCGGCCCTCCTCGTGGTCGACGGGCAGGACCCGTACGGGCACGCTGCTCGCCGCGCACGCCGCCTCGATGTCCGGCCACGCCGGGTCGTCCACGTTGACCAGCTGATCGATCGTTCGCATCCGAGCATGATCCCAGCTGCTCCCGGAGCCCCGACCGTGGGGCCGGTGCGCCGGCGTGCGGCAGGGCCGGAGCTGCTGCGGTGTCAGGCCGGGGCGGAACCGGGGCAGCTGCCGTCGGGGTCGACGGCGGTGGTGACGCGGCGCCCGATGTCGCGGAGCCGGCGCTGCTGTGCCCTGGTGAGGGGGTCGAAAACCAGGCGGCGTACCTCGGCGACGTGGCCGAGGGCGGTGGCGACCACCTTGCCCCAGCCGGACGGGGTGAGCAGGGCCAGGGTGTAGCGGCCGTCCTCGGCGTCGCACCGGTGCTGCCGCCTGGGTGGCCCTCGGCCCGGCGCTGACCATGGTCGGCGCAGCCGTCGTCCACGCACGCCGCAAGGAGTACCCGGGCATCGCCGTCAACGTGGTGCTGCTGGCGCCGGCCGTCGCAGTGGCTTGGGGACGCTTCGGCCCCCAGGCCTTCCGACCCGGGGTCTTCCCGGGGTGCCGATGAGGGGCACCCACGTGTCCTAGGCCGAGGCGCGGACCACCAGTTCGGTGGGGAGGATGACGGTCGGGGCGGTCTCGCCGGCGATCTGGGCGAGCAGCGGGCGGACCGTCTCGCTGCTGATCCTGTCCCAGGGCCGGCGGACGGTGGTCAGCGGCGGGCGGGTGGGCAGGGCGGCGGGGGAGTCGTCGAAGCCGCCCACCGCGACGTCCCCGGGCACCGAGCGGCCTGCCCGGTCGAGGGCGGTCAGGGCGCCGTCGGCCATCAGGTCGGGGGCGACGAACAGCGCGTCCAGGTCGGGGGCGGCGGCCAGCAGTCCGGTGGTGGCGGCCTCGCCGCCGGCCCGGCTGTAGTCGCCGTACGCCACCAGCCGCTCGTCGTACGGGAGGCCGTACTCCTCGAGGACCTCGCGGTAGCCGAGCAGGCGTTCGACGCCGCCGGGGTGTCCTGCGGGCCGGCCACGGTGGCGATCCGGGTGCGGCCGGACTCGGCGAGGTGGCGGACCATGTCCTTGGCGCCCTCGCGGTCGTCCGCGGCGACGCAGGTGACCCGGCCGCGCCGGCCGAGCGGCTTGCCGCAGCAGACCATCGGGATGCCGGCCTCCCGGAGGTGCTCGATCATCGGGTTGCCGCGGTGCGAGGAAACCAGCAGGACGCCGTCGACGTGCCCGGCCGCCAGGTAGCGGGTGATCCGGCGGCGCTCGGCCTCGTCCAGCAGGAAGTAGCCGGGGCTGACGGTCGGCAGGTAGAGGAAGCCCCACAGCAGCGAGGCCACGATGCCCGGCACCGCGTACGGCAGGAAGATCGCGAGGCGGGAGAAGGCGTTGAGCCGTACCCGGGGGGTGTCCAGCAGCAGGGCGAACAGCAGGGCCGCACCGAGCACGGCGGGCACCAGCAGGGCGCCGTACAGCAGGGTGCGCCCGGAGCCGGAGAGCAGCTCCGGGTCGGTGAGGGCCGAGGTGTAGTTGGACAGGCTGGCCCAGACCTCGGTGCGGGCGTGCGAGCCGAGGCCGAGGCCGAGGCCCTTGACCTTGACGGCGCGAACGCTCAGGTAGAGGGCGTAGCCGATCGGCAGCGCGAAGAACAGCGCGAGCAGCACGACGGCGGGGGCGGGGAAGGCGTACGGCGCGAGGCGCCGGGCGGGGCGGGCGCTGCCCCGCGACGTGGAGGTGGTCGAGCGGGTCGGCGAACTCGGCCGCTACCTGTTCGCGGTGAACCACAGCGGCACGGACGCCCGCGTCCCGCTGCCGGGCGACGGCATGGAGCTGCTCACCGGGCTGCAGGTCGGCGGCGTGCTGGACGTCCCGGCGGGCGGTGTGCGGGTGGTCCACCTCTGAAGCGGAGGTACTCCACCCGCCCCGTCGCGCGCCCCCGCCAGGCATCGTCTACATTGACGTAGACGATGCCTGGCGACATGCGGCACGCCCGCCCGGGGAGAGGTACGGCCCGAATGTCCACGTCCACCGACCGTGCGCCGGACGCCGGATCACTGCCCGGCGCCACGCAGCTGCGGCGCCCCCAGCAGAACCGGCCGGCCCGCGAGAGTGCCGAGCGGGAGCCCGCGGGGCGGCCCGGCCCGCGGCCTGCACGGCCTGTGCGGCCGGGGAACCGGGGTCTCCGGTGGCCCGCACCGCCGCCCGAACGGGGGCGGGAGCGGCGCGCTCCGGCGGCCGCGGTGGTTCTTCTCGGCGCGTGGACCGCCTTCGCCGTACTGGCCGTCGTCGTCGCCCTCCACGGATCGGCCCCTTTCGGCTGGGAACAGCAGACCGTGCAGTGGGCGGGCGGCCATCGCCCCGGCGCAGCCCGGGCCACCGCCGGGGTCGTCACCTCCCTGGGCACGGCCGCCGTCCCCTGGGCGGCGGCACTCGCGGCGGGCCTGCTCGTCGCCCGCCGGGCCCCCGCCGACCGGCGGCTGCTCCTCGCCGTCACCCCGCTGCTCTGGCTGCTCGCCGGACAGCTGCTGCGGACCCTGCTGATGCACGGCATCGGCCGGCCACGACCGCCGACGGCCGGATGGGCCGTGCCCGCGAGCGGCTTCTCCTTCCCGTCCGGCCACACCTTCACCTCGGCCACCGCCTTCGGCCTCCTCGCCTGGGCCCTCGGCCGCGACCTGGCGTTCCGCGGGTACGGGCGCACCTTCCGCCGCCGCTGCACGGCCGCCCTCGCGGCCCTCGCCGTCCTGGTGGGCCTGAGCCGGGTGTACCTCTCCGTGCACTGGCCGCTTGACGTCCTCGGCGGCTGGCTCCTCGCCACCGGCTGGCTCGCCCTCGGCGCCCTGCTCCTCGTCCGCCCCCGCGCCCGCCGCCGCACCGCGGAGCCCGAACGCATCCGGGCACCCTGAACCCGGCGTTCGACCGTCGGCCCGGCGCGCGGTCCGGAAGAGGCCTCGGACGGGTTGCGGGGCGCGCTCCAGGACACATGCAGCAGGGGACCGGCCGTCAGCCGAGGGCGTCGAGCAACTCGCGCTCGCGCTGAGTGCCGAGGCCGGCACGTCTCGTCCGGTTCAGACCCTGCTCGCGTTCCCAGAGCAGTGTGTCGGCCAGCAGCTCCGCCCGGGGCCGATGGCGCAGCCCTGCGGCGCGCGCCGCAGACCCGTCCCGGGCGGAGAACCCCTCCCAGCCCGGTTCGACCAGCCACATCGGCAGTGACCCGGCACCCATGTACTCGGCCACGCCGTTCTTGAGCAGCCATGCCGAGTCGGCGGTGACCACCGGACCGGTGTGCCCGCCGACGGCGCGGGACAGCTCGATCCACTCTCCGAACGGAACGACCGGACCGACAGCGTCGTACGTGCCGGTGGTCCCCGTCTCCGCGGCGTCGAGCAGCCAGGCGGTGAGGTCCCGTACGTCGATCGTCTGGGTCGGCATGTCCGGTGCGTCGGGAACCAGCATGGGCCCTCGCGGGTCGCGTGCGGCACGGGCCACCCAGTAGCCGGAGCGTCCGCTGTGATCCCCCGGGCCGCCGATCAGGCCGGCGCGTGCGACGAGGAGGCGGTCGCCCACAACGGCCGTCGACGCCCGTTCGCAGGCGACCTTCGCCTCGCCGTACAACGCGCGGTCGACCTCGCTCCGGTCGGTCGGAGCAAGCAGGGCCGCGGACTCGTCCGCGCCCGGCGCGGCGTGGGAGGCGTAGGCGCTGACGGAGGAGACATAGGCCCAGTGCCCGGCCCGGCCGCCCAGTGCGTCGAGCGCCTCACGAACGAACCCCGGCTGCCACGACACCTCGACGACCGCATCCCATTCGCGCTCGAGCAGGGGTGCGTACGCCGAAGGATCGCGCCGGTCGGCGGCCACCAGCGTCGCTCCGTCCGAGACCTCTCCGCTTCCGCGAGCCAGGCACGTCACCCGATGACCGCGCTCGATCGCCTGTCGCGACAGCTCCCGGCCCACCCACGCCGTTCCGCCCAGAACCAAGATCTCCATTCCGACACCCAAGCACCGCGAACACGAGCGCCCGGTCGGGTTCGCCGACAGCGGATCCGGAACAGCCGCCGACCGGCCGGCGGCCCCCATGCACAGCACATCCAGCCTGCCGATCGGCGACGGGCGTGCGTTGCGAGCCAGGCCGCATGGCGACGCATCCGGGCCAGGTCGTCCGGGAAGCAGTCCTCCCGGTCGTGGTCCGGACGGATCCAGGTCGCCGGCCGGCCGCTCTCGGCGGTGAGCGGCACGGCGCGGTCGACACGTGCGGCGTACGACAGTCCGAGCGTGGCCGTCCACCCGGGGCGGTACGAGCGGATCGCGGCCGTGGCCGGCCACGGCTCTCCGCGGACGGGGCGCTGGTCCTGCCCGGCCGGGTGGAGCAGCTCGGCACGGTCGGGGGCCGAACGGAGTGTCCGTCGTCTCAGCGGGAGAGGGGTGCGGTGCTCTCCTGGCCCTGTTCGACGTACTCGTGGAGGTCGTAGGCGGAGCCGAGGCCGGCGGCGGTGGAGATGCCGACGACGGCGAGCAGGCCGGCCACGACCAGGTGGAGGACTCGGCCGCGCGGGGCCCGCGGCGGTGGGGCGAGCAGGGCGGCCACCCGCTGCGGCACCGGGCCGGCGTGGGCGGCGGGGAGGGCTGCACCGCGTGGTCCGGGGCCGCGGCGTGCGGTGGCGGCGAGGGCGCCGCGGGCGACGGCCCGGGCGGTCAGCGGGCGGTCGCCGACGGTGCGGGCGGCGTCTTCGTCGGCCCAGCGTTCCAGGTGGAGGTCGAGCGGGGCGCGCAGCCGGCGCAGTGCCGGGTGGGCGGCGGCGGCCACGTGGACGGTCCGGGAGAGTAGGTGGTGGCGGCCGGCCAGGTGGGCGCGTTCGTGGGCGATCAGGGCGCGCTGCTCCTGCGGGCCGAGTGCGTCGAGCATTCCGGAGGTCACCACCACGCGGCCCGGGCGGCCGGGCAGGGCGAAGGCCTCGGGGGCGGGGTCGTCGACGACGACGGTGTCGCCGTCCACGGGCAGTCCGGCGACGGTGCGGCGGGCGGCGGTCAGCTGGGTGTGCTGGGCGGCGAGCGCGCGTCCGCCGGAGACGGTGACCGCGGCCAGGGCGACCCCGGCGGCGACGGCGACGGGGACGGCCGCGGGGGAGGTGGCGGCGAGCCAGGCGAGCGGCAGCCGTCCGGCGGCGGCCAGCCAGGGCAGGTGGAGCAGCCCGGCGAGGACGAGGACGGCCAGGCCGGTCACGGCCCCGGCGGCCAGTACGGCGGCGCAGCCGGCGACGGCGAGGGCGGCCCAGCGCGGGGTGAGCCGTGCGGCGAGCGCCCGGGCGGCCGGTGCGGCGAGCCAGGGCAGACCGAGGGCGACCAGGGCGAGGGTGTTCACGGCCGTTCCGCGGTGCCGTCGGCGCCAGCGAGCAGGTGGCGCAGCAGGGCCTCGTCGCCGGGGCTGAGGGTGGAGACGAAGTGGCGCAGGACGCTGCCGCGGTCCTCGCCCTTGCTGAGTTCGCTGTGCATGCGCGAGGCGACGATGCCGGAGGCGTCCTGGGCGGCGGCGTAGACGTAGCCGCGGCCCGCGCGTTCGCGGTGCACCAGGTCCTTCTCGTGCAGCCGGGTGAGGATGGTGGTGACGGTGGTGCGGGCGAGGGCGCCGCCGAGCGCGTCGTTGACCTGGCCGGGGCTGAGCGGGCCGTCGGCCGCCCACAGCACTTCGAGCACGTCGGTCTCCAGCTGCCCGTGCTGGCGTCTGGTGGCTGCGGCGTCGGTCATCGCCGGTGTGTCCCCTCTCCCCGTGCGGCCGCGGGCGGCGCGGTGGCCGGCGGCCGGGTTTCCAGGCTAGTCGGTGGTGTGCCCGCCCCGGGCGGGGCGGAACGGGCTGCGGGCGGCCTCCCGCCTTTCGGGGGTGGCCGCCCGCGGGTGCCGGGTCGGGTGCGGCGGTCAGGCGTTCAGGACGCCGGTGCCGAGCAGGCCGAACAGCAGGACGCCGACGGCGATCCGGTAGAACACGAAGGCGTTGAAGGAGTGCTTGGCGACGTACTTGAGCAGCCAGGCGATGGAGGCGTAGGCGACCACGAAGGAGACCGCGGTGCCGACGATCAGCGGGAGCGGGTCCACGCCGGCGCCGAGGGCGTCCTTGAGTTCGTAGATGCCGGCGCCGGTGAGCGCCGGGATGCCGAGGAAGAACGAGAGCCGGGTGGCGGCCACCCGCTCGAGGTCGAGCATCAGGCCGGCCGACATGGTGGCGCCGGAGCGGGAGAAGCCGGGGAAGAGCAGGGCGAGGATCTGCGCCGAGCCGACGATCATCGCGTCCTTGAGGCCGGTGTCGTC
Organism: Kitasatospora sp. NPDC051914; assembly: GCF_040680995.1. Taxonomy (NCBI): domain Bacteria; kingdom Bacillati; phylum Actinomycetota; class Actinomycetes; order Kitasatosporales; family Streptomycetaceae; genus Kitasatospora; species Kitasatospora sp. NPDC051914. Next base: position 160,200 of record NZ_JBFAXX010000001.1, read on the forward strand.
CTCACCGCGCTTGAGCCGGCTCATCCGGTCGGCCGCCCACATCACACCGCTGCCGACGATCAGCGAGCCCGCCACCACCCAGAGCGAGGCGAGCGGTCCTTCGATCAGCGGCTTGGCGGCGAGGCCGACGACCACGATCGGGACGGTGGCGTAGATGACCCACCAGGCGAACTTGTAGTCGTGGTGGTACCGCTCCTCCTTGTTGACCAGGCCGCGGCCCCAGGCGCGGACGATCCTGGTGATGTCCTTGAGGAAGTAGAGCAGCACGGCCGCGATGGCGCCGACCTGGATGACCGCGGTGAAGCCGACGACGGACTTGTCGTCGACCGGGATGCCCATCAGCCCTTCGGTGATCTTCAGGTGGCCGGTGGAGGAGATGGGCAGGAACTCCGTCACCCCTTCCACGATGCCGAGGACGACGGCTTGACCGACGGTGATCACGCTCACGTGGACCCTTCCCGGAACTTCCCTGCGGACGGACCTGCGCCCGCGCGTCTACGGGAATGTAGACGGCGGAGGGCTGCCGGGTCCACCCGGGGGCGTGTCGGTCCGGCGTGTCGTTACCGGGCGGCCGGGGCGGCGGCAGCGGCAGGGTTGCGGGCGGGGGCCGGGGCGGGGTCGAGCATGCGGTCCAGGGCCCGGCGGGTGCGGTCGGCGGCGTCGGCGGAGCCGAACAGCTGGAGCTCCTGGTTCAGCGCCAGGTAGAGGCCGCCGAGCTCGTACGCGAGCTGCTCCGGGTCGGTGCCGGCGGGAAGGGTGCCGTCGGCGGCCGCGGTGCGCGCCTCGGCGGCGAGCCGGCGGCGCCAGAGCCGCAGCAGGCGGCCGACCGCGTCGTGCACCGGGCCGCCGCGGGCGTCGAACTCCACCGCGGCGGTGGTGAACAGGCAGCCGCCCGGGAAGACCTCGCGCTCCGTCTCCAGGTAGGTGATCCACGCCTCGCAGAGCGCCCGCAGCCGGGGCAGCCCCGGGGGCTCGTGCTGCGCGGGCTCCCAGACCGTACGGGAGAAGACGGCTGCGGCGCCCTCCAGCGCGGCGAGCTGCAGCGCCTCCTTCGTCCCGAAGTGGCCGAGCACCCCGGCCTTGCTCATGCCCAGGTCGGCGGCGAGGCGGCCGATGGTCAGCCCCTCCAGACCGTCGACGGAGGCCAGTGCGATGCCGTGCGCCACGATGCGCTCCCGCGTCCTGCGGGCCTCGGCGACGGACTTGCGTGGGCTCATGCCGCCCATGCTATCCGGGTGCCGCCATTTAGCGTCCGACCGATCGGTTGCTATATTCCCGGCATCCGTCGCCGAGCCGAGGAGAGACCAGCCGTGCCGGGAAGCCGCATCACCGCCCTGGGCCACCACCAGCCCGACCGCGTCCTGACCAACGACGACCTGGCCGCCGTCGTCGACACCAGCGACGAGTGGATCCGCCGCCGCACCGGCATCGCCACCCGGCGCATCGCCGGCCCCGACGAGTCGGTCACCGACCTGGCGGCCGCCGCTGCCGGCAAGGCCCTCGCCGCAGCCGGACTGGACCCGTCCGACATCGGCCTCGTCACCGTGGCGACCTGCTCCGCCGTCGACCGCTGCCCCTCCATCGCCGCCCAGGTCGCCGCCCGCCTCGGCATCCCCTCCGCCGTCGCCTTCGACCTCAACAACGGCTGCGCCGGGTTCTGCACCGCCCTCGCCTGCGCCGACCACGCCCTGCGGGCCGGCGCCGCCCGGCACGCCCTCGTGATCGGCGCCGAGAAGATGTCCGACGTCACCGACTGGACCGACCGCAGCACCTGCGTGCTGCTCGGCGACGGTGCGGGCGCCGCCGTCCTCAGCGCCGCCGAGGACGCCGGCATCGGGCCCGTCGCCTGGGGCTCCGACCCCACCCGCGGCAACGCCGTCCGGCTCGTCGACGAGTGGCAGCCGCGGTTCGCCCAGGAGGGCCAGGCCGTCTTCCGCTGGGTCACCGGCGAACTGCCCGACATCGCCCGACGCGCCTGCGAACTCGCCGGCCTCACCCCCGCCGACCTCGTCGGCGTGGTCACCCACCAGGCCAACCTGCGCATCATCGAGGCCCTCGTCCGCCAACTCGACCTGTCGCCGGACGCGGTGGTCGCCCAGGACGTCGTCGAGTCGGGCAACACCTCCGCCGCCTCCGTCCCGCTCGCCCTGTCCAAGCTGGTGCAGCGGCGCGAACTCCCGCCGGGCGCCCCCGTCCTGCTCCTCGCCTTCGGCGGCGGCCTCTCCTGGGCCGGACAGGTCGTCAGCTGCCCGTAGCCCGCCCCGGCCGGACCGACCCGGCGGCATCCCGCCGGGTCGGTCCCGAACGAGTGAGGGCAGGGCACCCCGGGGGTGGGTAGGGATGAAGCGTCCGTCAGATGCATCGGCGCCCCCAGGAGGAGACAGTGACGCCACCGGCGCAGAACCCGCCCCCGCCGCAGACCTCCGCAACGGCCGACCCGCCCGCCGTGGAGGAGGCCGAGGTGATCGTCGTCGGCGCCGGGCCCGCCGGGGCGTCCGCCGCCGTCCACCTGGCCCGGGCCGGCGTCGACGTCCTGCTGCTGGAGAAGAGCCGCTTCCCCCGCGACAAGGTCTGCGGGGACGGCCTGACGCCGCGCGCCGTACGCCAACTGCTGCGCATGGGCATCGACATCGACGCGCCCGGCTGGAACCGCTCCCGCGGCATGCGGTGGGTCTGCGGCGACCGCCAGGTCGTCATCGACTGGCCGGACCTCGGCCGCTTCCCCGACTTCGGCCTCACCCGCAGCCGCCACGACTTCGACGACATCCTCGCCAACCACGCCGCCGCCTCCGGCGCCCGCCTGCGCACCGAGGTGAAGGCCACCGGCCCGCTCACCGACCGGGCCGGCCGGATCACCGGCGTCAGCGCCGGCGCCGGGCCCGAGGGCCGGCCCGTCGAGTACCGGGCACCGCTCGTCGTCGCCGCCGAGGGCGCCTCCGCCCGGACCGCCCTCGCCATGGGCCTCGACCGCGACCCCAGGCGGCAGCTCGCCACCGCCGCCCGCCGCTACTACCGCAGCCCCGAGCTGTCCAAGGACGAGTACCTGGAGCTGTGGGCCGACCTGCGCTGCCCGCGCACCGGCCGCGACCTGCCCGGATACGGCTGGATCTTCCCGCTCGGCGACGGCCGGGTCAACGTCGGCCTCGGCGCGCTCCCGCACCGCAACCACGGCGCGGTCGACCTGCGCGCCACCCTCGACCAGTGGCTCGCCCGGCTGCCCCGCGACTGGGGGCTCACCGAGGAGAACGCCGACTCGCCGCTGCGGAGCGCGGCCCTGCCGATGGGGTTCAACCGCCACCCGCAGTACGGCCGCGGCCTGCTGCTGGTCGGCGACAGCGCCGGCATGATCAGCCCCTGGAGCGGCGAGGGCATCGCCCAGGCCATGGAGGCGGCCGAGATCGCCGCGGAGACCGTGGCCCTCGCCCTCACCCGGGCACCGGGGCAGGGGCGCGAACACGTCCTGCGGCGCTACCCGGAGGAGATCCGGCGCCGCTGGGGGCGCTACTACCGGCTCGGCAACACCGCCGCGGACCACCTGTTCAGCCGCTTCGGCTACCGGCCGCTCCTCAACGAGCACGTCATGGCCAGGCCCGGCCTGGTCGGCTCGCTGGCCAGGCTGCTGACCGAGCTGATGGACGATCCACCGCGGGACGTCGCCGACCACATGCTGCGCACCGTCCTCCGGATGGTCCCGGCGGCCCGCCGCAGACGCTAGTGTCCTGCACCGCGAATCACGAGGGAACCACCAGGGGCGCGTGGGCCGTGGCCCGGTCGTGGGCGAGTTCACGGGGGTCGGGGCGGCGGGCTGCGGCGAGGGTGGCGAGCAGGGCCCACGGCGAGTCGCGTACGGGGCCGCGTGCGACCGCGGCGCCGGCCCGGCGGACGGCCTCCAGGCGGCGGCGGGCCAGCCGCAGGGCCATCCGGCTGAGCGGGCGGTACTCGGCGGGGACCTCGAGGATCGCGTCGGCCAGGCCCAGGGCCTCCTCGGCACGGTCGGCCTGGTCGGCCACCAGCGCCGCCGCGCCCGCGCTGCGGCGGCCCGCCGCGAGGTCCTCGCGCGTCACGCCGTGCTCGCGCATGGCCTCCTCGGGGAGGTAGAGCCGGCCGTCGCGGAGGTCGCGGGACAGGTCGATCAGGAAGTCGAGCCGCTGCCAGGCGTCGGCCAGCGCCCGTCCGGCAGCGGTGTACCGCTCGTCGCCGCCGCCGATGTGCACCAGGCCGGCCGTCAGCATGGTGAACGGCCAGGACAGCCGGTCGATGTACGCCTGGTAGTCCTGCTCGGTGCCGAAACCGGTGAAGGACAGGTCCGTCCGGGCACCGGCCAGGTAGGACTCGATCCAGTGCACCGGCAGCCGGCGCAGCCGTGCGGAGTGGACGAACGCCCGGGCCAGCGGCTGCCCGCAGGCCTCGCCCGCCAGGGCGGCGCGGACGTCCTCCTGCCAGCGGGCGAACCGGTCGGCTCGCTCCTGCGGCGCACCGAGGTCGCACAGGTCGTCGGTGAAGCAGGCGAACGCGTAGCCCGCCACGGCGTGCGGCTGGTAGGCGGGCACGCCGAGCAGCCGCACCGCCGAGAACAGCGCGGGCTCCCGCCCGAGCAGGAAGCGGCCCGCCGCCCGGTAGTCCTCGATCCGCTCCTCGCCCACGCCCGCCTCGACCAGGCAACGCCTCCACCGGTACACCCGTACACCTCTCCACCTGTCGCACTCGAACGCACCCATGATCGGTGAGGGTGTCCGGTCGCGCTGACACCGCCCCTCCGTTCCGCCCGTCCGCGGTGGCCCCGGCCGGGCCGCGCCGGCGGTGTCCGGACGCCCCGGACGGGCGATCGTTTCCGGTCAATCTCGTGTCGGTGGGCGGGGGTTGCGCCGGGGAGCGCCGACCGGGCGGCGCGGAGCTGGACCGGGAGGCGCGCCGAAGGACGGCGGCGCTGCTCGCGCCGGCCCGGCGGGGACGTCCGGGCGGGTCTGGGATGTGGCGGCTGGGCCGGAGTCGTCCGGTTATGGCGCCCGTACCGGTGTGGCCGTATCCGACAGGTCGGGCGCCGTCCCGGGGCGGCGGCGAACGGCCTTTCCGGGAAGCACCGTTGACCCCCTTGAAGCGGCCATGGCAGTTTCGTGCGGCTCGGTCGCGCGCAACCGGTCGCGTGTCCGGCACATCCCCCACAAGGAGACCCCATGTTCAAGGGACTCGCCGCCGCCGTCGGCGCGGTCGCGGTCGCCGCCGGCACGCTGACCGCTGCCGCCACGCCGGCCCACGCCGTCCAGGCGGGCGATCTGACCTCCACCATCGCCCTGAGCAACTGCTCGGCGTCGCTGGTGCGTTACCCCTCGTCGGTCGACACCGACCGGGCCATGATGCTGACCAACGGGCACTGCCTGCCGACCATGCCCGCCGCCGGTGTGGTGATCCAGAACCAGACCGCCAGCCGCAGCGGCACCCTGCTCAGCTCCTCCGGCTCCTCGCTCGGCACCGTCCAGGCCGACAAGGTGCTCTACGCGACCATGACCGGCACCGATGTGGCGCTGTACCAGCTGACCGACACCTTCGCCTCGATCAGCAGCAAGTTCGGCGCCACGGCGCTGACCATCAGCGACACCCACCCGGTCGACGGCTCCGCGATGTTCATACCCTCCTCGTACTGGAAGCAGGTGTGGAACTGCTCGGTCAACGGGTTCGTCCCGACCCTGCGCGAGGACGAGTGGACCTGGCACGACTCGATCCGCTACAGCTCGGGCTGCAACACCACGCACGGCACCTCCGGTTCGCCGATCGTCGACGCCGCCACCAAGAAGGTCGTCGGCATCAACAACACCGGCAACGACGACGGCGCGATGTGCACCCTCAACAACCCCTGCGAGGTGGCCGCCGACGGCACCACCACCGCCACCAAGGGCCAGAGCTACGGCGAGCAGACCTACTGGTTCACCACCTGCCTGGGCACCGGCCGGGTCATCGACCTCAACGTCGCCGGCTGCCTCCTCACCAAGCCGGCCGGCTCGACCGCCGTCACGGTGACCAGCCCCGGCAACCAGACCACCGCCGTGAACGGCACCGCCAACCTGCAGATCTCGGCCTCCGGCGGCACCGCGCCGCTGACCTTCACCGCCACCGGCCTGCCGACCGGCCTGTCGATCAGCAGCTCCGGCAGGATCACCGGCACGGCCACCACCGCGGGCACCTACAACGTGACCGTGACCGCCAAGGACGCCGCCAACAGGACCGGCTCCACCAGCTTCACCTGGACGGTCTCCGGCACCGGCAGCTGCGTCCCGGCCCAGCTGCTCGGCAACGCCGGCTTCGAGACCGGCACCGCCGCCCCCTGGACCACCAGCAGCGGCGTCGTCGACAACTCGGCCTCCCAGGCCGCCCACTCCGGCTCCTGGAAGGCCTGGCTGAACGGCTACGGCTCCACCCACACCGACAGCGCCTCGCAGACCGTCACCATCCCGGCCGGCTGCAAGGCCACGCTGAGCTACTGGCTGCACATCGACACGGCGGAGACCACCACCTCCACCGCGTACGACAAGCTCACCGTGACGGTCAACGGCACCACGGTCGCCAGCTACTCCAACCTCAACAAGGCCACCGGCTACAGCCAGAAGACGGTCGACCTGTCCTCCTACGCGGGCCAGTCGGTCACCCTCAAGTTCAACGGCACCGAGGACTCCTCGCTGCAGACCAGCTTCGTGATCGACGACACCGCCATCCAGACCGGCTGACGCCGACACACCGAGAACGGACGGGCCCGGCCGCACACCCAGCGGCCGGGCCCGTCCCGTGCCCGCGGGTCCGGGTGACCGTCCTGGGCGACCGTTCGCGGGCGTGGCATGCTCGTCGGCGGACCGGGTGCCGCCGGTGCCCGTTGCCGACCGTTGGGAGACCCCGCCGAGATGACACTGCTGGAGCAGGTCGGCCGGATCGGGCCGTACTTCGCCGTGCGGACCGGCTCGGCCGGGGCCGGGCCGCCGGCCGGGTTCCGGCCGCTGCGGGAGCTGTACGACGGCGGGCCGGACGGTCCGCTGGCCGCGCGGATCGCGGAGGTCGCCCGGCGGATGGGCACCGCGGAGCCGCGGGTGGCGGCCTCCACCGTCCACCTCGGGCTCGCCGCCCGGCTGTGGTCCGTGGCGCTCGGTACGGCGGCGCTCGGCGCAGCCGTACCGGACCTGCACCCCGACCGGGCCCACTGGGCGCTGCCCGCGGAGGGCCCGCTCGACCTCTGGCTGCCGTACCCGGTGGCCCTGTCCGACGGGCCGCCGGCGGACGCCCTCCACCGGGCGGTCATCACCGAGAACCTGGCCCCGCTGACGGCGGCCGTCCGCGCCGTGACGCCGGTCGCCGAGCCGCTGCTGCACGGCAACACGGCCTCCGCCCTGGCCGGGACGCTGAAGGTCCTGGCCATGACGCCCGCCCTCCGGCGCACCCGCGCGCTGCCCGCCGCCGAGGCGCTGGTGCGGGACCTCCTCGACCGCCCGCCGCTGCGCGGGACGGGTACCCTGTCGGCGCCGGGGGAGCCGTTCGCGTTCCGGCGCACCTCCTGCTGCCTGTACTACCGGGCGCCCGGCAGCTGGGTCTGCGGCGACTGCGTCTTCGACCGGCCGCCCGCACGCCGCCGCTGAGGGCCGTTGCGGCGCGGTGCCGCCGGGCGCCTCCCGCGGTCGGTCGCCGCGGTCAGGTGCCGTGGGCCTCGGCGGCGGCCAGTTGGGCGGCGAGCAGCCCGGGAGCCTCCACCAGGGACGGCCCGTACCAGGTGAGATGGCGCCCGCTCACCAGCGCCGCCGGCACACCGGGGAACGCCTCCGGCCCGTCGGTCGCCGAGAACCGGTACGGCTCGTCCGGCAGCACCGCCAACTCGGGACGGGACGCCCTGAGTTCGTCGATCGGTACGGCCGGGTAGCGCTCTGCGTGGTCCGCGTACAGCTGGTGCACGCCCAACCTGCGCAGCAGGTCGCCGGCGAAGGTGTCGCGGCCCACCACCATCCACGGGCGGCGCCAGATCGGCACCACCGCCCGCCGCGGCGGCCCGGCCGGCGCCGGCACGGCGGCCCAGGCGCGGCGCGCCTCCGCCAGCCAGGGCGGGGCGGGCAGGGCACAGGCGCCGGTCAGCAGCCGTTCCAGCGAGACGAAGGCCTGGTCCAGCGTCCTGACCTCGGTGACCCAGACGGCCAGCCCGGCCCCGCGCAGCGCGGTGAGGTCGGGAACGCGGTTCTCCTCCTCGTTGGCGACCACCAGATCGGGCCGCAGCGCGGCGATCGCGGCGGTGTCCGGATTCTTGGTGCCGCCGATCCGTGCCACGTCCAGCCCGGCGGGATGGCTGCACCAGTCGGTGGCGCCGACCAGCAGCCCCGGGCGGGTGACGGCGATCGCCTCGGTCAGCGAGGGCACCAGCGACACCACCCGGCGGACCTCGCCGAGCCGCACCACGGCCCCCAGGTCGTCGGTGAGCGTCCGTACGGCTGGCGCTGGTGACATGGGCACGGGCATGGGCTCACCGTAGCCGAAGGGGCTGCCCCATCAGGGGTGCGGGCACTGCGCGCGGCGCTCAGTCCTCCGCGGGACCGTCCGCCACCCGGTGCGTCCGCGTCCACTCCTCGCCGCACCGGCACGCCCACTGCTCCACGAGTTCGCCCTCGCCGCCGACGGCGATCCCCTGGCGCAGCCGGACATGGACGTGTGTGCTCATCGGCGATCGGGCTCCTTCGTGCATGGTGCAGGGACGGGTGCCGACATCCTCACCGCCCGACGCCCCGGACGGAAGGCCGCACCGCCCCGGTCCCACCTGGCGAGACCCCGTCCGGGGCGCACCGACCGGCTGATCCCCAGCCCGTGCCCGGCCGGCCGGGTGCTGCCAGGCTGGAAGGAGCGGCCGGCCGGGGAGGCGGTGGACCGGGCCGGGCCGTGCACCGAGGAGGACCGATGACCACCAGCGCCCCCGACCGGCTGTCCGCCCACTACCACCACGACGACGGGCCGCGGCGCGCGGACTTCGACCGCGCCCTGGGCCGCTACCTGCGCGGCCACCACGACCCGTGGGACGTCACCCCGCTCCTGGAGGCCCTCGAGCGCCTCGGCCGCGACGTCGACGACATCACCCTCACCCTGGAGCGGGAAGCCGACGGGGCCCTGACGGCCACCCTCCGCTGCGCACTGGAGCCCACGGAGGCGGCCGCGGCGCGCCCGACCACCGGCACCGCATGACCCGGCGGCCGCTGCCGGAAGCGGCTCCGCGCCGGAGGTGTCTACCGTGGAGGGAAGAGCACTCCGCAGGGAGGCAGTCATGGCCAACGAGCTGCGCCGAAGGTTCCCGTTCTCCTCGCACCGTCCGGCGATACCCGACTGGTTCGAGGACATGGCGATGCGGATGTCGCCCGGCGAGCACATGATCCGCATCGAGGAGTCCGAGGAGGGCGGCGTCTACCAGGTCCGCGCCGAGCTGCCCGGCATCGACCCGGACAAGGACGTCTCCGTCACCGTCGAGGACGGCCTGCTCACCATCCACGCCGAGCGCGTCGAGGAGGAGAAGGAGAAGCACCGCTCCGAGTTCCGGTACGGCTCCTTCACCCGGACCGTCCAGCTGCCCGCCGGCGCGTCCGAGACCGAGGTCACCGCCGGTTACGAGAACGGCGTGCTGACCGTACGGGCGCCGATCGCCCCGCAGCCGGACAAGCCCGCCCGCAAGATCGAGATCACCCGCACCACCTGACACGGTCGACCGGCCGACGGCGGGGCACCCGGTCGAGGGAGGTCCCGCCCCGGCCGGCGGAGGCCCCTCGCGGCTACTGGAGGTTCAGCCGGAAGGGGTGCGAGCCGTCGACCGGGCAGGTGAACACCCGCAGTTCTCCGAAGCGCCCCACGTTGAGGTGCGGGTCGCCGCCGCTGTCCAGGGTGAGCAGGAGGCGCATGGCGGCGCCGCAGTCGCATTCGACGGGGACCAGGTCGGTCTGGTGCCAGCTCGGCCAGCCGCCGACCTTCCAGCCCGGGCGGCAGGCGAGACCCCGGTGGAACTCGACGCCGTGCTCCTCGGCCCAGGCCTCGCCGGTCTCGTACAGCTCTGCCGGGAGCTCGTCCGGGTCGGGCAGTTCGGCGATCCGGACGGGTGCCACCGTGCAGGGATGCGGCAGATAGCCGCGGTCGGCGCGGTCCGGCCGGGGCGGCGGCACCCGGTGCTGCCGGGCCGCCGGCGACGCGCGGAAGCGCAGGTCCACGGCAGGCCCCCGGTAGCCCGGCTGTGCGGGCTGCTCGGCATGGTCGTTGGGGCACCACAACAGCTGCAGGACGTCCGTGCCGGACGGCCACGGGACGCCGGGGACGTCCCGGGCGAAGAGCTGCACCACGGGCACCATCGGGACACCGCTGCCGGTCGTGTCCGGCACCCTCCGCACCCGCTCCCAGGCGATCAGATCGAGGACCCCGGCGCCCGCCATGATCCGTGCCTGCTCGGCGGCGTCCTCGGTGGACAGCCGGTACGGCCGGTCGGGGTGCCGCACGTGCCACTCGCGCCGCTCCCGGTCGATCCGCAGACAGGTCTCCCGCTCCCGGTCGGTCAGTTTCTCCCGGGTCTCGACCAGGTGCGCGGCCGTGCACAGCGGCCACTCCTCCCCGGCCGGCCACAGGAGCGGGCCGCCGACCGAGCTGTCCTCCCGGACCGGTGCGCCCGCCTTCGGACGCAGCAGTGTCGCCGCCCGGAGATGGCCGGCGAACGCGGGTATCTCGGACAGCAGCACGGCGACACCGGCGTCGGATCTCCTGAGGGCCAAGGGTGGGCCTCGCTCTCGTGAGTGCGCTGGTGCGGAGGTGATCCGCCAGGAGGATCGTGGCACAGCGCCCGCCCGCCTCCGCCGACCGCCGACGGCGACACGGGCTCAACCGGTCGCGGGCCGGGCCCGTTCCGCCAGCAGCCGGGCCGTGTCCAGGAGTTCGGCGGCACGGCGGGCGGAGCGCCGGGCCCCGGCGGTGAGCCGGGCGTACAGGCCGTACAACTCGTGGCGGACGAGGGCGGGGACGGCCGGCGCGTCCTGCAGGGCCGGCGGGAGGAGGGCGAGGGCGCCCTCGACGTCGCCGGCGCACAGCAGGCAGTCGGCCGTCCGCACCGCGAACAGCAGCCGGGCCGACGGCAGCTGCTGCGGGCCGAGGAGACGCAACGCGGTGCAGGCGGCATCGGCGGCGAGGCGGGCGAGCCGGGGCTCGCCGGTGGCCGCGGCGAGGTCGCGCAGGGCGGCGGCCGCGCCCGCCTCGACCCGGATCTGCATCGAGGCGATCGACAGCCAGGGGGCGTCCGCCGTGTCGTCCTCACCGATGTGGTCCACGTGCAGGCGGGCACGGGTGAGGTGCCGCACGGTCTCGCGGACGTCGCCGGTCGGAGCCTGGGCACGGGCCATGCCGATCCGGGCCATGGCGCCCGCCCAGTGCCGGTCGGGTGCCGCCCGGCCGATGGCGCCCGCGCAGCCGAGGGCGGTACGGGCGTCGCCGTCCAGCCTGGCGAGGGTGCTCATGTCGCTGAGCGCGGCGACCTGGGTGGCGGGATCACCGGCCAGTTCGGCCCAGGCGAAGCAGGCCATCGCGGTGGCCGCACGCCCGCTCTGCATGCGCAGTGCGCCGGCGGCGTGCGCGTGTTCGGCGGCGAGCCTCAGCAGCGGCCGGCGACGCAGGCCGGCGGGGCGGGCGACCAGGCGGGTTCGTCCGCCACCATGACCGTCTCGGCCTCCGCCGCGGCACCGGCCGGCACCTACACGCTGACCGTCACCGGCAGCGGCTCCGCCGTGCACACCGCCCAGTACACGCTGACCGTGGGCGGCGGCGGCAACCCCGGCGGCAGCGCACCCGACATCGACGTCGCCGAGGTGCAGGCGCACCTCGCCCAGCTGAACACCGTCGCCGCGCAGAACGGCGGCAACCGCAGGGCCGGCAGCGCCGGGCACACGCAGTCCGTGGCCTACGTCAAGAGCCGCCTCCAGGCCGCCGGTTACACCGTCACCGAGCAGACCTGCACCTCCTGCACCTACACCTCCAACAACCTGATCGCGGACTGGCCGGGCGGCCCGTCCGACCAGGTGACCGTGTTCGGCGCCCACCTGGACAGCGTCTCCGCCGGGCCCGGCATCAACGACAACGGTTCCGGCTCGGCCGTCCTGCTGGAGACCGCACTCGTCCTCGCCCAGCAGAACCCGACCCTCACCCGGCACGTCCGCTTCGCCTGGTGGACGGGCGAGGAGCAGGGCTTGCAGGGATCCGAGTACTACGTGGGGCAGCTGAGTTCGGCCCAGCGAACGGCGATCAAGGCGTACTACAACTTCGACATGGTCGGCTCGCCGAACGCCGGCTACTTCGTCAACAACCTCAACTCCGCGGCCGCCGCGCCGATGAAGGCCTACTGGGACTCGCTCGGCCTCCAGCCCGAGGAGAACACCGAGGGCCAGGGCCGCTCCGACGACTACTCCTTCCAGCAGGCCGGCATCCCCACCTCCGGCTACGCGACCGGCGCGAGCGCCGTCAAGTCCGCGGCACAGGCGGCCAAGTGGGGCGGCACCGCCAACCGGGCGTACGACTCCTGCTACCACCAGTCCTGCGACACCACCGGCAACATCAACACCACCGCACTGGACCGCAGCGCCGACGGTGTGGCCCACACGCTCTGGAAGACCTCGGTGGGCGGCACCGCCCCCGCCGACGACTTCTCGGTCGCGGTGAACCCGGCCACCGGTACGGCAGCACCGGGCGGCACCACCACCGCGGCCGTCGCCACGGCCGTCACCTCCGGCCGGGTCCAGACGGTCAACCTCACCGCATCCGGCCTGCCGGCCGGCGTCACCGTCGCCTTCAGCCCGGCCTCGGTGCAGGCCGGTGCCTCCGCCACCATGACCGTGTCGGTGAGCACCGCCACCGCCCCCGGCACGTACGGCATCACCGTGACCGGCACCGGCACCGCCGCCCGCACCACCAGCTACACGCTGGTCGTCGGCAGCGGCCCCGGCGGGCCCGGCACCTGGGCCGCCGGCACCGTCTACCAGGCGGGCGACCGGGTCGGCTACGGCGGACTGAACTACCGCTGCATCCAGGGCCACCAGGCCCAGACCGGCTGGGAGCCGCCGAACGTCCCGGCGCTCTGGCAGCCGATCTGACACCACAGGCGTGCCGAGGCCCGAACCCCACACGGGCCTCGGCACAGCCGCGCGCCGACGGCCAGGTACGGACTGCGGCGGGACACCGGAGCCCGGCCGGGCCGGGAGGGCCGGCGCGGGGCGGGGATGAGGGCGGCAGCGGTCCCGGGGGTACGGGACCGCTGCCGCCCGCCGGCGTCCGTGCCCCTGCGCCGGCATACGGGTTGGTGCGCCCGCCCTGGCCGGTGCGCGGAGCTCGGGGGCAAGGCCTGCTGACACGGCTCTACGCGGTCTCCGGCGCGGTCGGCTCGGTGGCGCGGGTCTGGTGGAATTCGGTCCAGGTGCGGGCGGAGACGCGGAACGACAGGCCGCCCTCCACCTGCGAGAGCGGCGCGGGCATCTCGGTCAGGGTGCCGTCCGACAGCAGTGCTGCGATGACGGCACCGCGCCACGTCGGGGTGTCGAAGTACGGCTGTCCGCGGAGGAATTCGCCGAGGTCCACCCACTCCGCGGGGGTGCTCGCCCGTTCCAGCAGCTCGGCGCGCAGCTCGTCGGCGAACGCCCGGATCTCCGCGGGCTCGTAGTGCCGGCCGCGCTTGCCGCGACTGCGCAGGTACAGCCCCAGCGGGATGCCGATCACCGCACCGATCACCAGTGCCACCGCAAGTTCGGTTCCGCCCATGGTTCTCCCCGTTCGCCGGTAACCCCCGGGCCGCGGAGCCTACCGCCCGCCCGTGCGGTCGGCGAGGTTCCCACGCGTGTTCGGTGTGTCAGTTGTGGTTCCGGCCAAACCCCGTGACCGAGTGCCGTGCCGAACCCCGGCGGCAGTGCCTCGATCGGAGGCGCCGCATCGGACGTTCCAATCGCCGGGGCCGGTGACAGCCGTGCCGTCCGCTCCTACGATCGGCACACCGCCGAGCCCGACATGCGGGTGGGCGGCCGTTCGAGCAGTGACCGGCCGCCTCGCGGGTCCCGGGGCGCGCCCCACCGCGCCCCGGGACCGTCCCTGCCGGAACGTCCGCAACCCCGGCCGCGCCGACCCCGCGGGTTCGCTGCCGGGGCGCTCTGCTTGGATCTGGGCATGAGTACCGATCTCCCGGGCGGGTACGAGATTTCGACCGAGCCTTCGCGCCTCGACGCCGAGCTGATCCACCAGTGGCTGTCGAAGGACGCCTACTGGGCACTCGGCCGCTCCCGCGAGAAGCAGGACTCGGCGATTGCGGCCTCCCTCAACTTCGGTGTCTACGAGACGGCTTCCGGTGCCCAGGTCGGCTACGCCCGGGTGGTCACCGACCGGGCCACCTTCGCCTGGCTCTGCGACGTCTACATCGCACCCGAGGCGCGCGGCAGGGGGCTGGGCACGGCCCTGGCCGCGGCCGTCCGCGACCAACTCGCCCCCCACGGCCTGCGCCGCATCCTGCTGGCGACGGCCGATGCCCACGGGGTGTACGCCAAGGCGGGGTTCGAGCCGCTGGCGAAGCCCGGGAAGTGGATGGCCCTCGGCGAGCAGTGAGCCGGCCCACCGGGCGGAGGCGGCGGGACGGTGACCGCCGGCCGCGACGGCGCAGGGTGGTGCTGCAGATCCTCAGGGTGACTGCCGCCGGGAGCACATGCCCTGGCCGCGCCGGAGAGTCGGCGCCACTGGCCGCTGGTGGGCCGCGTCGTCCGGCTGTTCCGGGGTAGGACAACAGGTGGCGGTCGGCGCCGCGTCGTGCCGTTCATCATCGGGGTCCGGGTGCGTCCCGTGCGCACCCGGGCCTTTCGCCCGCTGCGGACGGGGACCGCGGCGCGGGTCGGGGCCGCGAGGCCGTGCCGGGCCGGGTGCGGTCGGCCGGGCTGCACCGGGCCGAGGAGGACGTCATGATCGTCGACTGCGCGCACTACCGCGACGGGCGCCGGCAGCACGCGGGCGCCATGCCGCTGGAACAGGCGGCCGCCCGTGCCGAACAGGGCGGATTCGTCTGGCTGGGCATGTTCGAACCCGCCCCGGAGGAGCTGGCCGTCGTCCAGCGCAACTTCGGGCTGCACGAGCTCGCCGTCGAGGACGCGCAGGCCTTCCACCTGCGGCCGAAGGCCGAACAGTACGAGGACGGCACCGAGCTGATCATCGTCCGCACCGCCCGCTACGACGACGGACGCGAGGAGATCGACACCGGCGAGATCAGCATCTTCCTCTCCGAGCACTTCGTGATCACCGTCCGCCAGGGCATCGCCAGCGAGCTCGCCGGCGCCCGCAGCCGCCTCGAACACCGCCCGGAACTGCTGCGCACCGGAAGCGCCTCGACACTCTGGGCGATCCTCGACCAGGTCGTCGACGGCTATGCGCCCGTCGTCGCCGAACTCGACCGCGACATCGAGCAGATCGAAGCCACCGTCTTCTCCGGGACGGTCGCCCCGACCGAACGGATCTACTCGCTGCGGCGGGAGGCCACCGACTTCTACCGCGCCGTGCACCCGCTGCTCGCCGTGGTCGGCCGGCGGCTGCAGTCCGGACGGTCGCCGACCGAGCTGCTGCCGTACTTCCGCGACGTCCACGACCACCTGCTGCTGGTCAACGAGGAGGTGGCCGCCCAGCGCGACCTGCTGGCCACCGTCCTGGAGGCGAACATCGCGGTCATCTCCGTGGAGCAGAACGAGATCAACCTCCGGCAGAGCTCCACCGTCGAACGGCTGACCATCATCGCCACGGTGTTCCTCCCGCTGTCCTTCGTGGTCGGCTTCTTCGGGCAGAACTTCGGCTGGCTGGTCGAGCACATCAGCAGCTTCACCGCGTTCATCGTCCTCACCGCCACCGGAATCCTGCTGCCCTGCCTGCTGCTCTACCTCTGGCTGCGCCGCCGGCGCCGGCGCCCGGTCCGGCCCACCCCGGTCGCGATGGGGGCCGAACCCGTGCGGAAGCAGGGCCGCCCGCTCGGGGACGAAGGGGGCGCAGGGTCCTGACCACGGCGGCGGCGGGACCCTGCGGCGCCCCGCCCCGGGACCTCCCGGCGGGCGGGGCGCCGCCCGGCGCGGAAGACTGGCAGGCATGACGGGCACGGTCTCCCCCTGGCGCATCCGCGGCCTGGAGGACGGCGACATCGACCAGGTGGTCCGGATCTGGGAGGAATCCCGGGAGACGGACGCCGACCCGGCCGCCGGCCTCGCCGAGGTCCTCACCGCCGTCCGGGCCGGCGCACCCGCCGTCGTCGCCGAGGTCGGCGACCAGGTGGTCGGCGCGGCCGTGTCCGCGACCGCCGCCGAACGCGGCTGGGTGCTCCGCCTGACCATCGCCCGGCCCTGGCGGCACCACGGCATGGGCTCGGCCCTGCTGGCCGCCCTCGAGGCCCGGCTCGCCGAGGCCGGCGTGCGCCGCATCGGCGCCCTGCTGCCGCGCGGCGAGGTCGGCGAGCAGGCCTTCGCCAACTCCGGCTACACCGGCCGCCCCGACCTCGGCTACTTCGAGAAGGTCCTCGCGGCGGACTCGGCCGAGGCCACCATCCTCGACCAGCTCGGCGGCTCGGTGCCCGAGACCGGGCTCTGGGAGCACATCGCCGGCATGGACGCCGAGAAGAGCCTGATCGAACGACGGCTGGTGCTGCCGCTCGAAAACCGGCGCACCGCCGAACGCTACCGGCTGGAGCCGCCGCGCGCCGTCGTGCTCTTCGGGCCGCCCGGCACCGGCAAGACCACCTTCGCCCGGGCCGTCGCCTCCCGGCTGCGCTGGGCCTTCGTCGAGGTCGTCCCGCACCGGCTCGCCGCCGACCCGCAGGGCGTGGCGGGCGGCCTGCGCGAACTCTTCTCCCGGGTCGACCACTTGGACGAGGTCGTGCTCTTTTTCGACGAGGCCGAGGAGATCGCCTCCGAGCGCCGCGACCCGACCACCCTCGCCCACCGGGTGACCAACGAACTGCTCAAGCTCATACCGCCGTTCCGCCGCCGCGACCGCCGGCTGCTGATCTGCGCCACCAACGCCGTCCGCAGCCTCGACCAGGCCTTCCTGCGCCCCGGCCGCTTCGACTACCTGATCCCCGTCGGCCCGCCCGACGCCGAGGCCCGCCGGGCGATCTGGACCCGCTACCTCGGCCCGGACCGGGCGGCCGGCATCGACCTGGACGCCCTCGTCCTGGCGAGCGACCGCTTCACCCCCGCCGACATCGAGTACGCCGCCCGGACGGCCGCCCAGACCGCCTTCGAACGCCATCTGGCGGAGGGGGACGGCCA
Organism: Kitasatospora sp. NPDC051914; assembly: GCF_040680995.1. NCBI lineage: Bacteria > Bacillati > Actinomycetota > Actinomycetes > Kitasatosporales > Streptomycetaceae > Kitasatospora > Kitasatospora sp. NPDC051914. The sequence continues at coordinate 177,494 of NZ_JBFAXX010000001.1, forward strand.
CGCCGCCGACCCCCGCCGGCTGACCGAGGACCACCTGAGCGCCATCGCCCACACCCGCCCCTCGCTCACCGAGGAGGACATCCGCACCTTCGACCAGGACCTCCGCAACGCGGCCCGGGTCTGAACGCGCCCGTCCCGTCCGGCGACCGGCCGTCATGCAGGCCGGTGCAGGGCGAGCGTCCAGGTGTGGACGGTGTACCGGGTGTGGTCCTCGGGAGGTGTGCGCAGCGAGACGGTGGCGGTCAGCCGGTCGCCGGTGCGGTGCAGGGTCCCGTAGTAGCCGGGGGAGTTGCGGGGGTCGAGCGGCAGCAGCTCCGTCAGTACGGCGTCGTCCAGCCGGCGGCCGACGGCACGCAGCACGCCGGAGTCGAGCACCAGGACGGTCCCGTCCTCCAGCACCACCGGCCGCGGCACGGTCGGATCGGTGAGCCGCGGTCCGCGCTCCACCACGCCGCCGCGCAGCAGTCGCACCACCCGGCTCTCGGTCGGGAAGGAACGGTCGCACTCGACGACGCGGACACCGGTGCCCACCACGTAGTGCCCGTAACTGCGCCACGCGTCCACCCGGTTGCCGTCGCGGTCGTACTCCCAGGTGTCGAAGAAGTCGTAGCCCTCCAGGCCGAGCAGGAAGCGGCCGCCGCGCAGGGATGCGCCGCGGGCGCCGCGGAGTTCGGTGACCCGGGTGCCGTCCGCGAGGTCCAGCAGCAGGGCGGGGCCGAGGTTGCCCCAGGGGGTGTACTCCATCGAGTCCGTGGTGACCAGGACCCGGTCGCCGGAGACGTGGGCCGCGTTCGGCCGGCCGTCGAGCCGGTGGCGCCAGCGCGTCCGCCCGTCCTCGTCGATGCACGTGACCTCCCCGAGCGCGCCGTGGATGCGCAGGCCGCCACGGTGGGCGAGCGGCTCTCCCTCGGTGAACCTGCTCTCGTACGGCGGGGTGCCGACGACTTCGCGGTGGTCCAGCACGGTGACCCGCCAGGCGGGTGACGGCGCCTCCGCCGCGCGGTCGTTCTCATCGGGCATCGGCATGGGCGCGATGCTACAGCGCCCGAAGCCCGTACGGGCCGCTGCCGGTGGAACTGAACAACTACTGAAGAGCGTGGTTGCGGCGCCTTGGAGTGGCTGTGTCCCGCTACGGCTCCTTACGGGTGGATTGCCCGCCCCGGGGTCGCTCGGCGCCCGCAAAACATGCAGGTCAGAGCCGTTCTGTGGGCGTGGGTGCGGGTTGTTCGACGTCTCTCGCCCGGTGCGGGCGAGGCGGACTTAACCGATTTGGTTCAGGGTGTTGTGCCGCCGTCCGACGGGCCCCTACTCTGATGCCGGGCCGCCGGGCGGGCCGCACCGGCCGCCCATGTCCGGGATCCGACGGTCATTCACCGTTCGTTCCGCGAGCCGAATCCCGTCGGCCCGCCTGCCCGTGCAGAGCCGCTCGACCATCTCGGGCCGGCAAGCCCCGCTGCACCGTCCGTCCGCACCGTCGTACGCCGAACTGCACGCCGCACCCCACCCCGTGCGTCCGGTCGGTCGCCGCGACTGCGGTGGTGCCGTCCGGGCGCAGTCAACCCACCCCATTCCGCGGCACCGGTCTCCCCCCCACGCGGACCGGCACCAGTGCGTGCGCAACCCCCGTCGGGAGCACCAAGGATGAACCGCAGACTCGCAGGTGCGGCAGTGGGCCTCGCCGCCGTGGCCGCCTCGCTGTTCGTGGCCGTGCCCGCAGGCCGTGCCGCGGCCGTGCCGGGTTTCCACGTCAGCAACGGGCGCCTGCAGGACGCCGCCGACCAGGATGTCGTGCTGCGCGGGATCAACCACGCCCACACCTGGTACCCGGGGCGGACCACCCAGGCGCTCAAGGACATCAAGGCCACCGGCGCCAACTCGGTCCGTGTCGTGCTGAGCACCGGCGACCAGTGGACCAAGAACAGTGCCGCCGACGTCGCGGACATCATCGCCCAGTGCAAGGCGAACCGCCTGATCTGCATCCTGGAGGCCCACGACACCACGGGCTACGGCGAGCAGAGCGCAGCCGTCTCCCTCTCCCGTGCCGTCGACTACTGGGTCTCCGTGCAGAGCGCACTGCAGGGCCAGGAGAAGTACGTCATCCTCAACATCGGCAACGAGCCCTTCGGCAACAGCGGTCACGCCGCCTGGACGGCCGACACCACGGCCGCGGTCCAGCGCCTGCGCTCAGCCGGGTTCGCCCACACCCTGCTGGTCGACGCCCCCAACTGGGGCCAGGACTGGTCGTTCACCATGCGCGACAACGCGGCCGGCGTCTTCGCCGCGGACCCGCAGCGCAACACCGTCTTCTCCATCCACATGTACGGCGTCTTCGACACCGCGGCCGAGGTCGACGACTACCTCGGCCGCTTCGTGAACGCCTAACTACCCATCGTCGTAGGCGAGTTCGGCGACGTGCACTCGGACGGCAACCCGGACGAGGACGCCATCATGGCCACCTCCCAACGGCTCGGCGTCGGCTACCTCGGCTGGTCCTGGAGCGGCAACGGCGGCGGCGTCGAGTACCTCGACATGGCCACCGGCTTCGACGCCACCAAGCTCACCACCTGGGGCAAGCGGCTGATCGACGGCGCCAACGGCATCCGCGCCACCTCCAAGGAGTCCCCCGTGTACGGCGGCGGGGGCGGCGACACCCAGGCCCCCACCGCGCCCGGCACCCCCGCGGCGTCCGCGATCACCTCCACCGGGGCCAGGCTCACCTGGGCGGCCGCCACCGACGACACCGGCGTCACCGCCTACGACGTGGTCCGGGTGACCGCGGCCGGCGAGAGCGCCGTCACCACCGTCGCCGGGACCAGTGCCGACCTCACCGGGCTCACCCCCCCCACCCAGTACGGTTTCGCCGTGTACGCCCGGGACGCCGCCGGCAACCGCTCGCCCCGCTCGGGCACCGCCACCCTCACCACGGCCGGTGGCGGGACGGACCCGGCCGGCGCCTGCTCGGTGCGGTACGTCCTCAGCGACTGGGGCTCCTCCTTCAACGGTGACGTGACCGTCCGCAACACCGGTACCACCGCCGTCGACGGCTGGGCACTGGACTTCGCCTTCCCCGGCCCCCAGCAGCTCAACTCGGTGTGGAACGCCAAGGGCACCCAGAGCGGGCGGAACGTCCACGCCACCGACGAGGCCTGGACCCGGACCATCCCGGCCCGCGGCAGTGTGACCTTCGGCTTCAACGCCTCCTCCGTCCCCGGCACCAACGGCGTCCCGGCCGCTTTCACCCTCAACGGCGCGTCCTGCAGCACAGGCTGACGCACAGTCAGTATGCCCCCGGCCGCCCCCTGCTGCGGGGCGGCCGGGGCCGGCTGCGGAGCTCGGGTACGGGCTACGCGGGGAGGCAGGGGGCCGTGCGGGGCCGGACGGCCTCTTCCGCCGTGCGCGCCTCGGGGGTTGCCCGGTTTCCGCGGTCGGCGCGGTGCAGGGCGAGGGCGGCGGCGCCGACCAGGCCGGCGTCGGTGCCGAGGCGGGCCGGCAGGAGGTCGAGGCCGGCGGTGAAGGAGAGCGTGGCGTAGCCGTCGAGGTGGCGCCGGAGGGGTTCGAAGAGGACCGGTCCGGCCTTGGCCACGCCGCCGCCGACGACCGCCGCCCGGATGTCCACCAGGGCCGCCGTGGCGGCGATGCCCGCGGCCAGGGCCCGGGCGGCACGGTCGAAGGCGCGCAGCGCGACCGGGTCGCCGAGGCGGGCGCTCTTTGCGACGGCGGAGGCGGAGGTGTCAGGACCGGTGGGGCGCCAGCCGTCCCGGGCGGCGCGGGCGGCGATGGCGGTGCCGCTGGCCAGGCCCTCGAGGCAGCCGCGGGAGCCGCACGGGCACGGGTCGCCGTCGAGGTCCACGGTGATGTGGCCGAGGTGGCCGGCGTTCCCGCTGGGGCCGTGGTGGACGGCGCCGCCGAGGACCAGGCCGGCACCGACACCGGTGGAGACGACCATGCACAGGACGTCGTCGTAGGGGCGGGCGGCGCCGAGCCAGTGTTCGGCGGCCGCCATCGCCACCGCGTCGCCCCCGAGCACCACGGGCAGGCCGTGGACGGCCGGGTGGGCGGAGACCTCCCCGACCAGCGGGAAGGACCGCCAGGCGGGGATGTTGACCGGGCTGACCGTCCCGGCGGCGGTGTCGACCGGGCCGGCGCTGCCGATGCCCGCGGCCGTCACCAGCGGCCATCCGGGATGGGCGGCGAGAGCGTCCAGAACGTGCCGTACGGCTCCGAGCACGGTGGCCGCGTCCTCGCGGGCCGGGGTTGGGCACTGCACCTGGTGCAGCAGGCGGCCGGAGGGGTCGACGAGCCCGCCGGCGATCTTCGTGCCGCCGACGTCGAGTGCGGCGACCGATCCCCGGACCGGGGCTGCGGGGGCGGCGGTGCTGGCGGTGCTCATGGTGCTGGCTCCGGGGGAGTGGTGGTCGGTGCGGTGCGTGGCCGGAGTACCGCGGGGGCCGGTTGATTCTGACCCAGGCAGACAACGTTGTCCACCTTCGGCGGGCAACGTTGTCCACGAGTCCTCCGCCCGCGCCCCGGGGTCGTATGCTCGCTGGCTATGAACAGCCGTCCGGTCGCCAGACCGACCATGAAGGACGTCGCGGCCGCCGCCGGCGTCGGACTCAAGACGGTCTCCCGGGTCGTCAACGAGGAGTCCGGCGTCAGCCCGGCCATGGCGGCCCGGGTCCGCGCCGCCATCGATGCGCTGGGCTTCCGCCGCAACGACAGCGCCCGGCTGCTGCGCACCGGCACCACGGCCAGCATCGGCCTGCTGCTGGAGGACATCGGCGACCCGTTCTCCTCCGCGCTCTCGCGCGGCGTGGAGGGCGTCGCCCGCGAGCACGGCTCCCTGCTCTTCACCGGTTCCAGCGCCGAGGACCCGCAGCGCGAACGGGAGCTCGCCCTCGCCTTCTGCGCCCGCCGGGTGGACGGGCTCGTCGTGGTGCCGGCCGGCGCCGACCACGGCTACCTGGCGCCCGAACTGGCCTCCGGCACCGCCGCGGTCTTCCTGGACCGGCCCGCCTCGGGCCTGCCCGCCGACGCCGTACTCAGCGACAACGCCGGCGGCGCCCGCGAGGGCGTGGCCCACCTGATCGCGCACGGCCACCGCAGGATCGGCTTCGTCGGCGACCTGCCGCACATCCACACCGGCTCCGAGCGGCTGCGCGGCTACCGCGCGGCCCTGGCGGAGGCGGGCCTGCCCGCCGACGAGCGGTGGATCGCCACCGGCCCCACCGACGCGGGGACCGTGGCCCGGGCCGTGCGCGGCATGCTCTCGGGCAGTGAGCCGGTCACCGCGCTGTTCACCGCCAACAACCGGGTCACCCTGGGTGCCCTCCAGTACCTGGCCGGGGCGTCGCCGCGCCCCGCCCTGGTCGGCTTCGACGACCTGGAGCTGGGCGCCCTGCTCTCCCCGGGCCTGACCGTGGTCGCCCAGGACCCGGAGGCCCTGGGCCGGACCGCCGCCCGCCTGCTCTTCGACCGGCTCGGCGGCGACACCTCCCCGCCGCAGCGCATCGAGCTGCCCACCCGGCTGATCGTGCGCGGCTCGGGGGAGGTGCCGCCGGGCGCCGCGTGAGTGCCGGGCGGTCGGCGGGCCGGGTTCCCGGCCGTCCGGTGCAGGCGTCGGGAGCGGCGCTGCACACGCGGTCGCACCCCGGCCCGGAGAGCGGCTGCCCGGCCCTTCGGCGTCGGGGCGGCCGCACGCGTGTCGGGCCGCGGCGGCGGTTGTCCCGACGCCTGTCGGATGCCCGGCGGGCCGACGCCGTGGGACGGTTCTTCCCGGGGCGCCCGCCGGATCACGAGGGTTTCCGGCGGGCGCCCGTCCTGTGCCCGTTCCCGTGCCCGTCTCCGCCTCGGAGGGACCGCCAGCGTGCCCCACGCCTACGACCCCGAACTGGCCGCGGCCCTCGCGATGTGGTCCCCGGTGGACATCTCCGACCTGGCGGCCGCCCGCGCCGCGCAGGCCGCCGAACTGGCCGGCACCGCCGAACGCGCCGACAGCACCGGGGTGAAGGTCGAGGACGTCCGGGTGCCGGGCGCCCCCGGAGCCCCCGACGTCCTGCTGAGGACCTACCGGCCGCAGGGCCGCCCCGGCCCGCTGCCCCTGCTCTACACCCTCCACGGCGGCGGCTTCGTGCTCGGCAACCCCGACGTCGACCACGAGGACAACCTGCACCTCTGCCGGGAACTCCAGGTCCTCGTCGTCTCCGCCGACTACCGCCTCGCACCCGAACACCCCTACCCGGCAGCCCTGGAGGACTGCTGGACCGGCCTGTGCCGGCTGGTCGAGCAGGCCGCCGGATTCGACCTGGACGCCGACCGGATCGCCCTCCGCGGTGACAGTGCCGGCGGAGGACTGGCCGCCGGTCTCGCCATGCTCGTCCGCGACCGCGGAGGCCCGCACATCCGCCTCCAGCAGCTGCACAGCCCCGCCCTCGACGACCGGCTGACCACTCCGAGCGCCGTCGAGTACACCGACACGCCCGTCTGGAACCGGCCCAACGCCCTGCTCTCCTGGGCGGCCTACCTCGGCCCGACCGCCGGCGGCGACACCGTCGACCGGTACGCCGCACCCGCCCGCGCCGACGCCGCGGACCTGGCCGGCCTGCCGCCCGCCCACATCACCGTCATGCAGTTCGACCCGCTGCGGGACGAGGGCATCGACTACGCCCGCGCCCTGCTGGCCGCCGGCGTCCCCACCGAACTCCACCTGCTGCCGGGAACCTTCCACGGTGCCGGCATGGTGACCCACTCGGCCGTGGCGCGGCGGGCCCGTGCCGAGGTCGTCGCCGTGCTCCGCCGGGCGCTGGGCCGATGAGCCCGGCCCGGCCGGTGGGCGCAGCCCCGCCCGGCGGCCTGCCGAAGGACGGTCAGTCCTCGGCGGAGGCCGCCAGCCGCCAGGCGTACCAGGCAAGTTGGGCGCGGAACCGGTCCTGCGGGTCGCGCAGCCGCCAGCCCGTCTCCTCCTCCACCCGGGCCAGCCGCGCGGCCACCGAGCTGTGGTGCCGGTGCAGTTCGGCCGCGGCCTGGCGCAGGGAGCCCGTCCGGCAGAACGCCGCCAGGGCCGCCACCGCCGCCGCGCCGTCCTCGCGCTCCGCCAGCAACTCCAGTGCCCGGACGTCCGGTCGGCCGCGCAGCCGGTCCGCCGGGATCTCCGCCAGCAGTACCACCGCGCCCAGCGCGTCGTGGTCCGCCACCGCCTCCACCGGCGCACCCGCCACCGCGAACCGCAGCGCCGCACGCGCCTGCTGCCAGGACTCCCCGGCCGCCAGCGCCTCCGCCGGGCCACCGACGCCGACCCGCAGGCCGCGCAAGGCCGTTCGCGCCCCGCCCGGCCCGCGGCCGCGCTCCCGCAGCGCCGTGCGCAGCTCCGCGGCCGGCGATCCGTCCGGCGATGCCCGCGGCCCCCGCGGCTGGAGCAGCACCGCGCCCACCGCACCCAGCCGGGCCACCCGGACCGTGCCCGCCACCGTGCTGCACCCGAGCAGCGCCACCGCCTCCGCTCCCGCATCGGTCGCCGGGCCGCCCGCCACCGCCACCACCCGCAGCGGGAGTTCGGGCACCAGCCCGAGCAGCCGCAGCGCCCGGGCCCGGTCGGCCACCGCCTCCCGGCCGGACAGCACCAGCTCCACCAGTGCCGGATCGGCGACGTGCGGCGCCCCCGCGCCGCGTGCGCCACCGCCCACCACCCGGGCGGCCGTCGCCATCCACTCCAGCACCAGATCGTCCAACGGGCCTGCCGCGCCCGGACGTTCCAGCCACACCCGGCCGGCCGCACCCAGCTCCGCCGCGGACGAGACACGTCCGGGCGGACCGGCGAGCTCCCCGCCGTCCGGCCCGAACCGCACCGGCTCGCCGCCGGCCGGCAGCCACCCGGCCGCGCACTCCGCCAGACCCGCCGTCGAGCGCACCAGCGAGGCCGCATCGAGCGCCCCGCTGCCCAGCAGCGCCTCGAAGTGGGCGATCACCCGCAACGCCGCGGCCGCGTCCGCGTCCAGCGCCGACAGGCGCAGCAGCAAGCCCTTCACAGCCGCAGTCTAGAAAGGACAGGGACATGTCCGACAGGCATCTGCACACCCGATCGGCGCCGCCCGGGCGGAAGTCGCGCTCGCTTCCCGCCCTCCTGCTGGGAGCCGTCCTCCCGTTACTGGCGGCCCTCCTGCTCACCGCCCCGGCCGCAAGGGCGGCGAGCCTCACCGAGGTCACCGGCTTCGGCACCAATCCGACCGGCCTGCGGATGCACCTCTACGTGCCCACCACGGTCGCGCCCCGGCCGGCCGTGCTGGTCGCCGTCCACTACTGCACCGGCTCCGGGCCCGCCATCTACTCCGGCACCGAATTCGCCTCGCTGGCCGACCGGTACGGCTTCATCGTGGTCTACCCGTCCGCCACCCGCAGCGGGAACTGCTTCGACGTGTCCTCGCCGCAGGCCCTCAGGCGGGACGGCGGCAGCGACCCGGTCGGCATCCGCTCGATGGTGGGCTGGGTGCAGCAGCACTACGCCGTCGACCCCGCCCGGATCTTCGTCACCGGCGCCTCCTCCGGCGCGATGATGACCAACGTCCTGCTCGGCGACTACCCGGACGTGTTCAGCGCCGGCGCCGCCTTCATGGGCGTGCCGTTCGGATGCTTCGCGACCACCGACGGCTCCTCGTGGAACAGCGCCTGCGCCAACGGCACCGTCACCAAGTCCGGTCAGCAGTGGGGCGACCTGGTCCGCGCCGCCCACCCCGGATACAGCGGGCCGCGGCCGCGGATGCAGCTGTGGCACGGCACCGAGGACAGCACACTGCGGTACCCGAACCTCGCCGAGGAGATCAAGCAGTGGACGGACGTGCTGGGCGTCCCCGCGACCCCGGCCCTCACCGACCACCCGCAGACCGCGTGGACGCGAACCCGCTACGGCAGCACCGGCACCCGGGCCCTCGTCGAGGCCGTCAGCGTGCAGGGCGCCGGTCACACCCTGCCCACCGCCGGCATGGCGGCCCAGGCCATCGCCTTCTTCGGCCTCGACTCCACCTCGCCGAGCACGCCGCCGACGAGTCCGCCGCCCAGCACCCCGCCGACCACTCCTCCCGGTGGCAGCGCCTGCCGGATCGGCTACACGGTGAACAGCTGGAGCACCGGTCTGACCGCGGCGGTCACCGTCACCAACACCGGCAGCACGGCCGTCGACGGTTGGTCCCTCGCCTTCACCCTGCCCGCCGGACAGACCATCACCTCCGGCTGGAACGCCACCTACACCCCCGCATCCGGAGCGGTCACCGCCCGCAACGCCGCCTACAACGCGGCCATCGCCCCCGGCACCTCCGTCTCCGTCGGCTTCCAGGCCACCCACACCGGCAACCCGGCCGCCCCCACGGCCTTCACCCTCAACGGGACCCCCTGCACAACGGGTTGACCCGGACCGCAGGGTCACCACCGAGGTGCCCCCACGCTCCCCGGTGGTGACCCTTGTGCGGTGTCCGTCCCTTGCCGACGGGTGTTGCGGGAGGATGGGTGCATGACGGAGTTGCGGAGAAGGGCCGAACTGTTCGCCGGTGCCGAGAGCGAAGGCCGCTTCGGCGGGCCGGCGACCGGGGACGAGCGGAGGATGCTCGCCGACATGCTGGCTGCTCAGCGCACCACGCTGGAGATGAAGTGTTCCGGGCTGGGCCCCGAACTGGCGCTGCGCGCCGTGGAACCGTCCACGCTCTCACTGCTCGGGCTGGTGCGGCACCTGGCCGACGTGGAGCGGCGCTGGTTCCGGCAGGTGCTGGCCGGCGAGGACGCGCCGGCCCTGTACTCCTCGCCCGCCGACCCGGACGGCGACTTCGACGGGGCCTCGGCCGCGCCCGGGGTTGCGGAGGCGGCCTGGCAGGCGTGGCGCGACGAAGTGGCCTTCGCCGAACGGTTCGTCACCGGGGCGCCCCACCTGGACGTCGAGGGGCACGACGTATGGCGCGGCACGGTGTCGCTGCGCTGGGTGCTCGTCCACATGATCGAGGAGTACGCCCGGCACAACGGCCATGCCGACCTCCTCCGCGAACGCATCGACGGAGCGACCGGAGTGTGAGGACTGTGGGGAGGACGGGCCCTCAGCCGGGCTCGTCCTCGATGTCGAAGGCGGCGGGGTAGAGCGTCGAGGACGGCCCGACGAGGTCGTCGTCGCCGCCGTACATGTCCTCCGCGGCCCGGCGGGCGGCGGGCCTGCGACCCGGTGGCCGGGGCGCGGCGGGAACGGACTGCTCGAGGTCGTCCGGTCCTGCGATTTCGTGCTCTGCGGGATTGCTGCTCATCGGACTCTCCGCACCTGCTGGTCCCGATGCTTCGATGCTACGCCCCGCCGCCCGCGCCCTGCCGCGGCCGGCCCGCCGGGTCGGCCGCCCCCGCGGAGCCGAGCTGCGCCGCCAGGGCGGTCAGCGCCGTGCCGAGCGGCAGCGCGACCCGGGTGGCGGCCAGGGCGTCCCCGCGGGTCTCGCCCTGGTTCACGATCGCGACCGGCTTGCCGCTGTGCGCCGCGCGGCGGACGAAGCGCAGGCCCGACATCACCGTCAGGGACGACCCCAGGACCAGCAGCGCCCGTGCGCCGTCGACCAGGTCGTAGCACTGCTGGACCCGGTCCTTGGGGACGCTCTCGCCGAAGAAGACCACATCGGGCTTGAGCACGCCGCCGCACGCCTCGCACGGCGCCACCCGGAAGCCGTCCACCAGCGCGTCGGGGAGCTCCACGTCACCGTCCGGGTTGATCCGGCCGCCCGCGTCCCGGAAGTCGCCGTTGAGCGCGTGCAACCGCCGGTCGAGGGCCTCGCGGGAGCTGGTGCGGCGGCAGTCCAGGCAGATCACGCGGTCGAGGCCGCCGTGCAGCTCGACGGCGTCCACGGTGCCGGCGGCGCGGTGCAGGCCGTCGACGTTCTGGGTGATCACCGCCGCCACGTGCCCGGAGCGGCGCAGCCGTTCGACGGCCCGGTGCCCGGCGTTGGGCTGCGCCCGGGCGATCGTCCGCCAGCCCACGTGGCTGCGCGCCCAGTACCGGCGGCGGCCGGCCTCGCTGGCGGTGAACTCCTGGTAGGTCATCGGTGTGCGGGGGCGGGCGCGGCCGGTGGCCCCCCGGTAGTCGGGGATGCCCGACTCCGTGGACAGCCCGGCGCCGCTCAGTACGGCCACGCCCCGCCCGGCCAGCAGGACCCCGATCTCACGCAGGGCGACGCCGTCCCCCGCGCTGCCGTCCTCCGTACCGCCGTACGGCTCCGCGCCGCCGTACGGCTCCGTTCCGTCCTCCGGCCAGGTGCCGGACCCCGGGTGCACACGCATGCCACGAGCCTACGTCGGCCGTCGGGCGGAACCCCGGGGCCGGTCGGCCGCACCTGCCGGGAACGGCGGTGTTCCGCGTGTAGTGTCCGGCCGGACGGGTTCTGCGACCTCCGAGGACTGCCTTCCGTGCCTGCTGAGACCAGCCGTACTGCGGCAGCCGACACCCGCGCCCGGGCCGCCGGGCCCTGCGGGACGGGACGGGCCCGGTGATCTCCCTCGGCGCACTCGCCACCGAGGCCGGCACCACCGAGGCCGTGGGCTTCCCTGCGCTGTTCCTGCTGGTCGCCCTCGGTTCGCTGGTGCCGGTGTTCCCCACCAGCATGCTGGTCAGCGCGAGCGCGGCGGCCGCCGTCCATGCGACCCAGGTGCCCCGGGACGTGGCGCTGGTGGTGGTCTGTGCGGGCCTGGGGGCCTGGTGCGGCGACGTGACCCTCTACCGGATCGCCGGTCACGCGGGCGGGCGCCTGGAGGCGCGCATCCGGCCCCGGTTCGACCATCCCCGGGTGCAGGCGGCCGAGCGGAGTCTGGACGAGCACGGCCGGATCGTGCTGGTGCCGTCCCGGCTCGTCCCCGGCGGACGGATGTTCATGATCGGCGCCTGCATGCTCTCGGGCTGGCCGGTGCGGCGCTTCGCCGTCGCCGAGGCGCCGGCCGCCCTGGTGTGGGCGGGTTTCTACACGCTGATCGGCGCACTCGGCGGCGCGCTCTTCGACGAGACCTGGAAGGGCGTCGTCGCCGCCGTGGGCATGGTGATGCTGGTCGGCGGTGCGACCCTGCTGTGGCGCCGCCGCAAGCGCCGCCGGGAGGAGGCGGCGGGTACCGGGCCGACCGACTGACCGCCGGGTCAGGCCGGGGTGCCGGTTGTCGCGGCCCATCCACGGTTCGGCGATGCGCTCCGCCGGGAAGGTCCCGTCGGCCTCCTGACGGACGAGCAGGTGGGGGCGCCCGCCGGCCCGGACCTCGGCGCGGACCGCCCCGATGTCCTCGGTCAGGTCCGGCCACACCGCCAGCCGGGCCCGCGGGGCGAGGCGCCCGCGGACGGCGGTCACCGCGGCCTCGGCGGCCAGCCGGTGCCAGCGGCGGCCGTGGGCCGCGTACTCCTCCTTCAGCAGGACCGCCCCGCGTTCGGCGACCAGGCAGTGCACACCGGTCCAGAACACCCCGTCGGCGGGCGGCCGCACGTCCGTCTCGTCGAGGGAGGGGTCGTAGGGGGAGCGTCCGACCTTCTCGGCGAACAGCCCCGGGCGGCGCGCCTCGGTCAGCGCCGTTTTGAGCGGGCCGTCGCCGCCGTCGAAGCCCACGAACAGGTCGTCGCGGTGCCCGGGATGGAGGAAGAACCCGCCGCCGGCCCGTAGCCTGCACCAGGCACCCTCCCGCTGGAGCACCGCCCGCAGCAGCGCCAGACCGGCGGCCACCGGGAGGTCCGCGCCGTCGCGGAAGCCGGTGGGATCGCCGGGGAACACCCCGGCCAGGCCGTCCCGCCCACGGGAACCCCGGGCGGAGAACGAGAAGAAGCCCTCCACCATCGGACTGCCGATCACCAGTCGCTCCGCACCCGCCGCCCGGGCGAACCCGGCGGCGGCCTCGGCGAGGGCCGCGGCGGTCTGCGTGCGGGCGCGGTGTGCGGCGGGGGAGCAGGCGTCGTACTCCGCCTCCGCCGCAGGGTCGTACGGGGTGAGGCGGTAGACCCGGGGCGCCATGTCAGCGCCCCGCTCGGTCCGCCGTCGATGCAGGGGCAGAGTGCCCGCGGGCGGAAGAAATGATCATCCGGTCACCCTACGGAGGTGACGGCGTGTCGGACAAGCCCCGGCGCGGCGCGGTCCACGGGTGGGTAGGACCTGCTGGGAGGAGCGGCGGCCCAGTCCGCTCCACGACCCGGAGGAGCCGGCATGGACAGTGAACTGCAGCGGATCGTCGAAGCGGTCCGGGCGGTCGAGACGCAGCTGCGCGAAACCGCGCTCGGCCCGGCCCGCACCCGTTATGACGCAGTGCCCAGGGCCGACGAGGAGCACCTGCTGAGTGCCCTCGCAGCGGTGCTGGAAGTCCTCAAGGACCTCACCGGAGTGCTCCCCGGCAGACTCCACACCCCCAACGCCAGATTCGCCCTCAACAGCGCCTCGCTCGAACTGGGCGGCCTCGCCGGCAACCTCCGCCGCGCCGAACGCCACGCCTCCGCGGGCGGGGTGTGACCGGACGTCGCCTCACCGGCACCCGCACGGCGGCCTCCTGCCGGCCGTCGGCCTGTGCGCCCTTGCGGCACGAGCGGTCGGGGGACTTCCCGGTGGCTCCGATATGCGCTGTACCGGGGCCACCGGGCGCCGAAAGACTGTCGGCATGGAGTTCTTCTGCTACCATCGCGATCGGCCCGACTCACTGGCGCTGCGCGACGAACTGCTCGAACAGCACTGGTCCTACATGGACGGGTATGCGGCGGAGATGATCGCCCGCGGGCCGACGCTCACCGACGCCGACGGGGTGCCCACCGGCAGCGTGCACATCGTCGACCTGGCCGGCCCGGCCGCCGCCCGTGCGTTCGCCTTCGACGAGCCGGGCTACCAGGCCGGGGTGTACCGGGACGTCCTGCTGCGGCGGTGGCGCAACCTGCTGGGCCGCACCATGTGGGAATTCCCCGGGGGCCGGACGGGCGGCCACCGGTTCCTGGTGCTCGGCCTGGGCTCGGGCGAGCCCGCCGACCTCGACGTGCCGTCCGACCGGGGTGAGTTGATCGCCTACGGGCCGCTGCTGTCCGACGACGGAGCCACCTGGCTGGGCACAGCGGCACTGCTCCGAGCACCGGACCCGGAGACGGCGCGCGCCGTCCTCACCGCGGACCGGTACGCGGACATCGAGGTGCACCGCTGGCAGTTCGGCGGCCGGCCGTCATGAGCCGTCCGGCGAGGCCGGGAGCTTTCGGCTCCCGGTGATCATCCACCGCACGACCTCGGTCGGCAGCGCGGGGTTGGCGGCGGCGTCCCTCGCGGTCTCCGGGTCCCGCAGGGTTTTGACCCCGTCCGGCCGACCGGGGTCCACCCACCGGCGTTCTCGGCACCTGCGGTAGGCGGACGTCGGCTACTCCGCGGGTGTGCCGGCGGTGGACCGACCCGGGTCCGCCAGCAGGCCGGCCAGGTGCTCGGGGTGCTCTTCGACCACGAGGTGTCCGGCCCCGGGGATCACGCCCAGCTCGACGGCGAGTCGTCTGCGCACCGCCGTGGCAAGCCGCTCGGGCGGCAGGAAGACGTCGTGCTCGCCGGTGACGACCAGACGGGGGATCGGGCGTGCGGGCAGGTCGGCGGTGCCGGGCGCCCCGCTGGAGCGCGAGTGCCGGGCGACCAGGGTCATCCAGTCCACCAGGTTGGCGCGGGGCTGAGTGCCGGGGGCGAGCATCGCGCGCAACAGGCGGGCGCTGTGCGTCGGCGCCGGCCGCAGGAACCAGGCGGCCGAGGCCGCCAGCACCGCAGGGGTCAGCCTGAGCCCGGTCAGGCCGCCGGGTGAGACCAGGACGAGCCGGCGGACAGGGCTACGGCGGCACCGAAGGAGTGGCCCATCACCGCCACCGGCTCGGGGGAGATCCTCTCGACCACCTCGCCCAGCCACGCCCCGTACCAGGCCAACCGGACGTCGGAGAGCGCCCGTTCGCCGGAGCTGAGTCCGGGCTGGCCCGGAACGTCCACCAGCAGGACCCGGTGGCCGGCGGCGACCAGGGCCGTGGCGAGCGGCAGGGAGACGGCGGCGTTGAAGTTGGTGCCCGGGACGAACACGACCGTCGTGCCGCCGTCCCCGGCGAGGACCACGTGGGTCCGGGCACCGTTGGCGGTCACCTCCGTCCGCTCGTGCGGCACCGCCCACCCGTCGAGCCGGTCGGAGCACCAGCGCCGGACGAGGTCCTCGCCCGTCGTGCTGCGGTAGATCGATTCCACCCGGTCGAGTATCGCGCCCCGGTCAGGACCGTGATAAGGAACGGTCGGACGGCCCGGGTGAGTTGTGACGCCCACCCGGGCCGGTGACCATCAGGTCGTCCAGTCGGCCGGGCCCGGGGTGCCGGGTTCGGTGATCCAGCCGGCGGCCAGGGGGAGGGCGGAGGGGCGGTGGACGGCGAGGAAGGCGAACGGCCGGTCGAAGACCGCCTCGGCCAGGGTGATCCGGTGCATGGGCCGGCTGAATCCGGCGGCACTGCGGGACATGCCGACGGCGGTGACGGCGGACGCCTCGAACCCGTGGGCGCCGAAGGTGGCGGCGGCGCTCTGCCGGGCGCTGGAGACGGCCAGCGGCTCGCTGCGGCTGATGCCGGAGAAGCCGCCCTTCTCGGTGGCCGTGGCGAGCCCGAAGACGGGTGGCCGGTCGAGCAGGTCGTGTTCGCTCGTGAGGGCGAAGGGCACGGTGGTGAGGGCGAGCCGGTTGTGCGGCTGCAGGCTGTCGGCGGCACGGACGGTCAGCCCGGGCCACTCGCTGCCGGTCGGCAGGGCGGTCACGGGGATGCGCCGGCACCGCTGCGCCACGAGGTCGAGCCCGGCGGACAGGACGGCGCCGAGCGGCGCGTCGGCCTCGCCCGCGAGCAGGTGGACGTCGACGTCGCCGGTGCCGGGCAGCCGGACTTCGGTGACCGGGCCGGCCGCGGTCTCCGCCGCCGCGAGCCGGTCGAACAGGTCGGCCGTGTCGACCGTCAGCGCGGTCAGCAGGCGGCCCGCCCAGGGGCCCGCCCCGGGCCGCAGCAAGGTCGGGCCGAAGGGCCGGAGCCACTGGGTCCGTACGGTCACGGCGCTCGCCAGGACCAGCAGCAGGATGTCGGTCGCCCGTATCGGCATCCGCTCGATGATGCCGCCGGTGCGGTCGGACGCCCAGGCGTCCATCGCCGCCTGGTCCTCGGCCGGGTCGCCGGTGAGCCGGGCGTGGCTGCCCGGGCCGAGGCCGGCGAGCCACTGCGGTTCGACGACCAGGTGCTCCCGGGTCCACAGGCCGATCGCGGCGCTGGTCCCGGGCAGTTCGCGGAGCACGGCGAGCAGGTCGCGGGCCCGCCCGGCCGCGTCCTCGGCGTGCGCGCCGAGCACCTCTTCCAGCTCCTGGCGGACGGGTTCGTCGGCGCCCGCGGCGAGGAACGCGAGCAGCGGCCACACGCCGGCCGCGGTGAAGACCGTCCCGCTGCCGCCGTCCACGATCCGCGCCCAGTCCGCGGTGAGTCTGCTGACGGCCTGCGCCGTCGTCCCCGTCGTGCCCAAAACCGCCCCCGGTGTCCTGCGTCGGGCCGACCCGTCCGGCCCGTCGGTGAGGCCGATGGTAGAGCGGATCGCCCGCAGAGGGGGCTGGGAGGACAGAACCGAGGAATCGTCAATACCTGTGGACCGCCGTGTCCGTCAGGCGTCGCCGGACTCCGGTTCCCCGACTTCGAGCATGCGGCGAAGACGTCGAACCTCGGCGATCAGGCGCGGGATGTCCTGACGGGCGTTCGCGATGAAGAAGGCGTTCTCGTCCCAGCGTTCGTCGGCGATGTCGACGTATCGCGGTTGCTGTACGAGGGTGGCGGCCACGTTCTGCCCATGGTCGAAGCCCGGCCATCGTTCACCGCGTCCGGTGTCGGGGACCGTGCTGATCGCGACGAGGTTCATGGCATGGTCGTCGTCGAGGAAGCGAACGTGCCAGGGACCTGGGGTCGCGGCTCCGGCGAGCTCCTCGATCTCGGCGAGTTCCTCGTCCGCCAGCGGCTCGGGTATGTCCATCGGGCTGCCAGCTCCTCGCGTTCGACCAAGCGCCCCTTCGCCACCGTGCGCAGGCGCACGGTGGCGAAGGTCGACTCTATGGGGTCCGTGGTCCGCGAGTGGATCCAGTGCTCGGCCGGGAAGTCGTAGAAAGCCGGCAGCACCCCGCTGTCGTCGGTGGCTTTCCGACGGCCCCGGGAACTCGGCGCCGTAGGCGGCGGGGAACGAGGCCACCACCTTCTCGGCGTGCTCGCGGTGGCCCTCCGTGAGGGCGATGAGCTCCTTGCGGCCGTCCGCCCGGACTCCGAGCAGGACGAGGGCACAGAACCGGTCCTCGTCGCACCACAGACCGTCCAGCCGGTCTCTCGCCCACATCGCCGTCGTACCGCCCGGATTGCCCGCCCGCGCGGTCTGCGCAGTCGAAGACGGTACGTGCCCACCGGAACGGGGACGGGTGACAACGGACACCTCGGCAACCGCATCGATATCGATCTCCGAAACGGCCCCGGGCAATGCCTGCTGATCATGCCGGCATCGGGAAACTCCAAGATCCCCGACGGGGTAAAGCTCGGAGGGCGCACTGCTCGCCGCGCTCAGGTCACCGCCTCCCGGGTAATGGCGAAACTCTTGACAGTGAGTCAGTTGAACGAAACGCTCGGCAGCGCCACTCGGGTGACTGCCCACCCCGCACATTGGCTGTTCCTCAGCAGATTGCTACTTGCTACCTGGAGGAAGTCCACAGATGCGAAACGGAAGAGCCCCTGCTCCAGCACCGAGGCTGCCAAAACGGGCCGCTGCCAGCCGCTTCTTCGCGCGACTGGCAGGTCTGCTTCTGTTCGCCGGCGCTCTCGTCGGCGTGCCGACGGCGCCCGCACACGCCGGGCCGGAGTGCGAGTGGGGAATCTGCGGACAGATCATCAACAACACCGCGAACCCGGGTGCCGTCGTCCGCGCCCTCAGGAGCTGGTGCCTGGACGATCTCCAAGTCTCGCTGGAGTCTTCCTCCGTCAAACTGCCGGCCGATCGGGACGGAGACGGCAACAGGGACGACAAATGCGGTCCCGCCGGAGATACCTGGGACGACATTCAAGATCTTGCTCCAGGGGGCGCAACGGACAACAACGTCGACTGGGACGGCTTCCGTGTCGACCAGGGCTGCAAGGCCGAAACGGACGCCGGCACGTACGACAACACCGACCTCCTCGGCGACCTCTGGGCCAAGGTGGACGCCAATGCAGACCGTGACATCAACAAGGTCACCTGCGCATCCGCACTGCCGGCCGTTTCCGACAGCCGCTGTGCCCACACCGGCACCAACTTCGCCGGAACGGGCGTCTTCAGCACCACCGCCGCGAACGGCGAGCTGGTGTCCTCCGAAGACCGCCTCGATGCCCCCGGCGCACTGCGAGCCCGGACCGACAGCAGCAACACCAGCGGCTTCTGGGAGCAGTTCCGCTTCGAGGTCGTGGACCCCAACTGCTCGGTCTACGCGATCTGGTCCGTGAACAAGGGGTCGTATGTGACGGCCGAGGCGAGCTGGCGCGGCGGCACCTCGGGCGCGCTGCGTGCACGCATGAAGCCCACTCAGACCACCACCATCGGGGCATGGGAGAAGTTCACGCTCCACGACCTGGGCGGCGGGAACTTCGCCCTGCGCTCGTGGGCGAACGGCCGGTACGTGTCGGCGGAGCTCGGCTACCCGGGCGACCGCCACGCCCTGCTGCGGGCCCGCGCCACCTCCATCGGGCCGTGGGAGACGTTCCACAAGAGCTCCACCTCGCAGTTCGCCTCGTACTGCGAAGAGCCCGCGGGTGACCCCGACACCACGTACTGCCAGGTCAGGACCAACGGCGCATCGGGAACCGGCGCGACCGGCACCACGGGCACCACCTACGCGTGGTTCGACTGGAGCGGCCGCTCCTCCGGCCGCTGGACATCCGTGAGCGGTTCGGTCTGCGTGACCGACACCTGGGCCAACGGGCGCGGTGTGAAAGCCCAGATCGACGTCCACAAGGCCGGCGCCGGCACCACCGTCAACACCACCAACTACGTCATCCGCGGCCCCTACAAGGACACCGGCGGATCCTGCTCCTCCTGGTACACCTTCACTGCCAGCAACAGTGGCGGAATCGACTTCGTCTACATCGAGTGGGGCGACACCTGGAGCAACTGCAGCTACTGCTACATGGGCCGGTACAAGCTCACCGTCCTCTGAACCTCCGAAGGATAGGCCGTCCCGCCCTGCCTCGCCCGCGGCAGCCTCCTCGGCTCCCGGTGCGAGCCCGGCGGCACCGGACGGCGGAGCGGCCGGCGCCGCCCAGGCCGGCGGTGTTCCGGCCGGTGGAGCTGCCGGCGGTGCGGCCGCCGGAGGCGCGGCGGGCGGCGCCGTACCCGTCGGCGGTGCCGGTGGCACGCAGGCCGGCGGCGGCGCGGGCGGCACCCAGGCGGGCGGCGGTTCCGGGAGCGGGGGAGGCTCCGGTGCGAGCGGCGGGACGGGCAGCAGGCCGACCACGGCGGCGCCCGCGACACCGGCCACCGTGCCGAGCGGCTGCGGCGGTTCGGGCTGGGGAGCGATCACCAACGTGGGTGACGGGCTCAAGGTGGGCCTGGCCTCGGCCGCCCTGACCGGCGGTGTCGCCGTCGTGATGGGCGGCCACACCGAGTACGGCTGGATGCGGGTCGGGACGGTCCCGCCGTACGTGGCACTGCACGCCTGCAGCACCAACCATCCCAAACTGGGTGTGCCGTTGGGCGCGTCCACTCCGGGCGGGACCGTGCTCGCCACCGGCTTCGCGGACACCACCGCCTTCACCCTGGTCGACGCCGGGTCCGGCACCTACAACATCAAGCCCTCCTACGGCCCCGGCACGTCCTGCCTCACCGACAACGGCGCCAACCGTCAGTTGACCATCGGCGACTGCGTTCCCGGCGCCAAGTCCCAGCTCTGGCGCGTCCCCTGACCGACCGGCCCTTCCTGGGCGGGCCCCTACCGCTGCAGGCCGGCGGTCGACACACTGGGTGACGGCAGTACGGGAGCTGCCGGGGAGCACAAGGGGGAGCAATGCCGCTGATCGACCACACCCGCCGGAGCCGGGCCGGCTACGCCTGGCTCGCGGTGGTCGCCGCCGTCCTGACCCTGGTGGGCCTCTACGTGTGGCCCTGGTGGTCGGGGCGCCACAGCACCACCTTCCTCGAGTACCGCGAGGACTTCCTCACCGACCGCACCAGCGGAGACCAGTGGTGGAACGTCCTCTACGAGAGCTGGTTCCGGTTCGGCTTCGCCGTGCAGACCGTCGCCGTGCTGGTGCTGCCGATCGCCGTCCTGCGGTGGGACCGCTGGCACTGGCTGTCCGCCGCGGCCGTGCTCGGCGCGGTGTGGCAGCTCGTCGGCGTGCTCGGCAGCACCGTCTTCCACACCACGCCGGCCCCGTTCCTCGGCCCGCTCGCCGGTGTCCTCGCTGCGGTCGCCTGGCTCGGCGGCCGCTTCGAGCGCCGTCAGCCCGCCGGAGCCTGACTGCGGGCCGCCCGGCGCTCGTCCGGGCGGCCTCCCGCCGACGGGGTGGCGGCACGGGAGAAGTGCAGCTCGGGGTCGAGGACGCTGTCGGCGCGCAGCAGTCTGACGTCGGCCTGGTAGTCCATCGAGGTCAGCCACGGCATGCGGTCGCCCTGGCGCGGCAGCCGGTCGACGGCGCGCTGGATGTAGCCGGCGCCGAAGGAGAGGAACGGCTGCGTCGGCATGGCCGGGTCGGCGGGCTCGGGCCGGCAGGCGTCCCAGCCCTGGGCGTCCATGTGGGCGAGCAGCCGGCAGAAGTGCTCGCACAGAAGGCCGACCTTCAGTGTCCACGAGGAGTTGGTGTAGCCGATCGCGTAGGCGAAGTTCGGCACGCCCGACAGCATCATGCCCTTGTAGGCGATGGTGTCGGGCAGGCTGACCTGCTCCCCGTCGACGGTCAGCTGCGCCCCGCCGAAGGCCTGCACGTTGAGGCCGGTGGCGGTGACGACGATGTCCGCCTCGAGTTCCCGGCCGGACTCCAGCAGCACCCCGCGCTCGGTGAACGTGGCGATCCGGTCGGTCACCACCGAGGCCCGCCCGGCGCGGAGTTCCTTGAACAGGTCGCCGTCCGGCACGGCGCACAGCCGCTGGTCCCACGGGTCGTACGGCGGGTTGAAGTGCTCGTCGACCGGATAACCCGCGGGCAGCTGACGGACGTTGATCCATCGGATCAGGCGGCGCGCCGCCTTCGGGTACCGCTGGCAGAGCCGCCAGACCGCCCGCTGCTGGGCGATGTTCTTGCGCCGGGTCAGCGCGTGCCCGCGCTCCTCCCCGAGGACCTTCTTCAGCAGGTTCCCGACGGTGTCCCTCTTCGGGACCGGCAGGATGTACGTCGGCGTCCGCTGCAGCATGGTGATGTGCGCGGCCGTGCCGGCCATCGCCGGCACCAGGGTGACCGCGGTCGCGCCGCTGCCGATCACCAGCACGCGCTTGTCGGCGTAGTCCAGGTCCTCCGGCCAGTGCTGCGGGTGCACGATGGTGCCGCGGAACCGCTCCCGGCCCTCGAAGCGGGGTGTGAACCCCTCGTCGTAGCGGTAGTAGCCGCCGGCGCAGAACAGCCAGTTGCAGGTCAGCTCCGTCCGCCCGCCGGTGTCGGTGCGCTCGACCTCGACCGTCCAGCGTGCCCGCTCGGAGGACCAGGACGCGGAGACCAGCCGGTGGTGGTAGCGGATGTGCGGCTCCAGACCGTTCTCCGCCACCGTCTCCCGCAGGTACGCCAGGATCCGGGGTGCGGAGGCGATCGCCTCCTTGTCCCGCCAGGGCTTGAACTCGTAGCCGAAGGTGTGCAGGTCCGAGTCGGAGCGGATGCCCGGGTAGCGGAAGAGGTCCCAGGTGCCGCCGGAGGCGCCCCGCGCCTCGAGCACGGCGAAGCTCTTCGACGGCAGCTCCGTCTTGAGGTACCGCCCCGCCCCGATACCGGAGATTCCGGCACCGATGATCAGGACGTCGAGGTGCTCGGCGGCGGGCGGTGCGGCGGCGGAGGACATGGGTGGCGGCTCCCGAGGGGTGGAGGTGGCGGGGTCTTTCCATGGTGGGCTCGGCCCGGCCCCCCCGGCCAGGGGCGGACTGCACCGCATCCTTCCGGAGGAGGTGCACTCTGCACCACTACACTGCCGCCATGCCGTGGAACCCGCCGTCGCCCCGGGTCCGGGAGCTGATCCGCCGGGGTGCCGAGATCGCGCTCAACCCGCCGCCGGAGTGGCTGGCCGAGCTCGACGCCGCCACCCTGGCCGGCGAGTCCAGGCAGCAGATCGCCACCGACCCGGTGCTCGCCGCGGGCGCCCGGCGGACCAACCGCTCCAACCTGCTCTTCTGGGCCGCCGCCAACATCCGCGCCCCCGGCGAGCCCGTCCCCGCCAACGACGGGGAGGCGCCGCTGGCCGTCGCCCGCGACCTCGTCCGGCGCGGCCTCGACGAGTCCGCGCTCGACGCCTACCGGGTCGGCGAGAGCGTCGCCACCCGGATGTGGACGCAGGTCGCCTGCTCCCTCACCACCGACCCCGAGGAACTGCGCGAACTCCTCGACGTCTCGCTGCGCTCCATCTCCGCCTTCGTCGACGCCACCGTCGCCGCGATCTCCGCACGCATGGACGCCGAACGCGGTGAACTCACCCGCGGCACCCACGCCGAACGCCGCGAGACCGCCACCCTGCTGCTGGACGGCGCGCCGATCACCCGGCAGCGCGCCGAGGCCCGGCTCGGCTACGCCCTCGAACCGGAGCACACCGCGGCCGTCCTGTGGGCCGACGACCCGGCGGCGGACCTCCGCCAGCTGGACCGCGCCGCCGACGCCCTCGCCGCCGCGGCCGGCCGGACGCGTCCGCTGAGCATCATCGCCAGCGCGGCCAGCCGCTGGGTGTGGGTGCACGGCCGGCCCGACACCGGCGACCTGCACACCGCCCTCGCCGGGCTGCCGGCCGTCCGCATCGCCCTCGGTTCGGCCGCGCCCGGCATGGACGGCTTCCGCCGCAGCCACCTCGATGCGCTGACCACCCAGCAGATGCTCGCCGGACTGGGTTCGGCCCACCGGCTGGCCTCGCACGACGAGGTCGAACTCGTCGCACTCGCCACCCAGGACCCGGAACGCGCCGACCGCTTCGTCCAGCGCACGCTCGGCGACCTGGAGTCCGCGCCCCCGGAGATCACCGAGGCGGTGCGGGTCTTCATCGCCGAACAGTGCAACGCCTCCCGGGCCGCCGCCCGGTTGTTCACCCACCGCAACACCATGCTCCGGCGGCTGGCCCGCGCCGACCGGCTGCTGCCGCGGCCGCTGGCCGAGCACACCCTCCAGGTCGGCGCGGCCCTCGAGATCCTCCGCTGGCGCGGCCGTGACTGACCGTCCGGCCGCCGACCGCCCGGCCGCCGACCGCTTTGCCCCGGGAGCCGATGTGACCGCCACAGCCGGCCTCGCCCCCACCGACCGGTGGCACGACGGCGAGGTCAGGTGGCAGGCCGTACTCGGCCGGGCGCGTGCGTCGTGACGGTCAGTCGGCGGCGGTCGGGACGCGGCTGTCGGCCGGCCGACTGTCCGGGCGGCCGGGTTCCGCGTGGACGTGCGCCGGGCGGTGCGGTCGCGGACCGGCCGTGGCGGGGCGGGTCTGGGCGAGGACGACCGAGCCGAGGGCGAGCGCCCCGCCGAGCAGCTGCAGGCCGGTGAGCCCCTGGCCGAGCGCCAGCCAGCCGAGCACGGTGGCGACCAGCGGACTCAGCAGGCCGAGGAAGGTGACCTCGGTGGGGGAGAGGGCGCGGATGCCGCGGAACCACAGCGCGTACGCCACCGCGGCGCCGATCAGCCCCAGGTAGCCGTACCCGGCGAGGTTCCGGACGGTCAGGGCGGGTGGCGTCCCCTCGGCGAGCAGCGCGGTCGGAGCCAGCAGCAGCCCGCCGGTGACCAGCTGCCAGCCGGTGACGGCGAGCAGCCCGGCGGGCGGCGCCCACCGCTTGCTGAGCACCACGCCGGAGGCCATGACGACGGCACCGCCGAGCGCCGCGGCGATGCCGATCGCGTCCGGCCGCGCATCGGCGCGCAGCACCAGCAGGCCGACCCCGGCGATGCCGCCGAGGGCGGCGACCAGGGAGCGGAGGGTGAACCGCTGGCCGAGCAGTGCCACCGACAGTCCGACGACCAGCAGGGGCTGGACGGAGCCGACGGTGGCGGCGAGCCCGCCGGGCAGACGGTAGGCCGCGACGAAGAGCAGCGCGAGGAAGATGCCGATGTTCAGCGCGCCGAGCACCAGCGACTTCCACCACCAACTGCCGCTCGGGAGGCGGCGGGTGATGAGCAGCAGGAGGAGTCCGGCGGGCAGGGCGCGCAGCGCGGCGGCGGTCAGCGGCCGGTCGGGCGGCAGTAACTCGGTGGTGACGAGATAGGTGGAGCCCCAGACGGCCGGGGCGAGGGCGGTGAGCAGCAGGGTGGCAGGTCGATTCCTTAGCACTAAGAGAATGTATCTCACCGCTAAGAGATTCCGCTAGGCTTCCGCCATGGCAGACCACGTCGACACCGTGCTGGACCAGTGGGCCCGACAGCGGCCCGACCTGGACGTCTCCCCGATGGCGGTGATCGGACGGCTCAAACGGCTCGTCATGTTCATCGAGCCCGAGCTGCGCCGCACCTTCGCCGCACACGGCCTCGACACGCCCTCCTTCGACGTCCTCGCCACCCTGCGCCGCAACGGCCCGGACAACCCGCTCACCCCGGCCGAACTCATGCGCTCCGCGATGGTCACCTCCGGCGCCATCACCCAGCGCCTGGACCGCCTGCAGGCGAACGGACTGATCACCCGCAGCCCCAGCCCCACCGACGGCCGCGTCGTCCTGGTCTCCCTGACGGCCGAGGGCCTCGCCCTCGTCGACCGCGCCCTGCCCGACCACCTCGCCACCGAACAGCGGCTCCTCGCCGGCCTCGACGCCGCCGGCCGCGAGGAACTCGCCGCCACCCTGCGCACCCTCCTGGAAACCCTGGAGGGGCCCAGGCCCTGACCCCGCCGGTCAGCCCGCCCGGCACGCACACAGCAGCCCGGCCGCGGAGCAGGGCATCACCACACCGAAGCCCGCCCCGAGGGCGCGGGGCGCGCCGTTGGCCGGCGCCGACAGATAGAGGGCAAGGAGGGAGCGGCCGCGCAGCCGTACGGGCTCCAGGCGGCTGCGCCGACGGGCCGGCACCCGACCGGACGCCAGCAGGACTGCCGGGGGCAGGAACGCCACCGTGGTGACGGCCGGAAGTACCCACTGCAGATTCACCGGCCCACCGCCGGCGCAGCGCAACGGTCGGACTGTCGGGCGTGGTTCACAGGGCGGCTCCGGGCACGGCAGGGCAACGTGCCGACCGGACTTCCCGGCTCACCTGCGGAAGGTCGTAGCGAGCCCCGAAGGGTCCGGAGCCGTCATGGAGCAAGCATCCCCGACCCGTCCGGCGACTCGTTCCGGCGGCCCGTCGGTTGACGGTCGGCGCAGTGCCTCCACGGCCCCTCCGCCGACCCGCCACGGAATGCGGTTGCCCGAGTGTGCCCTGGTGGGCCAGGCTGCGGACGTGAACGATGATCGCCGCCCGCTGGGCATGCCCGTCTTCTCCGCCTCGGCCACCGACGCGGTGGACGCCCCGGACCGCCGGCCGCTCCCGCCGATCGACCGGGCCCTGTTCCTGCCCCCGCCCGCGTCCGAGCCGACCGTGCCCGCCCCGGGCCGCCGCCCGCTCGCCGACGGCGGCCTCACCTTCTCCGCCGACCACGCCCCTCAGGGCTGACGGCCGGCCTCAGCGGTACGGCTGCCCGTCCTCGCCGCGGGTGACGGTGCCGTCCTCGATCCGCCAGGAACGGCTGTGCGGGCTCAGCTTCCAACCCTCCGGCGCCTGCCGGGCGTTGGCGATCCAGGCGCGGAGCTCGGGCAGCACCCGCCCCCGCAGGAGCTCGCGGGCGGCGGCCCGTTCGCCGGCGGGAAGCGGCGCGACGGCGATCTGCAGTGTGTTCCACAGCCCGGGGTGGATGCCCTGCCCGTAGTTGGACGAGGTCGGCGGCAGCCAGGTGACCTGCAGCAGCGTCCCGTCGCCCCAGGGGTGTCCGTCGAACGACACGGCGTCCGGGGCGACGGGTTCGCCGCCGAGGGCCTCGCGGAGGTCCGTCGGGGTGAGCGGCCAGGAGAGATGGCGCGGGAGGCGGCGGTTACGGGCGGGCACGGGCCCGATCGTGCCAGATGCCCAGGTGGGGACGCATACCGGTTTCTCCGGACTCGGCGGACTCGCCCGGGAGGAGTCGGCCGTCCTTCGCCCCGGCCTGCCGGACCCACCACGGTGAGGTGTTGAGTTCCTGCTGCGGACGGCTGCCCGGCCGGGCCCGCGGCGTACTGGCGGGCGTTGCCCGCCTCCGCGGAGCTGCCCGGTCGGCACGCCTGACAGGGCCGGCGGTCAGGTGCCCGCGGTGGGTACCTGGCCGGGGGCGTCGACGATGCCGCGGGTGACCATGGCGATCGAGCTGACCTCGTCGCCCGCGTGGCCCCAGGGGCCGTCCTGGAGGAGGACGGTGCGTTCGCCGAGCAGGCGCAGGGTCCCGGGGTCGAAGATCCACTCGGAGCGTTCCCCGCCGTGCACCCGGGCGACGGCCGTGCCGTGGCGTCCGGCGGCGTCGACGGCGTCGTCCACGGTGACCACGCCCGGGATGCGGGCGGCCGCGCGGTAGAGGGCGGCGCTGACCTCGGGCGGGGCCACCGAGCTGCGCAGCAGGTCGCCGATGGCCGTGAAGGCCTCCTGGTCGGGGCCGGTGGTCGAGCCCGAGCCGGCGCCGTGGTTGAGTTCGGCGTCCGCGCGGATGCGGGCGAGCAGGGCGTCCGGGTCGGTGGGCAGCGCGGCGAGAAGGCGGTGGGTGGGGGAGTTGAGCGTGCCGGCGCCGGGGGCGGGGAGTTCGTGCTCTCCCCGGTCGGTGCGCTGGAGCCCGGGGCGGGTGCCGTCCACGGCAGTCCACTGCTCGGTGTTCTCGCTGACGGTGTCGCGCCGCATGGTGCCGCCGTCCTCGCTGAGCGAGGTGCTGCGGCCGACCGTCCTGACGTAGCTGTACTGGGTGCCGCGGGGGGTGGGCCCGGGGTCGGCGTGGGCGGCGAGGGCCGCCCGTTCCAGCAGCCGTACCGAGGCGGCGCTGGCCGGCGGCACCGGTGCCAGCGCCGGCGGCGTACCTGTACCCAGGGTGTTCACCCCGAGGACCAGGACCGCGACGGCAGTGGCGGCCGCCAGTACCAGCAGCGGGCGGCGGGCGCGGGACGGGGCAGGTCGCTCGGCCTCCCTCAGCAGGAAGGCCCGGTGGGTGTGTCGGCACTCGGCGGAGAGGCCGGCGTGCGGCGGCGGGGGCAGCAGCCGTGCGAGCGTGCGGCGTTCGCTCTGCTCGTCGGCGTCGTGGCGGTGTCCGGGTGCGGTGGTCACTGCTGCCTCCCCTGCGGGTGCGCCGCGGCCCGGCCGCCGGCGTCGGAACGGACTGTGCGCTGTTCGGCGGCGACGGACCTGCGGAGCTTCTCCCTCGCCCGCGACAGCCGGGAGCGGACGGTGCCCACCGGCACGCCCAGTGCCTCGGCCGCCTCCGCGTAGCCGAGCCCGGACCACACGACGAGGGCGAACACTTCCCGTTCGCCGCGCCGCAGTCGTGCGAGCGCACGGACGGCCGCGGCGAGCGCCTCGGCGTCGGCCATCCGCCCGACCAGCTCCTCGGCGAAGTCGGGCACCGGTTCCCGCGGCGGCATCCGGGAGAGCGCGGCGCGGTGGCGCCGTGCCGCCCTGGCGGTGTTGCGCAGCACATTGGCGGCGATGCCCAGCAGCCACGCCCCGGGGTGGAGGACCTCGCCGCGCAGCTTGTCCCGCAGCCGCCAGGCCTCCAGGAAGGTCAGCGACACCACGTCGTCGGCGAGGGCCCGGTCGCCGGTCGTTCTGACGGCATGCGCGAACACGGCGTGCACGTGCTCGTCGAAGAGGGCGCCGAACGCCTCACGGTCCTCTGCATGCGACCCCTCACCGGGCAGGAATGACTCCACGTCGATCCAGTGTCCGGACGGGCCCCTCGGGTTCCCGTGGATTTCCGCCACTTTCCCGGCGTCACCCCGCCGGCGCGGGGCCGGCCCTCGACCGGGGGCGTGATGAGCGCGGTGCCGGGTCGTCCGGTTGGATGGGCGCGTGACCGTTCATGACGTGGCCCGCCTGCTGCCCTCCGTCGCAGACCTGCGGGACCTGTGCCGCTCGCTGGCGATGCTCGATGCGATCCTGAGCCCGGACTGGGAGGGCCGGTACTACTCCTTCGACGCCGGTTGGGCCGACGGCGAGGAGATGGCCTCGATGCGCAACGGATCGGGGGACGAGTACTCCGTCGTGTTCTCGGCGGCCGGCGCGTACGTCCGCGGCTTCGACCACGAATCGCCGATGAGCCCGTACGGCAACGACGACGAGCCCTGGCCGGGGGTGATCGACGACGTCCCCGAGGTCTTCGGGCCCTTCGTCGAGGAACCGGCGTTCACCGACGAGGACGGCGTGCCCGTGGTGACGGTCTGCCTCTGGCGGGAGCGGACGGACGACCGGTGGCAGCACGGCGTGATCGACTTCCCGGACGGCCACGCCGACCCGGACGGGGCAGCGGGGCTGTTCGAGCTGCTGGCCGACCGCTCGCCGGAGGCGTACCGGCGCTTCGCCGAGGACCACTACGAGGTGTCCGTCGACCTGGAGGCGGTGCGCGCCGTGTACGCCCTGCGGCCGCTGAGCCGTGAACTGGTGTCGTCGCTGAACCCGGAGCTCACCCTCGCGGACCTGGCCGAGGACATCGTGGAGATCGGCTACCCGACCGAGTGAGCAGCCGCCGGCCGAGTGCCTGACGGGTCACTCGCGGCGGAGGGCGTCCAGCACGGCGGCCACGGCCTCCTCCGGTGTGGCGGCGGAGCGGAGGGCGGGCTCCGCCGGGGCGTCCGGGACGGCCCAGCCCTCCAGGACGACGGCGGGCTTGCCGCGGCGCACCGCGAGGGCGATCTCGTTCAGCGTGCCCCAGCTGCCGCCGACCGCCAGCAGGGCGTCGCTCGCCTGCACGACCAGACCGTTGCGGAGTTCACCGACGCCGGTGGCCAGCGCCACCGTCAGGTGCGGGTTGGCGTCGGCGCGGTCCGTGCCGGGCAGCAGGCCGACGGTGGTGCCGTCGCGGCTGCGCGCCCCCGCACAGACGGCCTCCATCACCCCGCCCGTGCCGCCGCAGACCACCACCGCGCCGTGGCCGGCGAGGAGTTCGCCGACCCGGCGGGCCAGCTGCTGCTCCCGTCCGGTCGCCGTGGCAGGGCCCACGACGGCGATGTACGGGGTGTCCGGTGCCAAGGCGAACCTCCGGGGCCTGCGGCGGTTTCGGGGCAGGGTGCGCGCCACCACGGCGGCCGTCTCCTGCAGCGGCCGGCGCGCGGTGGTGGGCGTCGGACCGCTCCGGCGTGTCACCGGGCCGTCGTCGAAGCCGGTCGCGTGCGCTCGGCGGTCAGCGGTACCAGCCGCGGATGGCGTCCGCGCACTCGCGGACGTCCGTCCGCCCGTCGCGCAGCCGGGAGGCCAGCTCGGCGGCCTGCTTGGGCTCCGCGGTGACGATCACCCCGGAGGCGCTCAGGTAGGAGGCCGCGACGACGGCCGCGAAGTGCTCGTTGCCGAACTGCAGCGCGGGCACCCGCACCAGCTGGTGCATCAGTGCCGCCGCACGCTGGTGCAGGCCGCCGTAGACCGGCACCTCCATCACCTCGTCGACGTGCCGGGCGACGGCCGCGGCCAGCGACCCGTAGTCGGTGACGTCCGGATCCCCGGGCAGGAACTGGTGGGCGATGTCGAGCAGCCAGGCCCGGTCGATGCGCAGGATCACGCGGCGCTCGCCGCCCCGGCGCCGCCGGCCTGCGGGTAGGGGCCGAACTCGGCCT
Source organism: Kitasatospora sp. NPDC051914 (assembly GCF_040680995.1). Taxonomy (NCBI): domain Bacteria; kingdom Bacillati; phylum Actinomycetota; class Actinomycetes; order Kitasatosporales; family Streptomycetaceae; genus Kitasatospora; species Kitasatospora sp. NPDC051914. The sequence goes on from NZ_JBFAXX010000001.1 coordinate 207,422, forward strand.
CGAAGGCGGGGCCCCACTCCTGGGAGAAGTGCGCGGCAGCCGTCAGGAAGCGCTCGCGGCGCTCGTCGGCCTCCTCCGCGAGGACCTTGCGCGCGTATTCCGGGAGCGTCATCCCCGCCGCTTCGGCGCGCTGCTCCAGGGCCTCGTGGGCCTCGTCGTCGAGTCGGACGTTCAGCTGCTTCATGGGAGGCAGCGTAGCCGCGCGTACAGCGCCCTACAACGGCTTCGCCGAACCTCCACAGGAGGGAGGGGACGCGACGGGCCCCGTCGTGCTCGGGGGTTCACGACGGGGCCGGAAGACCAGCATTGCCCGTCCCGCCCGGCCCGGCCACCGACGGCGTCCGAACAGGCGTCGGGGCAGCCGCCGGGTCGGCCCCCGGCCGGGCCGGTCAGGCCTGGCGGGTGGGGAGGACCACCAGCTGGCGGAGGTTCACGTGGCGGGGGCGGCTCGCGGCGAAGGCGATCAGGTCGGCGACGTCCTCGGAGGAGATCGGGCCGATGGCGTCGAACATGGCGCCGAGCTGGCCGTCCAGGCCGAGAGCGGGGTTGTCGATGTGGTGGCCGAGCTCGGTGTCGGTCAGGCCGGGCTCGACGTTGGTCACCCGGACGTCGCGCGGGCCGAACTCGCTGCGCAGCGAGGCCGCGAGGTGGGTCAGGGCGGCCTTGGTGGCGCTGTAGACGGCGTAGTTCGGGAAGCTGACGTGGGAGGCGATCGAGGAGACGGTGACCAGGTCCGCGGGGCCGCCCCCGGCGGCCGAGGCCACCAGGTCGCCGGTGAAGGCCCGGACGGTCCGCAGCACACCGGTGAGGTTGGTGTCGATCATGCGGGACCACTCGTCGATCCGGCCGTCGTCGACGGGGTTGGGGAGCATCACCCCGGCCGCGGCCACCACCAGGTCGACCCGGCCGAGTGCGTCGCCGACCAGGGCGGCGGCCGCGTCCACCGACTGCTGGTCGGTGACGTCGGCGGGCACGGCCAGGGCGCGCCCGCCCTTGGCCCCGATGCCGGCCGCGAGCTCCTCGAGCCGGTCCTCGCGGCGGGCGAGCAGGGCGACCGAGGCACCCTGCTCGGCGAGCAGCCCGGCGGTGGCGGCGCCCATGCCGCTCGCGGCGCCGGTGACGACGGCGGTGCGGCCGGAGAGGGAGGTGTACGACACGGTGGACTCCTGACGGAAGGCCGGGCCGTCGGCGGTTGCCGTCGGCGCTCGGTGACATCCGTCAGCCTGCCGCCGCGGCGGGGCGCCACCCAGGGGGCTGGTGTTCCCGGGTCCACCAGGGCCACCCTCCGCAGGGGCCGGTGCGCGCCCGGCGGCAGGGCGGGAGCCTGCGGGCCACACCGGCAGCACCGGGCGCGTCGCGTGGCCGACCGCGAAGCGCGTCGCCGGGGCGGGGCTGCGCGGGCCCGGGCGGGTGCGGTCGCCGTCCCGGGCGAGCACCAGCAGGTCCGCGCCGGCCGCGGCGGCCACCACCTCGTGCTCGACCCGCCCGGCGAACGCACCGTGCGCCGCGCCCGCCACGTCCTCCGGGCTCACGTGCAGCAGCACGACGGGCGTCTCCGCGGGGACGTGGGTGCGCACCGCATCGATGCAGGCCTGCCAGGTCCCCCGGTCACCCGCACCACGACCGCCACCGGCTCACCCTCCGACGAGCTGCAGGGCCCCCACAGTGCCACCACGGAGTCTCCCTGGTGGAGACGGTGGCCCTCGCCCCGGTCATCCCGTGGCCCGCGGTGCACGCGGCCGTCCTCGTCCTCGACGTGTGGGGCGTGTACTTCGTCGCCGCCCTGCACGCCTCCTGCGTGGTGCGTCCGCACGTGGTCGGTGCGGACGGCTCGCTGCGGCTGCGGTACGGGGCGCTGCTGGACATCCGCATCCCCGCCGCGGACATCGCCGACGTCAGGATCGAGCGCCGCTACCCCGACGCCAGGTTGGCGGCGGTGGACGAGCACGGCTGCGCCGATCTCGCGGTGGCCGGGCAGACCACCGTCACCGTCGACCTGCACCGGCCGGCCGCGTACGTCCGGGCATTGGGCAGGCCGGCGGAGGCCCGTACCTTCCGCTGGTACGCCGAGGACCCGGCGGCCGCGGTCGCCGCACTGCGCACTCACGGTGCCCTCGACCCGATCTGAGGGAGCGTCAGTGGTGGTGGCCGTGCCGGCCGAGGGTCTCCACGGGGGTCGCGCCGGGGCGGGTCCACTGCGGCACGGGACGGCTGGTCGGGCCCCAGGTGGCGACGCCGTCGGCGTCCGTGCGCCAGTACCAGCTGATCGGCGAGCCGTGCCCGCCGACCGGCGAGCCGACCTGGGGGGCCTCGGGCCGGCCCTCGGGGTTGTCCTCCCACGCCTCGCGGCGGCCGTAGGGCGTCATGTCGAGCAGGGCCAGGGACCCGTTGACCGGCTCGTTGCCGCGGCCCGTCGTGGTGTAGGTGAGGAACGTGCGGTCGCCGTCGCGCAGGAAACAGGCGAGGTACCCCATCTCCCCGCCCACCGGCTCGTCCACGCCGCGCACCGAGTACCAGGGCTGGGTGTAGCCCATGAACCCGACGTAGGAGGCCACCTCGTCCCAGGGGCCCGTGGTCAGGACGGCGAACGAGACGCCGCGGGCGTTGAGGTGGACGGCGTCCTTCAGGTGTCAGACGGTGGTGGTGCAGCCCTCGCACTGCCCCTGGGGCGGCGCGCCGTCGTACCACATGTGCTTGTGGACCACGAGCTCGTCGCGGCCCTGGAACAGGTCCAGGAACGGGACCGGGCCGTCCGGTCCGACGACCTCGACCGTCCCGTCGAACTCCACCATCGGCAGCCGGCGGCGGGCCGCGGCGAGGGCGTCGCCCTCGCGGGTGTGGGCCTTCTCGCGGACCAGGAGTTCGTCGCGGGCGGCCTGCCAGGCGGCCGGGTCGGCCACGGCCGGGCGGCCGGGCAGCGCGGCGGTCGGGTCGCTCGGATCGGTCGTCATGGTGTCCTCCGTGGTGTCCCGTGTGTCGAGCAGCGTCGCACGCCGTTCTGTGCGGACAGTTGATGCACCGTTCGAGGGGACACGTGTCGACCCGGTCGGAGGCAGGGCGCACGGCAGCCGTCACGGCGGTGGTGTGCGCGCCGTGACGGCAGGACGGCAGGGGTTGCTTGCGGAAGGTGAAGAAGACCTTGGTGAAGGTGCCGGGGATGGTTGCCGAGACATCGTTGGTGTCGTCGAGGATGCTGACATTGGTGTAGGTGACGTCAGCGAGCACCAGCGTCTGGCCCTTCGGGCACGAGAAGTCGCCCGCACTCGGCGGGCTCAGGGTCAGGCTAGCCGAGGCCGTTCCGTTCTTGCCGGAGTCGAACGTGCCCGATGCCGTGACCGGTCCGCTGACCGTCTCCTTGTTGGAGGCCTGCGGGTGGTTTTCGCCACCGTTGATGCAGCCGTAGTCCGCGGTCGCGTCGGCGCTCGCCACGTAGTTGATCAACTGGTTGTTGCCGAGACCGGTTTCCTTGAAGTTATATTCACCGGGTCAACCAAGTGCCGTGGCGGGCACATCGGTTACTGAATGTCACGTGCTGCGAACGTGATGCGGCGGCGGGCGGACTGCGCCTACGGAGGGTAGCGTGTGAATGTGGCCCGAACGCCTGCCGGTGCCCCTCGGGGCGCCGGATGACGCCGCGCGTCTCCCGCCGCGCCGTACTGGTCGGCGGTGTCGGGGGAGTGCTGGCGGCATGCGGCGGCCCCGCGACACGGACGGGACCGCAACCCGGCTCGGGCACCACGGAGGCCGCCGCGACGCGGGCCGCCGTACGGCTGCCCGTCGCGCTCGCCGTCCACCCGTCCCGCTCGCCCGGCCTCGCGGCGAGCCGCGCCGAACTGGAGGCCGTGCAGCCCGGCGGGGCCGATACCTGGCAGGGGTTCCGGGTGGTCCGCGGCCCCGGCGCCGTCGCCGCCGCCCTCGCCGACCGGAACACCGCCGCCCTGGTGACCGCCGACGCGCTCGTCCCCGGCATCGCCGCGGTGCCGGTCGACGGAGTGGACCCGCTGACCGCCCCCGGCTCGTACCCCGTCACGGCCGAGGTCGCGGCCGAGGGACCCGGGCCGGTGGTGACCAGCCTGTGGACCGGGGACGTGATGCTCGGCCGGAGGGTCGGTGCCGGCATGGCGCGCACCGGCGACTGGGAGCTCCCCTTCTCGCAGACCGCGGACCGGCTGGCCGCCGCCGGCCTGACGGTCGGCAACCTCGAGTGCACCCTCTCCAAGGAGGGCCGCGCCACGCACGGCGGCGACTCCTTCGGCGCGGACCCGCGGGCCCTCGCCGGAGTGCACCGGGCCGGTTACGACATCCTCACCCTGGGCAACAATCACCTCGGCGACTACGGCCCCACGGCGCTGGTCCGCACCGCGGCCATCGCCCGCGGCGAGGGCTTCGCCACCACCGGGGCCGGCGAGAACATCGCGGCGGCGCGGGAGCCCGCACTGGCCTCGGCGGGCGGCCTGCGCTTCGGCGTCCTCGCCTTCAACGCCGTCGGCGAGTCGCCCGAGGCCGGGGCGGCCTCGCCCGGGGTCGTCTGGCTGCGGATGCCGCCGATCACCGGCCCGCTCGCCCCCGCCGACCTGGAGGCCGTCGCACAGTCCGTCCGGGCGGCCCGCGGCTCCGCCGACGTGCTGGTGGTGGTCCCGCACTGGGGCCGGGAGTACAGCCACCGCCCGGTCGCCGACCAGTACACCGTCGGCCACACCCTGATCGAGGCCGGGGCCGACGCCGTCATCGGCGGCCACCAGCACTGGGTCCAGCCCATCGAGATCTACCGGGGCCGGCCGATCGTGCACGGGATGGGCAACTTCGTCTTCGACATGACCTTCTCCGAGCAGGTCCAGCAGGCCGTCGTCGTCGAACTCGTCCACTGGGGGACCGTCCTGAAGGCGATCCGGGCCCTCCCGGTACGGATCGGCACCGGCGGCGTGCCCCGCTTCCTCGACCCGGCGGGCGCCGAGGGCCGCACCATCCTCGGCCCGGTCTGGGGCTGACGCCCCGGCAGGTCACAACCCGTCGACGGACGCACCGGACCGGAGCCCGCAGCAGGACCGGCAGCCGATCGCGGCCGGCCGGCCGGCAACCCGCCGTGCACCGCGTGGGGCCGAACCGTCACGGTGTCCCCGACAGCACGCGGCTCGCCAGCAGGATCGCGGCGACGCTGCCCGCCTCGGTGATCGCGCCCGAGACCACCATGCCGACGGCCTCCGGGAGCGGGCAGCGGTGGACGGTCATACCGGCCTCGGCCTCGTCCCGTGCCATCCGGCCCGCCGACAGCCCGCTCGCCAGGAAGAGATGGGTGGCCGCCGCGGTGCTCGACGGCAGCGGGTGGATGCGCCCCAGCGGAGTCCACCGCGCCGCCCTGAGACCGGTCTCCTCCTCCAGCTCGCGGCGGGCCGCCTCCTCCGGCTCCTCGCCCGGCTCCGTGCCGCCGCCCGGCAGGTGCGGCATCCGACCGCCCGTCAGGTAGAAGTCGTCCTCCACCACCAGCAGCCGCTGTTCGTCGTCCAGCGCGACGGTCCGCACGGAGTCGGCGACCTGGATGTGCTCGTAGCCGAACGCCGGCGCGTACGGGCCCTGCACGGTGTCGGACAGCAGCCGGATGAACGGGCCGGAGTGCAGCACCTCCCGGTCGATCCTGGTCCAGCTCCCCGCCTCGCCGCCGCCCATCCCTGCCCGCCCTCTCCTCGCCCGGGCCGAACCTTGAGCCCGACCTCGATTCCGACCCCGACGCTACGCCCGCCGCCGGCCGGCCGGGGCCGACCCGCGGGGGCGTTCGGAAGCACCGCACCGGCGCGCACCGGCCGGCCCTACTCGTTGTGGAGGACCTCCGCGATGGTGAGGCGGGCCGCCGACCGGGCGGGGACGAGCGCGCCGAGGACGGCGATCGCCACGCCGGCCAGGGCCAGGCCGGCCAGCTGCGGTGCGTGCCAGACGTCCTTCATGGACTCGGCGAAGACGAGGACTTTCACGTGGTCGACGATCAGCCGGTGGGCGAGCATGCCGAGCGGGATGCCGAGCAGCCCGCTGACGGCGCCGAGCCCCGCGACCGAGGTCACCGTCATGGCGACGACCTGGCGGGGCGTCATGCCGATGGACTTCAGCATGCCCAGGTCCCGGCGGCGCTCCCGGACGTTCAGCAGGACGGTGTTGAAGACGCCGAGCGCGGCCACCACGGACAGCAGGAGGGTGAACACCGTGGAGAAGCCGATCACGGTCGCGGTGGCGGTGTTCGGGTCGGTGCTGCTCGCCGATGCCCGCAGGCCCGGTTCGGCGGCCGTCACGGCGGCGGCGTAGGCGGCCGCGTCCGTGCCGGGGGCGAGCCGCACGTCGTACTCGACCACGTGCGGTTCGGCGGTGAGGGCGGCCAGTGCGGCGGCGGTCGCCCCGACCGCCCGGGCATTGCCCTCCAGCGGCATGCCGACGACGGTGACGGGCAGACGGCGGCCCCGGAGGTCGAGCGTGATCCGGTCGCCGAGCTTCAGCCCGTGCTGGTCGAGGAAGGCCGGCCCGGCGATCACCTCGTTCGGCCCGGCCGGCACGCGTCCCTTGACCACGTGCAGCGCCAGGGCGGCCTCGTCCCCGTCGTAGAAGTCGCCGAACACGGTCTCGTCGTGGCCGACCAGGCCGAGCCGGACGAGCGCCCGCGAGGTCACCGCCGCGGCGCCGGGCGTGGAGCGGAGCAGGGCCGCGGAGCCGCTCTCGCCCAGCGCGGGCACCGGCTGGTGCTCGGCGGCGCTGCCGACCTGCACCCTGACCCGCGGCCCCGCGGCGCTGCCCTCCGGGGGTGCCGAGGCCGCGAGCATGGTGCTGCTCAGACCGGTGGTGAGGGTCACGGTGACCACACCGAGGACGATGGCCGACATGGTCAGCGCCGTCCGGCCGGGCCGGGCGAACGGCTGGCCCAGGCCGAGGCTCACCGCGCGCGGCAGCCGGGTGCCGCTCAGGGCCCGCTGGACCCGCAGACCGCGGCCGGTGCGCGGTGCGCTGCCCGCAGCGATCGCCCGGGCCGCGGACAGCCGGTGGGCGCGGGAGGCCGGCACCAGCGCGGCGACGGCGACCAGGGCCGGCACGGCGACCGGGCAGGCCGGCACCAGCCAGGCGGGCGGCTCCAGGGCCGCGGTGCCGGTCTCGATCCCGGCGAAGGTGACGCGCAGCACCGGGCCGGACAGCGCCCACCCGAGTGCGGTGCCGAACAGGCAGCCGACGACCGCGGGCACCGAGACCATGGCGAGGTACACGGCGACGACCTGGCGCGGGGTGAAGCCCAGCGCCTTGAGGACGCCGATGTGCCGGTACCCGGACACCACCGCGCCGCTGACGACGTTTCCGACGATCAGGACGGACACCAGCAGGCCGAGCACGCCGAAGACCGTGATGAACGGCAGGTAGGAGTCGGCCAGCGCCGAGTAGGCGGACTTCAGCGTCAGGTACGACCGGGCGCTCTCCAGGGCGCCCTCCGGCAGGCCGGCCGTCGCCGCGGCGAGCCCCGCCCGCACCCTCCCCTCCGTCGCGGCGGAGTCGAACCGGTACTGCATCTGCAGGCCGGACGGGTGCAGTGCGGCCGCCTGCTCGGGGGTGACCCACCCCCCGGCCGACTTGCTCATGCTGTTCGCGAAGCCGACCACCACCAGCGGCGGGGCCCCCGAAGGGGTGAGCCGGGCGCCCAGCATCGAGGCCGGCGAGCCGCGGAAGCCCTGGTTGACCACGATCTCGCCGGGGGCGGTGGCCCAGCGGCCGGCGAGGAGCTCCACCCGGTCCACCGGGCCCGCCGGATCGGCCCGGCCGACCACCGTCAGCCGGCCGGGCGGGTGGCCCAGCCAGTCCTCCGGCATGTCGAGGTCGGCCTGCGCGAACGGCCCGGCCGCGGCCTCGACGCCCGGCCGCCGGGCCGTGTCGGCCAGCTGCGCCGGGGTGGTCCTCGCGGCGTCGAAGGCGGCCACCGCATGGGCGCCGCGCTGCCCGTCGAAGGCCGCGTCGAACGGCGCGGAGGCGGCGGTGAGCACCGACAGCGCCAGCACGACGGTGGTGGTGGCGCAGAACACGACCAGGCCGATGACGGCGGTCTGCAGCCGGCGGCGCGCGACCGCCGCCCGGGAGGCCCGCCACACGGCGCTCATGCGGTGCGCTCCGGGGTGCCCTCGTCGATGCCGCTCTCGCGGGCCACCCGGCCGTCGGCGAACTCCACCAGGCGTCCGGCGCAGCGGGCGGCCAGCTTCGGGTCGTGCGTGACGATGAGCAGGGTCTGCCCGATCTGGTTGAGGTCGATCAGCAGGTCCATCACCTGCTCGCCGGAGCGGCTGTCCAGGGCGCCGGTCGGCTCGTCGGCGAGCAGCAGCGCCGGACGGTTCATCAGTGCCCGGGCGACGGCGACCCGCTGGCGTTCGCCGCCGCTGAGCGCGGCCGGGTAGGTGTCCTTGCGGGAGGCCACCCCGAGCTCGTCGAGGAGCTCCACGGCCCGGCGGCGCGCCTGGCGGGCCGGGGTGCCGGTCAGCTGCGCGGCGAGGGCGACGTTGTCCAGCGCGGGCAGGTCGTCGATCAGGTTGAAGAACTGGAAGATCATGCCGATGTTGCGGCGGCGGAACAGCGCCAGCCCGGTCTCGTTCAGCGCGCCCAGGTCCTGGCCGTGCACGCGGACGGTGCCGGCGGTCGGGCGGTCCAGCCCGGCGACCATGTTGAGCAGGGTGGACTTGCCGCAGCCCGAGGGGCCCATCACGGCCACCGCCTCGCCCGCCCGGATCTGCAGGTCGACGCCGTCGAGGGCCTTGGCGTCCCCGTACTCCTTGTGGACACCGGACAGGTCCACGACGGTCGGCGGAGCGCCGTCGTGCCCGGTGGTGCCGTGTCGGTCAGTGGTCATGGGACGAACGTAGGAGCAGGGGCGCCGTCCCCGCGTCGGACTGCGGATGTAACTGTCGGGGCACGTAGTACCGGGGATGTACCGGGGCGGCACCTGGGGAGGATGTGGATCACCTGGGCCGGCTGGGAGACTGACGGTGTGTGGGGATCGGAGACGGGTCTGCTGCCGTGGGCCGCCCTGGTGGCGGTGAGCATCGTCGCGGCCTGGCTGGGCGTGGCGCTGGCCGGGGCGCGGCGGAAGTACCGGGCGGCCGTCGGCGAGCGCGGCTGGCTGCTCGAGCGGGAGCGGGAGAGCGCGGCACTGGCGGCGGTCGACGCGGAGCGGGCGAGGATCGCCGCGGAGCTGCACGACATCGTCAGCCACAACGTGAGCCTGATGGTCATTCAGGCCGGGGCCGCCCGCGAGGTGCTGGCCACCATGCCGCAGGAGGCCGCGACCGCGATGGGCGCCGTCGAGGCCGCCGGGCGCGACACCATGACCGAGCTCCGCCACCTGCTGGGCCTGCTCGCACCCGCCCAGGACGGATCGGACGAGCCGTACGGCGCCGGGGCGGCCCGCGGCGCCCACGGCGCGGCGGACACCGACCGGTCGCCGCAGCCGAGCCTGAGCCGGCTCGGCCCGCTGATCGACCGGATCTGCTTCGCCGGCCTGCCGGTGGAGGTGCGGATCTCCGGCGAGGTGCGGCCGCTGCCGGCCGGGATCGACGTCACGGCGTACCGGATCATCCAGGAGGCGCTGACCAATGCACTCAAGCACGGCGACGGGGGGAGGGCCGAGGTGACGGTGCGGTACGCGGACCACAGCCTGCGGGTCGAGGTGCTCAACAGCGGGCCGAGCGTGCTGTCCGGCGAGGGCACGGCGCCCCGGCCCGGTGCCGTCGGCGCAGGGCGCGGGCTGGTCGGGCTGCGCGAGCGCGTCGCCGTGTACGGCGGCGACCTGGACGCCCGGCGGCGCCTCGGCGGCGGCTACCGGGTCCGCGCCAGGATCCCGCTGGACCGGCCGTGCTGACCGGCCCGCCGGCCGGGGACGGCCGGGCCGGGGAGGCCGGGGCGCCCGCTGCGACCCGGCCGCGGGTGGTGATCGCCGACGACCAGGAGCTCGTCCGCACCGGCTTCCGGATGATCCTCACCGCCCGGGGCATCGACGTCGTCGGCGAGGCCTCGGACGGCGCCGAGGCGGTCGCCGCCGTCCTCCGGCACCGGCCGGACGTCGCCCTCCTGGACATCCGGATGCCCGTGACGGACGGCCTGGAGGCCGCCCGGCGGATCATCGCGCAGGCCCCGCAGTGCCGGGTGGTCATGCTGACCACCTTCGACCTCGACCACTACGTCTACGCCGCCCTGGAGGCCGGGGCCAGCGGCTTCCTCCTCAAGGACGTCACCTCGGCCCACCTCGCCGCCGCGGTGCGCCTGGTCGACACCGGGGACGCCCTGCTCGCCCCGTCCATCACCCGCCGCCTGGTCGAGCGCTTCGCCTCCGGCGCACCCGGGCCGGCGACGGGTGACGGACGGGCCGCCGACCGGCGGCCGGGGCAGGCCGACCGCAGCCTGGAGCCGCTGACGCCCCGTGAGCGCGAGGTGCTGACCCTGGTCGGCCGCGGGTACTCCAACGCCGAACTCGCCGACCGGCTGACCCTCAGCGAATCCACCGTGAAGACCCATGTGGCCCGCATCTTCGCCAAGTCGGGCCTGCGCGACCGCGCCCAGGCCGTCATCCTGGCCTACGAGACCGGCCTCGTCTCACCCGGTGAACCCGGCGCGTCCGGTGTGCCCGGTGTGCCCGGTACCGGTCCGGCGGGGCCGGCAGGGGGCTGACATCCTGACGGACACCGTCCCCGTCGTCCCCGCCGTCCGCGTGCGGATCACCGGCACCGCCGGAGCGGGATCAGGCGAGGCCGAGGTGGGCCAGCGCCCGCTTCACCAGGATGCCCTGCCCGCCCGGCATCTCCTGCTGCACCTGCGGCGAGGCCGCCTCCTGCGGGGTGAACCAGACCAGGTCGAGCGCGTCCTGCCGGGGTCTGCAGTCGCCCGCCACCGGCACCACGTACGCCAGGGACACGGCGTGCTGCCGCGGGTCGTAGAAGGAGGTGACGCCCTGGGTGGGGAAGTACTCCGCCACGGTGAACGGCTGCAGCGAGGGCGGGATCTGAGGCAGTGCCACCGGCCCGAGGTCCTTCTCCAGGTGCCGCAGCAGCGCGTCGCGCACGCGTTCGTGGTACATCACCCGGCCGGAGACGACGGTACGGCTGACCGTCCCGTCCGGGCCGATCCGCAGCAGCAGGCCGATCTGGGTGACCTCGCCGGTGGCGTCGACCCGCACGGGCACGGCCTCGACATACAGGATCGGCATCCTCGCGCGGGCCGACTCCAGCTCGTCCGGGGCAAGCCAGCCCGGCGTGGTTTCCGTCATGTCAGACATTGGCTGATCGTACGTTCCGCAGGAGGTGAACCGCAGCGTCCGCCGGGAGCGTCCGCCTGTTTCTCACCTCGGCGGCCCGCCGCCGGCCGCCCCGGGCCGTCCGGTGCGCCGCCGCCGTGGAGACTGGCCCCATGACCGGTACTCCCGAGGACCCGCGCCCCGGCCCGTCGCAGCGCCCCGTCCCCGCCGAACTGCGCCCGTACCTGGAGGAGCTCGTCCGGCGGACGCACGCCGCCTGCGGCGACCGCCTGGTGAGTGTCCTCGCCGTGGGCTCCGTCGCCCTCGGGGACTACCGGCACGGGCGCAGCGACGTCGACGTCATGGTGGTCGTGGAGCCGTCCCTGCCCGGGGCCGCCCTGCACGAACTCGCCGAGGAACTCGCCCACCCGCGGCTGTTCTGCCCCGCGGCCGGCCTGGAACTGGTGGTGTACGGCACCGACGCGGTGAGCCGTCCCTCCGGCACGGCGGGCTACCTGCTGGACCTCAACACCGGCCCGCAGCTGCCCGACCGGGCCTCCTTCGACCCGGCGCAGTCCCCGGCCTTCTGGTACGTGATCGACCGCGCCGTCGCCCACCGGGCCGGGCTGGTCCTGTACGGCAGCCCCGCGGAGCGGGTGGTCGCCGCGCCGGACCGCGCCCGGGTGCTGGCCGCGATCGCCGCCTCCGTCCGGGAACACACCGAGGGGGAGGGGCACCTCGCGGACAACCGCGTCCTCAACGGCTGCCGCTCGGTGGTCTACTGCCGCACCGGCCGCTGGACGGCCAAGCGCACGGCGGCCCGCGAGATCGCCGCCACCGAGCAGCGCTTCGGCCCGCTCGTGGCGGCCGCCCTGCACAGCTTCGAACGCCCCCGCACCGCAGCAGCAGCCCTGCCCGCCCCCGAGGTCCGGACCTTCCTGCGTTGGGTACGGGAAGTCGTCGACGAAGCGGCCCGCCCCGCGGGGCCGTGACCCGGGCAGGTAGGGTCGGCAGTCGCCGGGGCAGTGTCGCGGCGCCGCGCGGAAGGAGTCCCGTTGCGCACCCACCGAGACCGTCTCCCTCAGATCCCGTACCCCGTCAACCGGTTGCCGGCCGGCGGCCCGTGGATGACCGAGCAGGAAGCGGCCGACCACCTCGGGATCGGCCACCTCCATCTGGGGTGGCTGATCGGGGCGTCGCACCGGCTGGAGATCGTACGGACCACCAGCCCGGCCTGCGCCGTGACCCGGGCCGGCGTGGAGACCGAACAGCAGTGGCGGGCCACCGCCTCGCGCAGGCAGAAGGCCTGGCGGCTGCTCAGGGACGTCCTCATGGGGTTCTGAGCGGGCGGGCTCGTCGTCCGGAGCAGCGGGTGGCCCCGGCCCGCCCCCGGAAGGGCGGGCCGACGGGCCGGGGTCAGGACTCCAGGGACATGTAGAGGCGGGTGCCCTGGGGGTGGAAGCCGATGCGCTCGTAGACGCGGCGGGAGCCGTCGCCGGAGTACTCCAGCCAGACGGAGTCCGCGCCCTTGTGGAACATGGCCTCGGCCAGTGCGGCGGTGACGGCCGCTGCGATGCCGCGGCCGCGGAAGGCGGGGCGGGTGCCGACACCGGCCAGCTCCGAGGTGCCGACGGCGGGGGCGGAGCAGGTGGCACCGCCCGCGCAGCTGCCGTCGGGGGCGCGGACGAACCGGACGGCGCCGCCGCTCTCCTGGTTCCTGCGAAGGCGGTTGGCCCCCTCGGGGGAGGAGGCGAACTCGCCGGAGAAGGCCTCGGCCAGTGCGGCGTCGACGGCCGAGTAGTCCGCGTCGCTGTCGGGCGTCTCCACCACCGGCCCGGACGCACCGTCGGCCTGCGGCATCCTCAGGGAGCCGGGCGTGCAGACCAGGTACTCGTGCACCGCTTCGACGGTGAAGCCGGCGGCGCGCAGGGCGGGTTCCACGGCGGGGGCGCCGTCGGGGGCGAACTCCAGCCGCGGCTTGAGGCCGCGCTCGCGGAAGGCGGCCACCAGGGCGGCGACGTCGGAGCCGGTCGGCGCCGCGCCGAGCAGCGGGGTGGCGTAGTTGATGTACGGGCTGGTGGTGTCGGGGTCGAACCCCACGACGAAGCCCCCGGCCTCGACGACCACGGGACGGCGGCGGAGGTTGGCGACGGCAAAGCTCTGGACAGGGGTGTCCACGGTGATGATGACCTCACGTCATGACAAGGGTGGGCGCGTGCGCCCGCCGCACAGGGCGGGACGGGTGGCCGCGCATGGTGTCGGCCCGGCCTCGGGCCGGTACCGTCGCCGCGCAGGGCAACGGCAGATGCGGTGCGTGGCACCGCGCGTGGGGCCGCCGTGAGGTGACGTGCCAGGCAGTGAGGGTGCGCGGAAGCGCAGACCGCTCAGTGCCGACGGCGGCCGCTGGGGGACGCCGAGACCATGGACTTCAATCCCTCGGTAAGAGTGCGTGTGCACTCCCTTTCGGAGCGCGGGCCCACACTGCCACGGCGAGTGGCAGGTGCGCAACAGGCTTTCGGGCAACGGGTACCGGGTGGTCGGCCGGGCCGGGGCACCGCCGGGAAGCACCGGGCAGGCCACACCGCCGGCCGGTGCGTGCACCACTGCTTCCGCGGCTGACCTGGGAAGAAATGCCGGTGCGCCGCCGGTCCGTGCGCTGACATACTCCGTGCGGACATCGAACAAGGAGGTGCGGACGATGAAGCTTGCCGAGGCGCTGGCGCTGCGGGCGGACGCAGTGCGCCGGGTGGAGCAGCTGCGCACCCGGATCGCCGCGAGCGCCCGCTACCAGGAGGGCGAGGAGCCGGCCGAGGACGCCGGACAGCTGCTGGCGGAGTCCGCCGCGGTCCTGGACGACCTGGAGTCGCTCGTCCGCCGGATCAACCGGACCAACGCCGCTGCCGCGCTCGACGGCGGCGGCACCCTCACCGACGCACTCGCCCGCCGGGACGTGCTGCGGCTGCGCCACTCCGTGGTCACGGCCGCGGCCGACGCGGCCGCCGGGCAGTACGGTGCCGCGCGGCAGCTGCGCTCCGAGCTGCGGATGCTCTCGGCCCTGCCGGTGGCCGAACTCCGCAGCCGGGCAGACGCCCTGGCACGCGAGATCCGGGAGGTCGACGTACGCATCCAGCGTGCGAACTGGGAGGTCGACCTGCTGGACTGACGACTCGGCGGTGTGGAGGAGCAGGTAGGCGTTCACGGAGGCGTGCACAAGCCGAGGGCCGGCGGTTCATCCGGCCCACTCGTGGTGCGCGGAGGGCAGCGCAGGGGTTCGACTCCCCGATGACGAGGCAGCCCAGCAACGCGAACACGAGACGGTGCACAGCACACAGCACACAACCACGTGCAGATCCGGAACGCCGAGGGCGGGCTCGGGGCGCCTCCACACCGCCGGCACCACCCCGGCAGCCGTCACAGCGTGCCCGTGTCCGGGTTGCGGGCGGTGAGGCAGTAGAGACCGTCGGAAGGGTCGCGCATCACCGTCCAGTGCGGGTGTTCGGCGACCGTCACCGCGCCGAGCTCCTCGTGGGCGGCCCGTGTCGCGGAGCGATCCGCGCAGGCGAGGTCCGGGTGGGCGCCGGCGGGCCGGGACACGTCCAGCCGGTGCAGCAGGATCCGGATCGGGAGCTCCGCCGGCGCCTTCACCACCCGGAACTCCGGGCGGGAGCCGCTCAGCACGGGCCAGCCGGTCAGCCCGCCCCAGAACTCCGCCTCCGCCTCGTAGGCGTCCGCCGTGACGTCGAGCGCCACCTGGTCGAGCCGGGTGCCCTCGAAGACCTCCGGCCGCCGCGACTCGCCGTGCCACGGCACCGCGCAGATCGGCACACCGGCGGGGGAGGCGAGCACCACGTACTCGCCGTGGTCCGCGACCACCGCTGCACCCAGCTCCACCGCCCGCCCGGCCAGCGCCCGGACGTCCTCCACGGCCAGGTCGAGGTGCACCCCGCCCCCGCCCTCCGCGACGCCCTGCAGCTTGACGCAGGCCTCCGCCGCGCCGTCCGGCACCAGCGTGGCGAACTCGTCCACCGCACCCCGCCGCGCGGACAGCGCAGTCCCGGTGACCGCCGTCCAGAACTCCGCGGCCTCCCCGAACCGCGCCCGCGGCCGGTCCACGAACGCATGCACCCACCGGATCACGCCTGCCTCCATCCCCTGCCCGCCGCCTGCGGCGACCTGCTGTGATGCTAAGCGGTCTTGCGCAAGTCGGCCGCGGTGAGGGCATATCGGCTGGTGGGGGGCTGCCGTGCCGAGACTGCTGGTGCTTGAGCTTATGCCGGATCAGAAGAGTGGCGTGGAGGAACTGCTGCGGCGCCGGGATCTGGCGCCGCACACGCGGATGAGGGCCGAGTGCGTCCGGCCGGCCGGCCAAGGGCGGACGGCAACGGAGATCGCGGGCATCGTGACGGTGCACCCTGCCACGGTGCGGGGAGCGCTTCGCCGGTACGACGCCGGCGGGCTGTCGGCGCCGGCGGACGCGCCCCGCAGCGGTCGGCCGCCGAAGATCACTCGGGCCGACCTGGACGCGCTGGAGAGCATGCTGGGGGAGTGCGCCGAGAACGGGGGCCCATCCTGGACGCCGCCCAGAATGGCGGCGTGGCTGGAGCGCGGGCGCGGCGTGCGCATCCACTCCGCGCGGCTGTCCGTGCTGCTCAAACGGGACGGCTTCCGCTACAAACGGACCCGCACCACCGTGCGGCACAAGGCCGACGAGGCCCCCAGCGGTCCGCGAGGGACCCGCTGGAGGGCCTGCGGCTGTACGGCTGGGGGCCGAAGCCGGCGACATCGAGCTCTACTACCCCGACGAGGCCGGCTTCGCCCCGACCCTCCCGACCGGGTACACCTGGGCCCGCCGGGGCACCCGCGCCCTCGTCCTGCAGGAAGGCACCTGCGGCCGACGGGTCAATGCCCTCGGCGCCCTGCGCATCGACGGCCCCGACCCACAGCTGGTGTTCCGTACCACCACCGGCAAGATCACCGCCGACGTGCTGCTCGACTTCCTGTGCACCCATATCGCCGACCTGCCCGCAGGCCGGGACACCCTCCCGGCCCGGCCCGCCGTTCGGTCACATCCCGAGGTCGCGCACCGTGGTGCTGGACAATGCATCCGCGCACGTCAGCCGGGTCGTCAAAAGCGCACGACCGCTCCTGGAGGCCACGGCGTCACCCTCTACTACCTGCCGCCCTACAGCCCGGAGCTGAACAGGATCGAACGCGTGTGGCGATCGGTGAAGCACGAAGACATCCCGATCCGCGCCTACCCGTGGATCCAAGAACTCCAGGCAACCGTCGACCAGGCCCTCGCGCACCGGAACGCTCAACTCCGAACAACGGAAGCCAACTTACGCAAGACCGCTTAGGCAGGACCGGCGCGCCTGAGTTCAGCCAGATAGGCGTACACCTCGGGGAGCTTGGGGTGCTGGGGGCCGCCGACGCGCACCAGGTCCGCGATCAGCCGTTCGGTCGCCGCGATCGCCTCGGCGAGCCGCCCGGCCTGGTCGTAGCCGGAGATGAGGGAGATCAGGGCGTCCAGGGTCCCCGGGTCGTCGAGGCCCCGGCTGTGTTCGCGCGCGGCGAGGGACGCCTTCAGGTACGGCAGGGCCACCTCCGGGCGGCCGGCTTCCAGGTGGGCGATCGCGAGGTTGTGGTAGCGGTAGGAGATCGCGTCGCTGTCGGCTCCGTGGATCTGCTCGAAGCCGCGGACGACCCGTTCGTAGCAGGCGATGGCCCCGTCGAGGTCACGGGCGTCGTGGAGGAGGTGGGCCAGGTTGTCCACCCAGATGTAGGTGTTGAGGTGGTCCGGGCCGTAGAAGCGCTCCTTGTCGGCGAGGATCTCCCGGCACAGCGCCGTGGCCTCGGGCCGGCCCGCCTTGTGGTAGGCGGAGAACAGTTTCTGCTTGCGGGCCTCCAGCCGTTCGCCGCCCGGCGGCAGGAGGCGCCTGCTGCCGGCCACGGTCTCCTCCAGCAGGGCGATCGCCCGGTCGGTGTCGCCCGCCGCCGCGTAGGCGTCCGACAGCTTCTCGCGGCGGTCGAGGATCCGCTCCTCGCCGCGGTCGGGGCCGAGTTCGCTGCCCTCCAGGGCCCGTTGCAGGTACGGGAGGGCCTCGGTCGGGCGTCCCGCCGAGAGGTGGGCGCTTCCGATCCCGTCCAGGGTCAGCAGGGTGTCGCGGGCGTACGGGCCCAGGGTCGCCGTCTGGTGGTCCAGGTTGACCAGGAATAGGGGGATCGCCCGGTCCTGCATGCGCGTGTCTCCGGGCGGGGCGGCGGCCGACCAGACGCACAGGAAGAAGGCGTAGTCGTGGCGCAGCCCCAGGACCTCGGGGTGGCCCGGGCCCAGCCTCCGTTCCGCGTCGAGCAGGTTGTCGCGCATGCGCAGGGTGGTGTCCATGCTGAGGTGCGTCGGCCCCTCGCCGTGCTCGCCCAGCCGGAGGTCGAGGGGGTCTTCCGGACTGCCGGACTCCGGCGGCGGGTTCGGTGGCTGTTCTGAGTGGTCAGGGTGCTCGGGGTGCGTCGGCCTTCCGGGGTCCGGCGGGGTGCCCTTGGTGCGTTTCCTGCGGAACATTCGCGGTCACTCTCCCTGCCTCGGTGGCGGTCACATGGGGGACCCGAGGTCCCGTACGAGCTCCAGCAGTTCCCGGACTGCGGCCGACGGCGCCCTCCCCCGGTCGAGGTAGGCGCCGAGGAGTTTCCGGTCTGCCGGGGTGAGCGAGGCTAGCGGCCTGCCCACGAAGGAGAGCGGGTCGCCGAGGTCGTGCACGGCCGAGCCGTGGACCACGTGGCGGCCACCGGGCGGGGCGGCCAGCAGGCGCGGCGGGTCCTCGCGCGACGCCCCCGCGAGCAGGCGCGGCGCCGGTACCGGGGCGAGGGTGATCGAGTCGTGGAAGTGCGTCCTCGCCCCGCCGCGGGACCGGCCGCCGACGACGCGCCATCCGGGGACGGCGATCAGGTCCTCCAGCGGCGGCCCGACGTGCCAGGCGGTCACCGCGATCCGGTCGGACTCCTGCTGGAACAGGTAGACGCCGCCGGTCGACGCGGCGGTGACGAACTCCTCGGGGGACAGGAACACCGCGGACTCGACCGTGCCGTGCTGCTCGGGCACCCCCCACCAGCCGTCGGCCGACAGCGGCTCCAGGGCGGCGTCGGTGAGGAGCACGCGGCGCCGGTCCGCCAACAGGAGCCGCTCGCCGGAGGGGTCGACGGCGTGGGCGGTGACGTGCTCCAGACCGAGGTCGTCGTACAGGTCGACCTGCTCCAGCCGACCGTCGTGCGTGCCGATCAGGGCAGCCGTCGTGCCCCGCAGCAGGACGACGAAGACGTGCGAAGTGGCGAAGATCCGGGCCCCGTTGAGGGCTCGGCCGTGCGCGAGAACCTCCGCCCCGTACGGCCCGTGGAGGACGAGTTCCGGTTCCGCCCGGTACGGCTGCGTGCGCAGGGCGACGACCGCGTCGTCGCCCAGGCAGGTCACGGCGGCGGAGCCGGTCCTGCGGGGGTGGTCGGCGGACCAGAGCACGGAGCGGGAGCGGAGGTCGTACACGTCGATGCGCGTGGTGAACACGCCGTCGGGGTGCGCCCCGCCGGGCAGGTACGCCTCCCGGACCATGACCGGTGCCCGCCCCGGCCCTCCGGGGGCGAAGGAGAGCAGGCCGGCCCCCGACAGGCCGACCATCCCCAAGCCCCCGAGGTCGGGCAGCCGCCACACGGCCGACTCGGCGGCGGCGCGGGCCGTGCGCTCGGCGGCCCGCGGCCGGTGGCGCCGCGAGGTGAGCCGGGCGACCAGACCACGGGGGTCCTCGGGCGGGGCCCAGTGCTCGGCCGGGTGGCGGTGGGCGATCCGCAGCGCGTCGGTGACGGGGACCGCTCGCATGAGGCTCCAGAGCCCCACCGGGTCGGCGGCCCGTACGAGTCGCTCGGCCGCCGCGTCGATCTCGGCCGGCGCTCCCCAGGCCAGGCGGTCGGCGCCGCGCCGTTCCCGTAGGTAGAGCAGCGCGGTGCCGATGGCACGGCGTTCGGCTTCGGCGGCGTCCCGGCCGTCGGCGGTGTCGGGAAGGCGGGCGAGGCGCTCCCGGTGCAGGGCGAGGCTCTCCTCGACGATCGCGGTGGCCCGGGTGTGCCGCTCCAGGGAGATGAGCTTGGCCGCGGCGTCGTCGAGACGGGCGGCGAGGAGGTCCTGGAAGCGGGGGCCCACCTCGGCGAGTTGGCGGTAGAGGCGGATGGATTTCAGGAGCGCGTCGACGGATTCGGCGTGCCGCCCGGCGTCCCACAGGTGCAGGCTCTGGGTGTACAGGCCGTCCGCGAGCTCCTCCCCGTGGCCGGCCGGGTGGAGGCCCGCCATCTGGATCAGGAACTCCACCATCCGGCCGGCGCCCTCGGCGGCCTCCGCCGAGCGCCCGGACTCGGCCAGCAGGTAGCCGTTCACCATCTCCAGGTGGTTCATGTCCGTCGCCAGGGCCAGGTACAGCACGGGGTCGCGGTCCAGGATCTCCCCGAAGAGCCGCTGTGCCTCGGCCACGGACGCGTGTGCGGCCGCCGCGGCCCCGGTCTGCCGGAGCGCGAAGGCGAGCCGGGTGTGCGCCTGGGCCAGGGAGCCCAGGACCTCGTCGTCCACCGTGTCCTGCTCCAGTAGCCCGATGGCCTCGCGGAGGAGTTCGACCTGGCGCTCGGAGTCGATTTCCTCGATGAAGAGGCCGCCCAGGTTGAGGAGGGCTTCGGCGTAGTCGGGCCGGTGTACCGGATCCTGTCGGGCGGCCTCCCGGGTGAGCCGTACGACCTCCTCCATGAGCGCCAGCGCGTCGCTCCTGCGGTCCGCCTTGAGGTGGGCGGCGACCAAGTCCGGTAAGAGCCGGGCCCGTTCCGTGGGGTCGGTGGCCCCTTCGAGGCGGTGGGTGGCGAGGCGCGAGGCCAGGACTGCGGTGCCGGTCTCCAGCCGTACGTCGCGCGAGGACACCAGCGGCTCGACGGCCTCCAGGACGTCGAGGTCCACGGAGTCGAGGGCGGCGAGCGCGGCCAGGACGGCGCCGCCGCCCCGGACGGCGAGGGCGGGGTCGCGGCGCAGCAGCGGGAAGAGGACGGCGGGGCCGACGTGCGGCCAGCGTTCGGCGGCGGCGATGAGGAAGGTGAGGGCGCGGGGGGTCCAGGGGGGTGCGGCTCCTCCGTCGCGTTGGAGGATGCGGGTGGTGCCGGTGACCGACCACAGGTCGGTCGGGTATCCGGTGACGGGGCTCCCGGGGAGGGTGAGGGCGAGGTAGTCCTCGGCGAGCCGGTCGGGGAGCAGCGGTTCGAGTACGTGGTCGGCCGCCGGGTCGGTGGGCGGGTAGTGCACGGCGTGGGCGGTCAGCGCGTGGTCGGCCGGGGTCCGTAACAGGAGGCGGTCCAGCAGGGGGCGGGCGGCGTCGCGGCGCATCGGGCCGGTGAGGACGGCGGTGAAGACGGTACGGGCGAGGTCGAGGCCGCGGCGGTCGTCGGCGGCGGCGTCCGCGACCGGGGCGCCCGGGGCGCGCGCGTCGGGGCGGCGCCAGTTCTCGTGCTCGCGGTCGAGGAGATAGGCGGTCATCCCGGCGAAGTCCTCGGGTGGTTCCCGGCCGGCGGCGCGGGCGTCGACGGCGGTGAGCGCGGCCATGTGGACGGCGAGGGTCAGCCCGAAGTCGGGGCGGGCGAGATCCTCGTGGGGCGGGCGGAGGGCTTCGAGGGCGCCGGGGTCCGGGTAGTGGGCGGCGAAGCCCCGGCAGGCGGCCTCGAACATCCGGGCGCGCTCCCCCTGCCGGCCGGAGTCGGCCAGCGGGTCCAGCGGCTGGTCGGAGAGGTCGGTGGGGCGCCGTCGGCGGCCGAGCTGGGCGCGCAGGGCGGGCCAGGGCCGCACGGAGCGGGCGATGAGCAGGACCCGCGCGGGGAGTTCGCCGCGCAGGAGGCCGTTGTGGAAGAGCCAGGCGAGGTGGGCGTCCGGCCAGCGGTCGGCGTAGTCGACGAGGATCAGCACCCCGGCGCGGTGGTCGGTGCGCAGGTCCTGGCTGCCCTCGGCGGGCGGGTGGGTGTCGGTGCCGTGCACGGCGTCGACGACGAGCCAGCCGGCGTCGGCGCATTCGGCGGCGAAGCGGGCCGCGAGGCGGGACTTGCCGGCGCCGCCGGGTCCGTGCAGCCACCGCACGGCCGCCCGCGCGGGCTGGTCGCGCCACGCGCGGAGCCGGCCCAGCTCCGCCTCGCGGCCGGTGAACTCCACGATCTCGCTGCGGGCGTCGAGCATCCTGCTGGGCTGGGCGCGCAGCCAGGCGGAGTCCCGTCGCAGGCCGTCGGCGGCGCCGTGGGTGTCGCGGGCGTACAGCAGGTAGACGGGGGTGCCGTCGCCGAAGACGTGGATGTCGGCGCCGACCGCGCCGTAGGCGAAGCCGGCGACGGCGCGGACCTGCTGGTGGACCTCGTCGGGGAGGTCCACGGTCAGCCGGTCCCGTCCGCGCCGTCTTCGTCGGCGGGCGGTGGCACCTGCCTCTCGGCCGCCTGGTGGTAGTGCAGGCTGCCGCCCTGCACGGCGAAGAGGGTGCCATGGTCGCGGGCGGTGTTCGACTGCGTCCACACCTGGCGTTCGGCGGGCAGGCCGTCCTGTACGCGGGCGACGAGTTCCCGTAACTCGCTCTCGGAGTCGGGGTGTTCCTCCAGCAGCAGGAGCAGCCGCCGACGCCATACGGGCAGCAGCTCGGCCCGGATCTCGTCCGCGCCGGCCGGCTCGGCGCGGCCGACGAGGACGGCGTCCTCGTCGAGCTGCGCGCCGATCGCCTCCCCGCGGGCCTCGCCGCCCCGCCCGAAGAGCCGGACGACCCCGCCGCGGGTGCCCTGCCACAGGTCGGTGGCCATGGCTCCGATCAGCGCGCTGGCCCCCGCGCCGGCGAGCGCCGTCAGTGACTCGGCCAACATCCGTCCTCCCGACTCCGATGTGGCGGGCGGCCCCGAGAGACCCAACTCCGCCCGTACCGAACCAGGTTAGCCCGGGCCGGGCCGCGCCGGTCCCGCCCGGATGAATGATTTCGATGTTCTCGGTGGTCGTAGGCGATCAGGGATCGTTTGATCTCGGCGCCGGTGGTCCAGTCGTACCGGATGCCGGCGGCGGGGGCGAGGAGTCGTTGTCCGGTGCGGGCGAAACCCTTGTCGGCGAGGATCACCTGTCCTGCGCGAACGAGGTGGTGGTCGCGTTCCGGTAGCGCGGCCATCACCTCGCGCTCTCCGGGTTCCGGGTTGGCCGGGCACCAGGTGACGGGTGTGCCCTCGGCGGTGGTGACCGGGTGGAGGCGGAACCCCCCCATCGGACTCATTCATCCAGGGCGTGCCCCCTACTGCTCACCCGGGTTTCGTGCCGGTGCCCCCACCTGGCACTCTGTGCTGCAATGCGGCGGTGACGTGAAGGGTTCGGGTGGCAGGGGTGCGCGGGTTCGGTCAGCTGGAGGCCGAGATCATGAACCGGCTGTGGTCGTGGGGCAGACCCGCCACCGTCCGGGAGGTCGTGGACGACCTCAACCGGGTGCGGCCGGTGGCCTACACGACCGTCAACACGGTCGCCGACATCCTGTACCGCAAGGGCTTCCTGGCCCGCACCAAGGAAGGCCGCGCCTGGGTGTACGCACCCGCGAGGTCCCGCGAGGCGTACACCGCCGAGCTGATGCGCGAGGTGCTGGGCGAGGCACCCGACGCCCGTGCGGCGCTGATGCTGTTCGTCGGCGGCATGGACGCCGGCCAGGCGGCGGTCCTGCGCGAGATCCTCGCCGAACCCGAACCCGAACCCGAACCCGAACCCGCACGCGAACCCGAACCCGAACCCGCACGCGAACCCGAACCCGCGCTCGGGGACGACAGGTGAGCGCGCTCGCCGTGCTGACCGCCCTGGTGCTGGCGGCCGGCTGGTGGCTGCCGGAGCGCCTCGAGCGGGCCGCCTGGACGGCACGTGCCCCGCGGGCCGCCGCAGCCCTCTGGTGCGCCCTGCTCGGATTCTGCGCCACCGCCCTGGCCATGGGGGCGCACCAGGCGCCGGCCGGCCACCACGCCACCTGGCTGGCGGGCTGGCTGCGCGCCGGGGATGCCGCATCCGCGGACGAGGGCTGGGGCGGGCACGCGCAGGCCCTGCTGCTGGCCACGGCGGTGTTCGCCGCGGCCGCCGCGGTGATGGCCACGGGCTGCGTCCGGGCCGCCCGCGCGCGGGCTCGGCACCGGCGGCTGCTCGACCTGATCGGACGTCCCGCGGCGGACGGGACCGTCCTGGTGGACGACCCGCGTCCGGCCGCCTGGTGCGTGCCCGGCCGCGGTGGCCGGATCGTCCTCACCAGGGGCGCCGCCGAGCAGCTGACCGCCCCGCAGCGGGCGGCCGTCCTGGCCCACGAACGCGCCCACCTGGCGGGCCGCCACCACCTGCCGGTCGCCGCCGTGGGCGCCCTCGGCCGGGCACTGCCGTGGCTGCCGCTCGCCCGCGCCGCCGCCCGGCGCGTTCCCGTCCTGTGCGAGATGGCGGCCGACGACGCCGCCGTGCGCATCGCCGGCCGGGACGCCGTTGCGCACGCCCTCTGCCGGGTCGCTCCGCACCCGGCGCCCGAGGGCGCGCTGGCGCTCGGCGCGCACGAAGCCGTGGAGCGCCTGCGCCGCCTGACCACCCCTCAGGCCGAACTGCCCGCCGCCGCACGGATCGCCTGCTGGACGGCAGCCGCCCTGCTCCCGGCGCTCCCCGTCCTGATCGCCTGCGGCCCCTGAACCGTCGGGCGCGTTTCCTCCGGGGTGTCCGACTGCCTTCGGCGGCGCGCCGGGGCAGGATCGCCCTCCGATCGCCCTCCGATCGCCCTCCGGAGGGGGCCGCTTGCCACGCCCCCGCCCTCGTCTACTAAGTTACTTAGCACAAACGCGGTCGGCGGTCGCCGCCGCATGTTCGACGACGCCTGCCGCACCCGCGGCGGCCCGCACGACAGCCAAGGAGTGACCGCACGCCATGGGGACCCGACGCAAACCCGCTCCGCCCAGCCGTGCCCGCATCGCCATCGTGACCACGGCCGCCGCCGGCTCCGCCCTCTTCGCCTCCGCGGGCGGCGCCCAGGCCGAGCCCAAGGCCGACCTCGCCACCGTCAAGGCCCAGGTCGACGAGCTCAACGAGCAGGCCGAGGCGTCCACGGAGAAGTACAACAAGTTCAAGGAGGACCAGCAGCGCCTGCAGAAGGAGGCCACCCAGCTGCAGGACCAGGTCGCCGCGGCCCAGGAGAAGATGGGCGGTCTCAAGGAGCGCCTGTCCGCCGTCGCCGCCGACCAGTACCGCACCGGGAACGTCGACCCGACGGTCGCCCTGATGCTCTCCGCCGACCCCGACAACTACCTCCGGCGCGCCTCCGCCCAGGACATCGCCGCCAGCTCGCAGAGCGACCTGCTGCACCTCCTCCAGGAGCAGCAGCGCCGCCTGGACCAGCGGCGCGCCGAGGCGACCGCCGTCCTGGCCCAGCTCGACCAGGCCGACCGGGCGCTGGCCGCCGAGAAGAAGCAGGTCCAGTCGAGGCTGTCCGAGGCCACCAAGCTGCTCAACACCCTCTCGGCCGCCGACCGCGCCAAGGTGAACGCCCAGGACTCGCGCTCCTCCCGGGACTCCGCCCGCGAGACGTACAACGGCCCGGCCACCGGCCGCGCCGCGGTCGCCGTCCAGTTCGCCTACGCGCAGTTGGGCAAGCCCTACGAGTGGGGCGCCACCGGCCCCGGCACCTTCGACTGCTCGGGCCTGACCGGCGCCGCCTGGCGTGCGGCGGGCGTCTCGCTGCCCCGGGTCTCCCAGGACCAGTGGAACGCCGGCCAGCGCATCGCCAAGAGCAACCTCCAGCCCGGCGACCTGGTGTTCTTCTACTCCGATCTGCACCACGTCGGCATCTACATCGGCGGCGGCAAGATGATCCACGCCCCGCGCACCGGCAAGAACATCGAGATCACCCCGATCGAGTACATGCCGTACGTGGGCGCCGTCCGCCCCTGAACCGCAGCGTTCGGGCTGCAGTTCCCCCGCGGATCCGTCGGATTCCGGACGGGTCGTCGTCGGTCTTGCCGCCGGTGACGACCCGTCCGGACACCCGGGAGCGCTCCGACCACGGTTGCCCGCGCCGTCCTCGCCCCGATCCGGGTCACCATGCGCTGATGACCGGCGCGTCGGGTTCGTGCTGCCGCCAGGCCTCGTTGAGGCGCGCGAGCCGGCCGACGGCGGCGATGCCGCACAGGGACGCGACCTTGCCGTCGCTGATTTCGAACGCCACGGTGCCCACGACCCGGTCGTCGACCACGGCGACGATGGCCGGGGAGCCGTTGACCTGCACGATGTGCATCGCGGGGGAGCCGCCGGCCAGCCGCCGCTTCGCCGGAGTGGGCTTGAAGCCGGCCCGCACGTAGACGGCGATGCGCTCGCGCGTGCCGTACCGCAGCAGCCGCCTCGCCAGTCCGGCGCCGTCCGAGACCGCGGTCGCGTCGGCGGTGAGCATCGCCACCAGCCGTTCGGTGCGCCCCGACGTGGCGGCGGCGAGGAACTCCTCGACGATCCGGCGCGCGGACGCGGGGTCCACCTCGTCGCCGCCGCGGCGCTCGGCGGCGACCCGGCGTCGGGCCCGGTGGACGTGCTGTTGGCTGGCGGACTCGGTGATGCCGAGGATCCCGGCGATCTCGGCATGGGGGTACGAGAAGGCCTCGCGCAGGACGTAAGCGGCCCGCTCGACCGGCGAGAGGCGCTCCATGAGGGTCAGTACGGCCAGGGACACCGATTCGCGCTGCTCGAAGGTGTCGGCGGGGCCGAGCATCGGGTCGCCCTCCAGGAGCGGCTCGGGCAGCCAGTCCCCGGCGGCGCGCTCGTGGCGCGCCTGCGCCGAGCGGAGCCGGTCGATGCAGAGATTGGTGACGACCTTGGTCAGCCACGCCCCCGGCACCTCGATGCGTTCCCGGTCCGCGGCCTGCCAGCGCAGGAACGCGTCCTGCACGGCGTCCTCGGCGTCGGCCGCCGAGCCGAGCAGACGGTACGCGAGCGAGGCCAGCCGGTCCCGGCCGGCCTCGAACCGATCGACGGCTGCGCTGTCCATGCGGAGCAGCCTATGCCGCGACCCTCGCACCGGCCCGGTCGGGCGCGGTGGCCAGGCGGCGCCTGCGCTTCGGCATGCCGAAGGTCGGGTGGTCGATGCCCCATCCGGCCCCCTTGAGCACGCCCGACTTGAGCCGCGCGGCGGTCCGGCCGCCCAGGTACCAGGACTTCGACCGGACGTCCCCGTCCACCATCTGGAAGATCGCGTCCCGCCGCCCCAGGCTGATGTGGTTGCCGTGGTACTTCAGCCCGCCGGTCGGGACCTCACTGCCCGTCAGGCGCGCGATGATGGAGGCGGTCGCCTGCATGTTGGTGAGGCCGGCCGAGGCGCAGGACATCGGCAGCGGGCGGCCGTTCTCGCCGATCGCGTAGGCGCAGTCGCCGGCGGCGTAGACGTCCGGGTGCGAGACCGAGCGCATGGTGCGGTCGACGACGATCTGGCCGGTCCCGGCGACCTCCAGCCCGCTGGCGGCCGCGATGGGGTGCACGGCGAAGCCGGCCGCCCACACGGTCACATCGGCCGGGACGGACCTACCGTCGGTGGTGATCGCCCGTGCCGGCTCGACGGCTTCGACACCGGTGTGCTCGTGGACGGTGATGCCGAGCCGGTCGAAGGCCCGGTGCAGGTGACGGCGGGCCTTCGGGGAGAGCCAGGCGCCCAGTTCGCCGCGGGCGGCGAGTGCGACCGAGAGGTCGGGCCGGGACTCGGCGAACTCGGTGGCGGTCTCGATGCCGGTCAGTCCCTCGCCGACGACCAGCACGGTGCCGCCCTCGCCCAGCGCGGCCAGGCGCTCGCGCAGGCGCAGCGCCGAGGACAGGCCGGTCACGTCGAAGGCGTACTCGGCCGCGCCGGGGACGCCGTGGTGGGCCACGGAGCTGCCGAGCGCGTAGAGGAGCGTGTCGTACGCGAGCTCGCCGTCGCCGTCCTCACCGGTCACGGCGACGGCCCTGTGCCCGGGGTCGACGCCGGTGACGCGTGCCAGGCGCAGCCGTACCCCGGTGCCGGCGAAGACGTCGGCGAGCTTGCGGAACGCGAGGTCCTGGCCGGCCGCGAGCTGGTGGAGCCGCATCCGCTCGACGAAGTCGGGCGCGGCGTTGACGACGGTGATCTCGGTGTCGGCGGGGGAGAGCCGGCGGGCCAGGTTTCCGGCGGCGAAGGCGCCCGCGTATCCGGCGCCGAGTACGACGATGCGGTGCTTCATGGCGTTGCTCCTGTCTCGTTCGCGTGCCCCTTGAACGAGACGGCGCCCCGATTGCTGACAGGGGCCGGATGTGACGCGGGTCACAGGAGCAGGACGGGCGGCTGAACGTCCGTCACGGCGGGACGTGTGGTTCCTGCGGAGGGAGTCGTCCGTCTGCGGCGGACCGAAGGGGCGAAGGAGAACACCCATCCTCCGCCACTCTCAACGTATACCGCAGTGGGGGTCTTGCGGCAAGGCCCCGGTCATGCCGCAAAATCGCTGGCTGAAGCCGGAAGCTGCGGAAATGGGAGATTTGCGAAGTGCCTGTGCTTTTGTTGATCCATGCCTGGTGCGGCGCCGCCGAACCGGCGGCGGGAAGTGCGCTGCGGCAGCGGGCACTCGGCGCGGAGGAGCGGCAGTGCGTGCCGACCGAAGCCCCGGCGACGGCCCCGGATCGGAGCGCATGACATGAACCCTCTGACCACCAGCGCGTTCGACCTTCCCGACCGTCTCGCCGCCAAGGCCGACCCGGTACTGATCGCCGACGACGAGCGGCACTTCGCGGCCGTCGCGGAGAGCCTCGACCGGGCGGTCGCCGAACTGTCCGACCTCCTCGACGCCGCGCGCAGGGCGCCCGGCGGCGCCGGCCGCGGTGCGATGGACCGGGACGCGGAGGTCCACCGCCTGACCGGCCGGCTGCGCGCCCTGCGCCGTTTCGGCCTGGACCTGTGCCTCGGCCACATCGTCGGCGCCGACGGCGCCGGGCCCGTGTACATCGGACGGCTCGGCCTGACCGACGGCGAGGGCCGCCGACTGCTGCTCGACTGGCGTTCGCCCGCGGCCGAGCCGTTCTTCGCCGCGACCCACGCCAACCCGATGGGCCTGGCCAGCCGCCGCAGGTACCGCTGGACCCGCGGCCGGATCAGCGACTACTGGGACGAGGTGTTCACCGCCGACGGGCTGGAGGGGCGCGCCGCGCTCGACGACCAGTCCGCCTTCATCGCCAGCCTGGGCGGCAACCGTTCGGCCCGGATGCGGGACGTGCTCTCCACCATCCAGGCCGACCAGGACGCCATCATCCGGGCGGGCTCCCGCGGCGCGCTCGTCGTCGACGGCGGCCCGGGCACGGGCAAGACCGTCGTCGCGCTGCACCGCTCCGCCCACCTCCTCTACTCCGACCCCCGGCTCGGCCACCGGCGCGGCGGCGTCCTGTTCGTGGGCCCGCACCAGCCCTACCTGGCGTACGTCGCCGACGTCCTCCCCAGCCTCGGCGAGGAGGGTGTGCAGACCTGCACCCTGCGCGACCTCGTCGCCGAGGGCGCGGGGGCGGCGGTCGAGACCGACCCCGAGGTGGCCCGCCTGAAGTCGTCCGCGGACATGGTCAAGGCGATCGAAAAGGCCGTCAGGTTCTACGAGGAGCCGCCCACCGAGGGGATGACGGTCTCGACGCACTGGTCCGACATCTGGCTGAGCGCCGAGGACTGGGCCGATGCGTTCGACGCACCGGACCCGGGCACGCCGCACAACGAGGCCCGCGAGCAGGTCTGGGACGAGCTGGTCACGATCCTGCTGGACAAGTACGACGGCGACGACGTCCCGCCCGAGCAGTTCCGCAGGTCGCTGCAGCAGGACGAGGAACTGGTCACGGCCCTCCACCGCGCCTGGCCGCTGATCGAGGCGGCCGACCTCGTCGGGGACCTGTGGTCCGTCCCCGCCTACCTGCGGATGTGCGCCCCCTGGCTCACCCCCGACGAGGTCCACAAGCTCCGGCGCCGGGACGCCCAGGCCTGGACGGTGTCCGACCTGCCGCTCCTGGACGCGGCCCGGCAGCGCCTCGGCGACCCGGAGGCGGCACGGCGGCAGCGCCGGCACAGGGCCGCCGTCGCCGCCGAACGCGCGCGCATGGCCGACGTCATCGACCACCTGCTGCAGGCCGACGACGACGGCGAGGGCGCGGTGACGATGCTGCGCGGACGGGACCTGCAGGACAGCCTGGTCGACGGGGCCGCGCTGCCCACCGCCGACCCGGACCGGCTGGCCGGCCCGTTCGCGCACATCGTCGTGGACGAGGCGCAGGAACTGACCGACGCGGAGTGGCAGATGCTGCTGCTCCGCTGCCCGTCCCGGAGCTTCACCGTCGTCGGCGACCGCGCCCAGGCCAGGCACGGGTTCACCGAGCCGTGGCAGGAACGGCTCGAGCGGATCGGGTTCGACCGGATCACCGTGGCCTCACTGGGCATCAACTACCGGACACCGGCGGAGGTCATGGCCGAGGCCGAGCCGGTCGTCCGGGCCGCGATCCCGGACGCCAACGTGCCGGCCTCCGTCCGCAGCAGCGGCATCCCCGTCGTCCACGGATCCGTCTCGGAGCTGGACCGGATCATCGAGTCCTGGCTCGCCGAGCACGCGGAAGGGATCGCCTGCGTCATCGGAGACCCGGAGTTCCGGGAGATGCCCCGGGTGCGGTCGCTGACCCCGGAGCTGTCGAAGGGGCTCGAGTTCGACCTGGTCGTCCTGGTCGACCCGGAGGCGTTCGGTACCGGCGTCGAAGGTGCCGTCGACCGCTATGTCGCGATGACCCGGGCGACCCGGCAGCTCGTCGTCCTCACGAGCCCGTGACCGGCTCCTGACCCCGGCAGGGCCGTTGCCCCCACCGTTGCCGGTCCTCTCGGCGGCCGCGCCGGGCGCTTCAGCCGCCGTGCCGGGCGCTTCCGGCGTCGGCGCGGAGGCAGGAGGGGAAGCCGGGGTGCGTCGACCAGGCGGCGAGGCCTTCGAGGGCCACGGCCCAGGCCCGTGCGGCCTCGCCCGCCTCGCCCCTCGCCAGGGCCTCCTCGGCCCTGGCGAGGTGCTGGTCGACGGCACCGGACCAGGCGTCGAGCGCCGTGGCGATCTTGGCGCGGCCCGGCCGCAGCCCTGCCGCGCCGCGCTGCCGGCGCGCAGTGACGAACGCGCGGGCCGCACCGAGCTGCTCGGGGGTGGGGAGGCCGTCGGGAAGGCCGTGCGGAGTGCTCATGCCGTGTCCTCGGTGGCGGTACGGCCGCGGCCCTGCCGCAGGTCCGCCGTGATCTTCGAACATCCAACCTACCCCACCGCCCGAACACCCGCCGGGCTGCGCCGACGGACCCTCCACGGCGAACGGATCCGCTCGGCCGTGCGACGCGCCCCGCAAGGTTGTCCACAGGGGGGCGAAATCGGGATGACCGGGCCGGCGGGGGCCGTGCACAATCCGGGCATGGCATCCAACGGCAAGGGATCGGACGTGGACGGGGCCGGGCCGGACGCCGGCGCCGACCGGGTGCTGCGGCGGCTCGACCGGGCCGTGCGCAGCGGAGAGCTGATACGCGTCCGCCGGGGCATCCGCGGTGCGGACCGCATCGAGGGCTTCGCGGTCGCGGCGACGCCCGGCTGGACGCTGCTGGCCGTCTGCACGGACATCCGGCTCGACGGCTTCGCCGCGGTGCGGACGGCGGACATCACCGAGGTCCGCTGCCGGGGAGACGAGACCTGCCTGACCGTCAGGGCGCTGCGCCGTCGCGGGCAGTGGCCGGTGTGCCTGCCCGGGCCGGCACTGCCGCTGGACGAGCTGGCGGGGCTGCTGGAGGCCGCCGACCGGGGGTTCGGCCTGGTCGCGGTGAGCCGTGAGCGGCAGGCACCGGATGCCTGCTGGATCGGGGCCGTTGCGGAGCTGCGGCCGAAGTCGCTGCGGCTCCACGAGGTCGACCCTGACGCGCACTGGCACACCGGTGTGTCGAAGTTCCGCTTCAAGGACATCACCAGGGTCGACTTCGGCGGCCGGTACGAGCGGACCCTGTGCGAGTTCGCCGGGCCGCGTCCGTAGGCGGCGGCGAGCCCCGGGCCGTCGTTCCGCTGCCCCGATCCGGTGGGGATCGGGGCAGCGGTTCACGGCTGCGGGGGCGGGTCCTGCTCCGCCGCTTCGGCGAGACGCTTGATCCGGGCCAGTCGCCGGTCCCAGTCCGCGGCGAGGGAGGACATCCAGCGCGCCGTGGCGTCCAGCGCCGCGGGCTGCACCGAGTAGCGGACCTTGCGTCCGGCCCGCCGGGCGGTGACCAGCCCGGCGGCGTCCAGGACGGCCAGGTGCTTGACCACGGCCTGCCGCGACACGGGGAGGCCTTCGGCGAGCACCGTCGCGGTGACCTCGCCGCGGGCGGCCAGCAGGTGCAGCAGCCGGCGCCGGGTCGGGTCCGCCAGGGCGGTCAGGACGCTGTCGACCGCCTCCGCGGGGCCGGGGACCTCCTCGGTCACGAGGAGGGCTGTTCGGCGCGCGTCCTGAACGCGTCGAGCACCTGCGACCAGCCGCCGGTGTTGTCCTGCACGGCCTTGAGGCGCAGCTCCTCGGAGCCGGCCAGCGCCGCGAAGCCGCTCTCGACGACCCGCAGGCGCGTCCCGTCGCCCTCCTGGGTCAGCGTGAACTCGATCAGCGTGCTGTTGTCCTCGCGCAGCTCCTCCCCGGGGAAGGCGCTGGCCCAGCGGTAGGCGACGTACGTCTGCGGCTCGACCTTCTCCACACGCACGGGGAAGTCCCCGTACTCGGGGTTCTTCACCACCACGGTCGAGCCCGCCGCGGCGGTCGTGCCGGCCACAGCGGCTTCGTCGGCCACCCAGAACCCGGGCTCGGTCACCAGCGACCAGACCCGCTCCAGGGGTGCTGCGATCAGGGTCTCGCGCTCGATCCGGTCCGCACTCATGAGGAAACTCCTTCACTTCCGGCAGTGGATGCAACTCCAGGGTTGCACGTCGCCTCCCCAGGTGCAACCCAAGAGTTGCACCTGGGGTCACGGCCGGGCGGCCGGGCGGCCCTACGGCAGGGGTTCGCCGCGTGCCGTGAGCCAGAGGTCGTACCACTCCTCGTGGGTGAGTTCGGGCTCGCGGACGGCGGCATCCCGGCAGGCGCGGATGCGGGCCGGACTGGCCGTGCCGACGACCGGGGCGATCCGCGCCGGATGCCGCTGGAGCCACCACAGCACGACCGCCTCCGGCGTGGTGCCCTTCGTCTCGGCCAGCGATGCGACGAGCTGCGCCGTCCGCCGCTCCCGGTCGCTCTCCTGGCGGCCGGTGTAGCGGCCCTGCGCGAGCGCACCCCAGGCCTGCAGCCGGATGCCGTTCCGGCGGCAGTGTTCGACCGTCCCGAACGGGAAGCCGTTGCCGGCCGCCGCGGCCGTGTTCACCAGCACCCCGGCCTCGAGCCAGTCCCGGCGCGCCAGGCTCATCTCCAGCTGGTTCGCCACCAGGGGCACGTCCAGGTGCGCCTGCAGCTCCTCGATCTGTGCGGCGCTCATGTTCGACACGCCGAACGCCCGCACGAGTCCCTGTCGGTGCAGCGACATCAGCGCCTCGGCGACCTCCGCCGGGTCGGCCAGCGGGTCGGGACGGTGCAGCAGCAGGGTGTCGAGGACGTCGGTGCGCAGCCGGGTGAGGCTCTCCTCGACCCGCTGCAGGATGCTGCTGCCGCGCAGGTCGTAGATGCCGGGCCGGTCACCGTCGGCGAGCCGGATGCCGCACTTGGTCTGGACGGTGATCCGCTCGCGCAGTCCGGGTGCCCGGGACAGGACCTCACCGAAGACGGCCTCCGCCTTCCCGCGCCGATAGATGTCCGCGTGGTCGAACACCGTGATGCCGGCGTCCAGCGCCGCCTCGACCGCCGCCTCCGCAGCGGCGACGTCCTGCGAGCCGTACTTCTCGGAGTCCCAGTCACCGCCCAGCCCCATGCAGCCGTACAGCAGGCGTTCCCCGCCCGGGAGTGTCGTCGTCATGCGACAACCCTAGGTGTGTCGTCTCGTGAGGTTGGTTCCAGCATCGGCCGGGCAGCGTGGAGCTACCTGGTCATGCCGAAACGGCATGGTTCTTTGCCGAGTGCGTGACCTTGTCCGCATGGTGGGGACATGAGCGACTTCAAGCCGATGCGAGCTGGCGAGCAGACCTGGGACGTCGTCGTGGTCGGAGGCGGGGCGGCCGGCCTGTCCGCTGCTTTGAACCTGGCCCGGGTGCGCCGGTCGGTGCTGGTGATCGATGCCGGTGAGCCTCGTAATGCCCCGGCGGTGAAGGTTGGGGCCCACGGGGTGCTCGGCCGGGAGGGCATTTCCCCGTTGGAGCTGCTGCGGCTGGGGCGCGAGGAGGTCGCTTCATACGGCGGCCGGGTCGTCTCGGGACGGGTGTCGCAGGTGCACCGTGACGGTGAGGGGTTCTCGGTCGTCACCGATGACTGGCAGCGGGTTCGGGCCCGGAGGGTTTTGGTGACCACGGGCCTGGTCGATGTGTTGCCCGAGGTGCCGGGGCTGGCCGAGCGGTGGGGCCGGGACGTGCTGCACTGCGTGTACTGCCATGGCTGGGAGATCCGCGATCGGGCGATCGGCGTGCTGGGCAAATTCCACCAGGCGCTGCTGTTCCGTCAGATGTCCGAGGACGTCACCTTGTTCCGGCACAGCGGCCTGGAGCTGAGTGACGAGCAGTGGGAGCAGCTTGCGGGCCTGGGGGTTGCCGTCGTGGACGGTGAGGTCACGGCTCTGGAGGTCGATGAGGAGGACCGGCTGGCGGGGGTGCGGCTGGCGTCGGGCACCGTGGTGCCGGTGCAGGAACTGGTGGTGGCCCCGCGGTTCGTGGCGCGCGCCGGCTTCCTGGACGGGCTCGGGCTGACGGTGCGGGAGCACCCCATGGGGCTGGGTGAGCAACTGGCCGTGGATGCGTCCGGGTTCACCGGGGTGGCGGGGGTGTGGGCGGCGGGCAACGTCAGTGATGTGCTGGCCGGAGT
Organism: Kitasatospora sp. NPDC051914; assembly: GCF_040680995.1. Lineage (NCBI taxonomy): Bacteria > Bacillati > Actinomycetota > Actinomycetes > Kitasatosporales > Streptomycetaceae > Kitasatospora > Kitasatospora sp. NPDC051914. The sequence continues at coordinate 241,651 of NZ_JBFAXX010000001.1, forward strand.
CCCGGCCGTTGCTGCGGCGGGGGTCACCGCGGCGGCGGCCATCAACATGGATCTGCTCCTGGCCGACGCCCGGGCGGCCGGTGCGGCGCGCACGGTGGGGGCGGAGGTGTTCGGCGCCGCGATGGAGGCCGAGGTGGCGCGGCGGGTGCTGGGTACGCGGGTGCACGGCCTGGACTTCTGACCGGCGCGGCCTTCTCCCCTGGCCGGTGCGGGCTGCGCTGCCGGCCAGGGGATCGGTGTCAGGAGGTGCGGGCCTTGAGGTGGGCGCGTTCGCCCTGACGTCCGAACAGGACGAGGAGTTCGACGACCCGGTCGTCGTCGGGGCCGAGCCAGTGCGGTACGTGGGTGTCGAACTCGGCGGCCTCACCAGGCTTGAGGACCAGGCTCTGGTCACCGAGGAGCAGGCGCAGCCGGCCCGCGAGCACGTAGAGCCACTCGAATCCCTCGTGGGTCTTCAGCTCGGGCTCGGTGTCGGGCCTGGGCGGGATGAGCAGCTTGTGCGCCTGGACGCCGCCGGGCTCGCTGAGCGGCACGTACGTCATGCCGTTGCGGGTCACGGGGCGCAGGTGGATGCGCGGGTCCCCGGTGCGCGGGGCGCCCACGAGCTGGTCGAGCGGCACTGCGTAGACCTCGGCCAGCGGCAGCAGCAGCTCCAGTGTCGGCTTGCGGCTGCCGCCTTCCAGGCGGGAGAGCGTGCTCTCGTTGATCTCGGTCCGCTCGGCGAGCTCGGCCAGCGTCATCTGGCGGCGCCGCCGCAGTTCCCGCAGCCGGGGCCCTACCGCATCCAGTACGTCCTTCTTCGCGATGCCCATGCCCACCAGGTTGCCGAAACAGCATGAGTCTTTGCAAGTCTGGCACGCGGGGGCGCACTGTGATCTCGGTGAGGCGGCCATACGGCCCCTGACCTGCCCCTATCGCCTGGACGAGGACTGGTCCGTGAAGACGACGAACGCCGACACCGCGAGCCTCACGGCTCCGGCTCTGGACCCGAAGCGCTGGCTCGCGCTGGTCGTGAGCTCCGTGGCGACGCTCATGGTCGTGCTGGATGTGTCCATCGTGAACATCGCGCTGCCGCACGCACAGAGCGATTTGGGTATGACCGACGCGAACCGGCAGTGGATGATCACCGCCTACGCCCCGGCCTTCGGCGGACTCCTGCTGCTCGGCGGGCGCATAGCCGACTTCATCGGCCGCAAGCGGGCCCTGACCATCGGCCTGCTCGGCTTCGCCGCCGCCTCCGCGCTCGGCGGCATGACCCCCGAACCGATCACGCTGTTCGCCGGCCGCGCCCTGCAGGGCGCCTTCGCCGCCCTGTTCGCCCCGGCGGCTCTCTCCCTGATCACCGTCGCCTTCACCGACTCCGGGGAGCGCAGCAAGGCGTTCGGGATCTACGGCGCCTTCCAGGGCGCCGGCGGCGCGGTCGGCCTGCTCCTCGGGGGCACCCTGACCGAGTACGCAGGCTGGATCTGGTGCATGTACATCAATGTCCCCATCGCCCTCGCCACCGCCCTCGCCGCCCGGTACGTCGTCCGCGAAAGCCGTGCCGCGGGCACCCGTCGCTATGACGTTCCCGGCGCCCTGCTGGCCACCGGCGGCCTCGTCGCCCTCGTCCACGGATTCACGCAGGCGTCCGAAGGCGCGGGATGGTCGGCGCCCGCCACTATCGCCCTGCTTGCCACCGCCGTCCTCCTGCTCACCGCCTTCGTCGCGGTGGAGCGGCGTACCGCACACCCGCTGCTGCCGCTGCGCGTGGTGATCGACCGCAACCGGGCCGGCGTCTACCTGGCCTATCTGTTGATCGGGGCCGGAATGTTCGGCATGAACCTGTTTATGACGTACTTCCTGCAGGTCAACCTCGGCTACACACCCCTGCTCACCGGCTTCGCCTTCCTCCCCTTCAGCATCGGCGTAATCACCACCACCACGCTGGCCCCGCCGCTGGTTGGCCGGTTCGGCCCCAAGGTGCTGATGACGGGCGGCATTCCGCTGGCCATCGCGGGCCTGCTCTGGCTTACCCGCCTCGACCCCGCCTCCGGCTACGTCACCGCGGTGCTGCCGACCCAGCTCCTGGTCGGCGTCGGCGTGGGCCTGTTCCACCTCTCCGGTCCCAACATCGCCCTGTCCGGCATCGCCCCCGGCGACGCGGGCGTGGCCAGCGCCGCACTGAACACCAGCCAGCAGGTCGGCGCGGCCCTCGGCCCGGCCCTGCTCAACACGTTCTACCTGGCCGCCGTCGCCGATCTCGGCACCGCTCACACCACCGCGGCCCGACTGTCGAGCTACGTGCACGGCTACCGCGTCGCGTTCGCCGCCAGCGCCGTCCTGTTCGTCCTCGCCCTCACCGCCGTGACCTGTCTGATCCGCTCCCACCGGAACACCGCCACCGCCTGATTCGTAAGTCGATGGCATCCAAGGTCAACAAGGCTCTACCGCCATCGATTTACAAGATCACTGGGTGTCGCCGAAAGGCGACCGGACTACTGAACCCCCTCCTCCAAGCGAAGGAAGACCCGCCATGACCTCCACGACCGACTCCGCCACGTTCTGGGAGAACCACTACTCCCACATGAATGCAAAGTGGGGCACCAAGCCCAACGCCGTCCTGGCCGACCTCGTCACTGCTCTCGCGCCCACATCTGGTACGGCACTCGACCTGGGCTGCGGGCACGGCGGCGACGCGATCTGGCTCGCCGGCTGCGGCTGGGACGTCACTCCCGTGGACGTCTCGGCGACCGCCCTCGACCGCGTCGCCGCAACAGCTGGCGCCAGCGGTGTGGCCCAGCGGGTCCACCCGGAACGGCACGACCTCACGCGCAGCTTCCCCGAAGGTGAATTCGACCTGGTCAGCGCCGTCTACTTCCACACCCCCATCGACATCCCCCGCACCCGGGTCCTGCGCCGAGCCACCCAGTCAGTCGCCCCGGGCGGCCTGTTCCTCCTGGTCGAACACGCCTCCATAGCGCCCTGGTCCTGGCAAGCCGGCCAGCACATCGACTTCCCCACTCCCGAAGACGTTCTCTCCTCGCTCCAACTCGGCGACGGCTGGCACATCGAGCGCTGCCACGCACCCCAGCGGACCGCCACCGGATCCCACGGCCAGACCGCAACCGTCACCGACAACGTCATCGCGCTGCGCCGGGCAGACTGAAGAGGGGCCATGACAGGGCACCGCAACGCACCACTGACCCCGAGGGCAGACTGCGATCGTGCCTACGGATCGATGCTGGACGGCCGATCGCGCACGTCGCGGCCGAGGCCGGCATATCGCGACGCTGTCCGGCCAAGTGGTACGCGCGCTGGCGCATGCACGGCGGGATCGGACTGCTTGACCGCTCCTCCCGCCCCTTCACCAGCCCAGGCCGAACCCTCGAGCCCGTCGCGGACTTGATCGAGGCACTGCGCCGGCAGACCAAGCACGGGCCCGCCCGGCTCGCCGCCGACCTCAAACGCTTGCCCGCCCGGCCCAATGCCCCCGCCATCGCTCCTCCTTCCGCCTCCCCGGCACCACCCCGGTCGGTGCCCGGGCCCCGGTGAACCAACTTCCCGCCGGACGGACGGAGTTCCCTGGCGCGGCGGGGTTTCAGCGGTCGTTGTCCGACAGGCCGCGTAGCCTTCGGCCGTGACCGATCGGAACGACCGGCGGCCCCAACCCTCGTACCCGTGGCGTGAGCTGCTGCAGCGGTGGAGCGACGACTGGCTCGACCCGGTCCTGCACGAGCAGGAGTCGCCCGAGCCGTTCCCGTCCGCGATGCGGGAGACCCGCTGGCTGGGCGGCCGAGGTGCCGATGCCGCGGAGATCGTGCGGCTGGAGCAGCGGCTCGGTACCGGCCTCCCGCCGAGCTACCGCCAGTTCCTCCGGACGAGCAACGACTGGCACGCCACGACCGCCCCCCGTAACAGCCTGCCGTCGGCTGCAACGAGCAAGGTCACCACGTGAGCCAACGTCCAAGCCGCGGATCGGGGTGTCAGGTGTTCCAGGTGCGGGTGCACAGAACGAGGCGGTAGCCGTCGGGGTCGGTGACGGTGACGCCGTGTTCGTCCCAGTACGGGTTGTGGGCCGGGACTCGGGTGCCGCCGTGCGTGGTGAGCCGTTCGACCAGGGCGGGGTCGACGGGGGTGCCCAGGTAGAGGACGAGGAGGTCGTCGACGGTCGGGGTGGGGCGGAGCGGGCGTTCGGGGTCGTGGGTGAGTTCGAGGTGCCAGGCGGCGCCCGGTGGGCCGACCATCAGCAGGTCGTGCTCGCCGGGCACTCGTTCGGCGGTGCGCCACAGCACCTCGAGCCCCAGCCCGTCGACGTAGAAGCGCTCCGCCGCCGCGAGGTCGAGCGAGGGGCGGGCCAGCCGGAGCCGGGTGTCGGGGCCGATCACGCCGAGCGCTCCAGGGCCGCGCGCCAGACCGGGCTGTCGACGTAGTGGTTGTCGAACTGCTCGGAGGAGGCCGCGATCTCGGCCGGGTCGGCCTCGCCGCGCATCACGCGGCCGAGCAGCCGCAGGTAGTCGAAGCGCTCCATGCCGGGCGTGAAGACGAACAGCACGTCGGCCTCGGAGCCGGGTGCGGCGGCGAAGGCGTGCGGGGTGTGCGGCGGGACGGCCAGGAAGTCTCCGGTGCCGAGCACCTTCACCTCCTCGCCGACCAGGACCTGGAGGGAGCCGCCGATCACGAAGAAGAGCTCCCACGCCCGGGTGTGGAAGTGGGCCGGGGCGCCGGCCGCTCCCCGCGCGAAGGTGGAGCGGTAGCTCGTGAACGCGCCCTGGGTGCCGGCCGAATCGGCGAGCAGGGTCATCACGCTGCTCGGGTCGGCGCAGGTCTCCGCCTCGGCGCAGCGGGTGAGGACGGGGCGGGCGGCCTCGGTGTCGGGTGCGGTGTCGGCGAGGTTCTGATGCGTCGTCATGATCGTTACCCTAGTGCCGGAAAGGACCGCCCGCATGGGGCATTCGGGCAGCAGGATCTTGGGCCAATTCGCCCCTCCGCCGCTGCGGTCCACGGGGCCGGCCCGGCCCGTGATCTCGGTGTGTCGCCGGTGTGACCGGCGCGCGCAACACTCGACGGTATGCGGAGTGCGGGGGAGTGGGCCGCGATCCGGGCGGTCCTGCGGTGGGCGGGGCATCCGGGGACGCTGGCCGCGGTGCTGGTGCTGGCGTTCAACGACCATGTGGGCAAACGGCTCTGGCCGGGTGCCGTGACCGGCAAGCTGAGCGACCTGGCCTGGATGCTGGTCGCGCCGCCGGTGCTCGCGCTGCTGCTGGTGCCGGCCTTGCGGCTGCGCGGCGACTGGCCGGCCCGGGTGGGCCTGGGTGGCACGGCGGTCGCCTTCGCGCTCGCCAAGTCGGGCCCGGTGGGCGGCGAGATCGCCTCCCTGGTGTGGTCGTCGAGCGGTGTGCCGAGCCGCATCGTCGGCGACCCCGCCGACCTGGTGGCGCTGCCGCTGCTGGGGTTGAGCCGGTGGCTGTGGACCCGGCGCGACCTCCCCGGCCGGGGGCGCCGGGCGGCGGCCGTACTGGCGGTGCCGCTGGCGGTGGCGGCCATGGCGGCCACCTCGATGGCGGACACCTGGTACGAACTGGTGAGCGTGGACGGGCGGCCCGTCCTGGTCACCAGCGACGACCGGTGGACCAGCGCGGACGGCGGGAAGACCTGGACGCTGGTGGAACACGAGCCGCAGGACTCCGCCGTGCGGCATTCGGGCAAGAGCGCGCCCACGACGGGCTGTTCGGCCGCGGACCCGCGGATCTGCTACCGCGTGACCGACGAGAGACTGCCGATCGAGGGCAGCCGGGACGGCGGCCTCACCTGGCAGCCGGTGTTCGACCCCCGCACGAACCGGCACACGGGAGCACACGGACTCCCGACGGCTTCTTCCCCGGGGCTCCCCTCGACGGTCCCGTCGTCGCAGGCCGCCTGGGCGTCCGGGGAGGCGGGCGCGCAGCCGACCGCGTCGGGGTCCACGACGCCCGGGCAGGTGCTGGTCGTCGAAACGGCGGACGGCCTCCGGGTGCTCGCGCACTACCCCCACCAGGGGCTCTTCCTCCGCGACACCGACGGCACCTGGGCGCGGCGCCCGTACCCGGTGTTCCGGCCGGAGATGCTCCCGGAGCCGCCCTGGGAGACCGGGTCCTGGCTCAGGGGCGTACCTGTCGCGGTCGCGGCCGGCTGGGCGACGGCCCTCGCGGCGATCGGCATGCGCCGACTGCGTACCGCACCGGCGGACGGTCGGCGGCGGCTCGCCGTCGGCTGGGCACTGTGCCAACTCCTGTGCCTGGCGTGGGTCCACTGCGCCGGACGGCTGACCGGCGGACGCGTGTTCGCCGTGCTGCCCGGGTGGCTGCCGGTGAGCGTGCTCTCGCTGTGGCTGCTGCCGCTGACCGTACTGGTCTGGCGCACCCCCGGCGTCGGCAGCCGTCCGCGCCCGGATGCCTGGCTGCTCGGCGCGGTCTTCGGCGCCGTCGGCCTGGTGCCCTACCTGATGTGGTTCCACGGTTCGGTCGTCACCTGGTCGGAGGCCTCCGGCCGGGTGCTGTGGGCAGCCCTGCTCGGTACGGCTGCGGGCGCGCTGTCCGGTTCGCTCCCCTGGCGGCCTCCTGCCGGTGCCGTGCCGAACCCTTACCCGCCCGCAGGACGCCACCGGTAGTGGCGACCGGACAACTTGTGCGCATCGGGACGGCTGCGGGGGACTCGGGCGCGGGGCGGTGGGGAAGGGACGTGCTGTGAACCCTGAATGCCCCCAGTGCGGGGAGATGCTGACTGCCCGACGGGTCGAGTTCCGGCGGAACCGCTGGGGTGTGTCCGGGCCGCGGCCGAGACCGGAGCTGTGGTGGGAGTGCGGCGCGTGTGCGTGGCTGGGCGTGCAGCACCGGGTCGGCGGGGAGTTCCGGAGGATGCGGCGCCTCACCGGTGGCGAGGCGGACTGCCCGTTCTGCGGTGAGCAGCAGTCGAACGTGGCCGGCCCGGTCTGGCGGCAGCCCGACGGCGGGCTGCGCAGCCTGGTGGTGTGCCTGGACTGCGGAACGAGCAACGCCCGCCGGATCGGGCGCGCGGAGGACGTGCAGTCGGAGGCGGGCTGACCGGACGTCGCACAGGGAGGCTTGTCAGGCTTTCCCTGACAAGCCTATCCTCACGTCAGGAACGACCTGACAAAGGATGCGACATGCCTGCTGGCACGGCCGAGCACGACCCCCTGCAGTGCTCCTTCTGCGGCAAGTCCGACGCCGAGGTGGACAAGCTGGTCTCCGGGCCGGGGGTGCACATCTGCAACCAGTGCGTCGACCTCGCCGCGTCGATCGTCGCCGAGTACCGCGGCGGGCCGGTCGACCTGCAGATGCCGACGTGGGGCTCGATGACGGACGAGGAGATGCTCGCCCGCCTCCCGCGGATCGCCGCCGTCGCCGACCAGGTCGAGGACAACCTCAGGGCGTGGGTGCAGGAACTGCGGCGGCGCGGCGTCACCTGGGCGCGGATCGGCGAATCCCTCGGCATCACCCGGCAGTCGGCCTGGGGGCGGTTCTCCGGCGAGGAGTAGCGGCACCGCGGCGGGCCCGGCCCCGTTCCCGGGCGGCGCCACCGTCGACGTGATCGGTGCCTCCCCGGCGCTGACCCGCCTCCGGGCGCTGGGCATGATCGCGGTCAACGGCGCCGACGGCAGGCCCTTCAAGAAGGAGAAGGGCACCACCGCGATGGTCGAGGACCGCAGCGGCGACCTCCACGCCGCGTACAACCGCATCCGATTCCTGCTTCACCCGGAGTGGAGGGCCGTCCGCGAACCGCTCCGACCGGCGGGCCGCCGTGCACCCTCAGCCGGTGCGGAGGACCCGGAAGCGGGCGGGTTCCACCGGATCCCGGTCGACGACCTGGACCGGCGGCCAGGCCCACTGCCACACACCGATGCCCGGCGTCCGGGAGAACCGGATCTGCCCGCGGGTGCCCTCGACCGCCACCTGCGGCCAGAACCCGCCCGTGCGCGCCCGGTCCGCGCCGTGCGAACGCAGTACCTCGGCGAGGACGGCGACCGTGTCGTAGCCCTCGAAGGCGACGAAGGAGGGCGCTTCGGCCAGCCGCTCGCGGAGGGCCGCCCCGACCCGTGCACCGAGCGGGCCGAGGCGCTCGGGCAGGTAGCGCAGGAACGGGACCGCGGCGCCGTCGCCGCCCAGCAGCGCCGCCCACTCGGCGAACTCCGGCTGCCCGGCCGGAGCGCCGATCATGATCCCGGCGAGGCGCCGGTCGCGGCGGACGGCCTTGACGACCGACACCGCCGGTTCCGGGTGGCCGACCAGGAGGAGGAGGGCCGTCGCGCGCTTGTCGGCGAGTTCGTCGCACACGGCCGTGGGGGTGAGGGCGCGCGCGTCGAGCTCGGTGACGCTACCGCCGTGCGGTACGAGGTGGTCCCGCAGGATGCGGGCACCGGCCGCCCAGTAGACGCTCGGCTCGGCCGCCACGGCGATCCGGCGGTGGCCCGTGTCGAGGAGGAAGCCCGCGTAGATGCGCCAGCCGTGGGACTGCGCCGGGGCGAGGCGCGCGATCCGTTCCGTCGGTCCGTCTTCCGGTTCCAGGTGCCGATGGTGACGTATTCATGCATCGGATTGCATCCACCACCATCGTCGACGGGCAACCGATTATCCCGCGATCCCGTGCAACCCGTGCGGTCACTCGTGCGTGAACCGAGAGAAGACCGTCGAGGGGGACGAATGAACAGAATGGGCAGGGCGATTGCGGCAGGGACGGCAGGAGGAGTGCTGCTCTGCACCGCGGCCTGCACCGGCAGCAGCGGCTCCGGGGACACGGGCGGCGAAGCCCGGGGAGGAGCGACCACGGCGAACGCCGCGTCGGCCGCCCGCATCAGCGTCGAGCCGGTGAACGGCGCCAAGGACGTCAAGCCGGCCGCCGGGCTCAAAGTCTCGGTCGCCCAGGGGAAGCTGACGAAGGTCAAGGTCACCGACCAGGCCGGCAAGGAGGTGCCCGGCACGCTCGCGGCGGACGACACCACCTGGACGCCGACGGGCGGCCTCGCGGTCTCCAGCCGCTACACCGTGCACGCCGAGGCCGCGGACAGCAAGGGCGCGGCGTCCGCCACGGAGAGCAGCTTCGCCACGCTGACCCCCGCCGAGAACGCCGGCCCCGAGGACAACATCAAGTCCGGGGACACCTACGGCGTCGGTATGATCGTCCGCCTGAAGTTCGACGCCGACGTCAAGGACAGGGCCGCGGTGGAGAAGGCCGTCACCTTCGAGACCTCGGACGGCGTCCAGGTCAAGGGCCACTGGTTCAGCAACCGCTGGGTCGACTTCCGCCCCGCGACCTACTGGAAGGCGGGCAGCAAGGTCGCCGTCCACTACCGCCTGAAGAGCGTCGAGGTCGCACCGGGCGTGTACGGGGGCATCGACAGCGACCAGACCTTCACCGTCGGCCGCGACAAGCGCAGCACCGTCGACGCCGCCTCCCACCGGATGACCGTGGAGAAGGACGGCCGTGTCGTCGAGACCATCCCCATCAGCACCGGGGCCAGCAGCCCCAAGTCCTGGAACGCCTACAACGGCATCATGGTCGTCATGGCGAGGGAGGGCTCGGCGCTCATGGACTCCTCCACCGTCCCCGGCCTGGAGGGCAAGGCCTACAAGCACCGCGTCCCGCACTCGCTGCGCCTGACCGTCTCCGGCACGTACGTCCACGGCAACAACTGGTCGGACGCGAGCGTCTTCGGGCGCCAGAACGTCAGCCACGGCTGCGTCGGCCTGCAGGACGCCGAGGGCGACAACGGTGCCGAGAACACCCCGGCCGGGAAGTTCTACGCCGACTCGATGGTCGGTGACGTCGTCACCATCAAGAACTCGGTCGGCCCGGACGTCGAACCGTCCAACGGGTACAGCGGCTGGAACATCCCCTGGAGCAAGTGGTAGCAGTCCGCCGGCGCTCCGGGCCGGGCTCCCCCTCCAGCCGACCGGAACAACTCGGTGGGCCCGCTCGACAGCCGCTGGTACGCTCCCCTGCGCCTGACAAGATGATCAAGGGGGTTCGGTGAGAGCACGGCACTGGTCCGCGCTGCTCGGAGCGACAGCGATCCTGGTGGCTGCGACGATAGGCCTGGGATGGGGGGACCGGGGTGCGGGCGAGGGGGCCGGTGGTGCCGCCGCGTCAGCCACACCGTCGACCGAGTACCGGGACACTCTCCTGACAGCCTCCGCCGCGGTGCGTAAGGCGGGCAGCGTCCGTCTATCAGTAGCGGACGAGGCACCCTGGAGCAGCACGGGAGTCTTCCACTGGGAGCAGTCCCGCACGGCCGAACTGGTCAGGAAGCGGGACTACGACGACGCGCAGTTCGCGATGCGGATGGTCGACCGGGCCTTCTACGTCGGGCAGAGCGGGAGCGGCTGGGCCAGAGTCCCACTCGGCGCGGCCTCTGAGGAGGAGTCGGGTCCGGCGGACCGCGGAGCCGCGCAGATCGCCGTGTTCTGGGTGATTGACCCGCTGTTCCAACTCGACGTCCACGGCCGTCTGGGCAGCGTCGTCCGCAAGGGCGACGAGAAGGTCGACGGCGCCCCCGCCGTGCACTACCGCAGCACCGTGGAGAATTCCGCGTTCGTCTCGGCCATTGGTGACGACCTGCCGGCCGCCCGGCGGGACGCGGTACAGCTCGCGCTGGAACTGCGCGGCGCCACGGTGGCGGCGGACTTCTGGATCGGGCCCGGCGGCGAAGTGCTGAAGATGGCGGTCGACCTTCCGACCCAGCGCGACGGCTCCACCGCGGTCCGGTACAGCGACTACGGTCGGGCCGCCGCCGTCCAGGCCCCGCCGCCGGCCGAGATCCTCAACCCGAACGGCTGACGCCCGTCCGGTGCCCCGCCTCCTCAGCCGGCGGGGCGGTCCGGCGCTCGGAGGGCACCGACCGGGTCGGGCCTGTGGCGGTCGTCCTCGGTGCCGTCCCCGGCGAGGTCGGGCAGGGCCTCGCCGAGCAGGGGCTCGCGGCCCTCGATCAGCCAGAACAGGTAGCCCCGCAGGTAGTCCTCCACCGTCCCGTCCTGCAACCGGGCGGCGTAGGCGCGCAGAGGTTCCTCCTCGTTGTGGCTGTCCTCCGGGTGCTCGAGTTCGGTGGCCAGCCAGTCGAGGACCCGGCCGCGGTCGGCCCACCACGCCCGTACGCTCTCGGGGGTCCAGTGCTGGTCGCCGTCCGAGGCGTAGCCGCCCAGCGGCTCGTTGTACGCGACACCGACCAAGGCGTCCACCTCGCGCGGGTCGGCGGGCTGCCGGTAGACGAACTCGTAGCCCTCGTCGTCGCTCAGGATGTGCTCGGGCAGGTGGAAGGGGCCGTTGAGCCCGGTGTCCGTCTCACCGCAGTAGAACGGCCCCGGCGCGTTCAGCCAACTGCGCTGCTCCCAGGTCGCATCGCCGATCGAAGCCGTGAGTTCCGCAAGGGTCGGCATCGGGTCCCAGTAGGCGAGCCTGTCCCACTCGCCGCGCTCCGGGTACGGCACACGTGCCGGGCGCGGCGCCGGCCGGTCTGCGGGCTCGGCGTCGCCGCCCTTGTGCCGGAGGGCCCAGGCACAGCTCACCACCGTGCCCCACGCCGCGCCGCTGCCGAGCGCGATCAGTGCCCTGGTCATCAGTTCCACGGTCGGCAACCCTACGGGGCGCGTGGGCCACCCTGGGGGAGGGGTGCGCCAAGGGTGGTTCGGCCGCTGGGTAGTCTTCGGGCCATGTGGAGAGAAGCGGCTCTTGGTGCTTTTCCCGGGGCGGAGTTCTGCAGGCCCGCGCAGGTGGTGGCCCTCGCTGATGCAGAGCACCGTCTCGGCCGCGGGCTGCCTGCCGAGCTGAGGCAGCTGCTCCTGGAGAGCAACGGAATCGTCGGGCGGAGCGCGGTGGACACCGTCTGGCCCGTCGAGCAGATCGTCGAGCAGAACCTTCTCTTCCGCTCCGACGGCTCCTTCGCCGAGCTGTACATGTCCTTCGACGCCCTGCTCTTCTTCGGGGACAACGGGGGCGGGGACCAGTTCGCGTTCGTACAGACGCCCCGGCGCCCGGACGTCTTCGTCTGGGAGCACGAGACCGACAGCCGCCGGTGGGTGGCACGGGACCTGATGGACTACCTGGGGCGGTCACTCGCCGAAAGCGGCGACGATTGGTACCGGTAGGCCGTCATCGGCCCGGCCACGGTCGCCCGGATGTGGGTGGGTGCGTCTACGGTGCCGGTTGTGAGCGACGATCAGCGTGAGAACGGCGCGGGTACCGGCCCTTCGGGGGCGGGCGCGTGGTGGACGGACCCGGGGCTGCTGGTGAACGGCGATCCGGCACAGGTCGGGCAACTGCTGGAGGCGGCCGCCGACCCGCGGGCCCGCCTGGCGGCGGCCGTGTACCGGGCGTCGGCGGACGTGCACCGGGCGGCCGCGCCGGTGCAGCGGCGGCAGCTGCTGGCCCTGGACGCGGCCCGGGCCGGCGACATGGAGCTGTCCGCCCGGCTCCGGGACACCGCGGTGCCGGGGCAGCCGGCCGCGCAGTGGAGCGTGGAGTGGGCGAGCGGCGCCGGCGCCGACACCCGGCTGCTGCGCACCTTCACCGGCCACGACGGGCCCGTGACGGCGGTGGCCGCGGCGGTCGTCGGCGGGCGGCCGGTGGCCGTCTCCGCGAGCCGGGACACCACCGTACGGGTCTGGGACGTGGCCACCGGCGACCGGCTCCACGAGTGGGCGGCGGGCGACGTCGACCCGCTGTCCTCGCTGACGGCCGAGGTGCTGTCGATCGCCACGGTCGAGGCCGACGGGCGCGTCCTCGCGCTGACCCTGGACACCGACGGCGTGGTACGGGCCCGGGACCTGGAGACCGGACAGCCGGCCGGCGAACTCGTCAGCGCGGTGGAGACAACCACGCTCGCCGGGCACCCGGTGGTGCTGACCATGGACGCGGCCCGGACGCTGCAGGTGTGGGACACGGCCACCGGCGCCCGGCTCGGCACGTACCCCTCGATCGTCGAACTCGGCGACCTCGACGGCCGCCGGGTCGCCGTCACCGGCGCCGCAGGCTGCCCGGTGCAGGTCTGGGACCTCGCCACCGGCCGCGAACTCGGCGAGACCCTGGAGGTGGTCGAGGCAGGCGAGTACGGCCGCGGCCGGGCCTACGCCGTGACCGCCCGGGACGGCGGGGCGCCGCAGACGTGGGACCTGAGCAGCGGCGAGCCGCTCGAGGGCCCCGCACCGGAGGCGGACGGGCTGCTGTCGGGAGCCGCCACGGCCCTGACCGTCGTCCACGGGCGGGCCGTCGCCGTGACGCTCGTCGACCAGGACGAACCGGAGTTCCTCGGCGAGTTGGCCGACGGCCGCCACGGCACCTCCGTGCGCGGCACCTGGGACGTGTACCTGGGGACGAGTCGGGTCGCGCTCGCCGCGACGGCCGACGGGCGGCTGCACCTCTGGGACCTGACGGCGGGCCGGCAGGACGTCGGCGGCATACGCGTGCTGCGGAGCACCCCCGCGGGGGAACGCCTGCAGGAACTCGTTCTCGGCCCGGGCAGCGGGGACGTTCCCTGGGGCCCGCTCACCGGCCGGAGCGGCGCCGCGCCGGCGGACGGATCGCCGGCCGTGTCCCCGCCCTTCGACCTGGCGGGGCGGACGGTCGTCCTCACCGGCGAGAAGGACGGGGGCCTCACGGTGCGCGACACCGGGGACGGGCACCCCCTGGGCCCGCCGCTCACCGGCCACACCGGCCCCGTACGCGCGGTGGCCACCGCGTCCGCCGGGCCGACGGTGCTGGCGGCCACCACCGCCCCGGACCGCACCGTCCGGGTGTGGGACGTCACCGCCCGGCAGCCGTACGGGGAACCGCTGACCGGCCACAGCGGGCAGGTCTGGGACGTCGCCGCCACCGTCCTGGACGGGCGCCCCGTGGCCGTCACCGCGGGCGCCGACCACACCGTCCGCGCCTGGGACCTCACCGCGCCGCAGACGGGCGGCGCCCACCGCACCGGGCACAGCGGCGCCGTCCGGGGGCTCGCCGTCGCCGCACTGGACGGCCGGCCCGTCGCCCTCACCGCGGGCACCGACCGCACCGTGCGCACCTGGGACCTGGCCACCGGCCGTCAGGCGGCAGACCCGCTGCAGACCGACACCGCCGTCCTGACGACCGCCCTGGTCGGCAGCCGGACGGTCGCCGTGTGCGCCGCCCCGGACGGCACCGTGCACACCCTCGACCCGGCCACCGGCGAGGAGCTGCACCGCCCCTTCCCGACCGGCCACGGCAGGGTCCTGGACCTGGCCACGGCCGTGCTCGACGGCCTGCCGGTGCTGCTCACCGCGGGCAGCGACCGCACCACCGGCGTCTGGTACCTGACGACCGGAACACAGCTGCGGGAGCCCCTCACCGGCCACACCGGCCGCGTCACGGCCGTCACCACCGCGGTGCTGGACGGGCGGCCCGTCGCGGTGACCGGCAGCTGGGACAGGACGGTTCGCCGCTGGGACCTCACCACCGGCCACCAGATCGGCGAACCGCTGACCGGCCACACCGACTGGGTGACGGCACTGACCACCACGACCGTCGACGGCACGCCCACCGCAGCGAGCACCGGACGGGACGGAACACTCCGCCTGTGGGACCTCACCACCGGGGAACAGACCGTCGGCATCCCCGCCCCCGGCGCCGCCTCGGGCGCGGTCGCCCTCCTGCCCGCGGCCGACGGCAGCCCGCATGCCGCCGCGATCGGCCACGACCGGGAACTGCACCTCCTCGACCCTGCGACCGGCCGCGGCACCGCCGCCGACCTGCTGTTCCCGTTCCCCGTCCACGCCCTCGCCGCAGCACCCGACGGCCGCCTGGTGGTCGCCTTCGGCCCGGAGATCGCCGTCCTCCGCCCGCCCGGCGAGTAGACCCGACAGGGTCACCCGCCCGATTCTCCGTTGCGTACAGGGCGATTGCGGCAGCAGGATCACGCCCGGGGTCAGATGCAGGGCGGACGGAGGGGTCGGATGGGATCGCCGGGGGGCTCGCGTCCGGCCGGCAGCGTTTGCACGCGCGGAATCCCGCCTGTTGCGCAGAGGCGGCATTCGGACGGAACGTCATGTTCTCGTCCTTGGGCGGAACCCCCGGACAACTGGGACGGCAGTGTCGCAAATCTGCCGGCGAACCGTCCGTCGGCGCTGGTCTAATGCCCGACATGACTGCACAGCACCACAACGCTCAGCTGTTCCGTTCCCTCCACGACTCCGCCGCCCCGCTGGCCCTGGCCAACGCCTGGGACGCCGCCAGCGCCCGCCTCGTCGAGGCCGCCGGCGCCAAGGCCGTCGCCACCACCAGTGCCGGCGTCGCCTGGGGTCTGGGGGCCGCGGACGGCAACCACCTCGACCGCGACCAGGCCGTCGCACTGATCCGTCGGGTGGTGGACGCCGTTTCCATTCCGGTGTCCGCCGACATCGAGAGCGGCTTCGGCGCCACCCCTGCCGACGTCGCCGACACCATTGCCCAGGTCATCGCCGCCGGCGCCGTCGGCGTCAACATCGAGGACGCGTCCTCGGACGGAACCCCCGGCCTGCGGCCGGTGGAGGAGCAGGCCGAGCGGATCGCCGCCGCCCGCGCCGCGGCCGACGAGGCCGGCGTCCCGCTCTACATCAACGCGCGCATCGACACCTACCTGCGCGCCGTCGGGACGGAGGAGACCCGCGTCAAGGAGACGCTGGACCGCGCCCGCGCCTACCTCGACGCTGGCGCCACCGGCATCTTCGTGCCCGGCGTCACCGACGCGGAGACCGTCGCCGCGCTGACCGAGGGCATCCCCGCCCCCGTCAACATCCTCGCCGGCCCCGGCGCCCCGACCGTCGCCGAGCTGTCCGAGCTCGGCGTGGCCCGGGTCAGCCTCGGCTCCTCCGTCGCCGAGGCGGCCTACGCGGTCGTCCGCCGGGTCGCCTCCGAGCTGGTCGCCACCGGCACCTACGAGAGCCTGGCCGATGCCGTGGACTACAACGAGTTCAACACCCTGATGCGCGGCTGAGTCCGGCACCGTCACCGGCGTGCCGGGGAGGGCGTGCGTCCCTTCCCGGCACGGCCGTGTGCGCGCTCGTCTCCGCAGGTCGGCTCAGGAGCTCCCGGCAGCGGTGGCGCGGAAGGCCTGCACGCCCGCCTCGTCGGCCTCGAAGACCACCGTGTGGTACTGCTCGATCCGGGAGACGATCGCCTCCCGTGGGCCGCCGATCCACGCCGCGCTGTCGTAGAAGCGCTGCTCCTGCTCCCGGTGCTCCGCCGGCGAGGCGAAGGAGCGGATCAGGTACGCCTCCTCGTGCCCCTCCTCCGCGAACAGCGAGGCCCCGCAGCCGAGCACCGTGATCCCGGCCCGCTCCAGCAGCGGCACCGACTCCTCGCGCATCACCCGGACGAACTCCTCCCCGGTGCCGGGCTTGAGGCGGTAGGTGCGGACTTCGACGATCATGCGCGGTTCCCCCCGGAGGTGTGGCTGACCGTCAGCCCCCGGCAGCGGACGAGCATATGGCGAGCGCAGCCGTGCCGGAGGGCGGCGGCGCGAACGCTGCGGCCTTGTCGGCTGGACAGGATTATGACGATCGGTCTACATTGAACGGCGTGGGAGCCAAGGGCGAGGAGACGCGCGGCCGGCTGGTGCAGGCGACCCGTGCGCTGATCGAGGAGCGCGGGTACTACGGCACCGGCCTCAACGACGTACTGGCCGCGAGCGGAGCCCCGCGCGGCTCGATGTACTTCCACTTCCCCGCGGGCAAGGACGAGATGGTCGCCCTGGCGCTGACCGAGGCCGGCCAGGACATCGGTGCGCTGATCGAAGGCGCGGCCGAGGGCGACGCCGACCCGGCCGAGGTGGTGCGACGCCTGCTGGACGCCCTCGGCGACCGCATGGCGGAGTCCGACTGGGCCAAGGGCTGCCCCATCGCCACCGTCGCCCTGGAGACGGCGGCCGGCCACGAGGGCCTGCGCAGGGTGTGCGCGGACGCGTACGAGACCTGGCAGCAGGAACTGGCCTGGATGCTCGTCCGGCACGGACGCGACCGGGCCGCCGCCGATGCCGCGGCGGGCGCGGTGCTGGCCCTGGTGGAGGGCGCGCTGCTACTCGCCCGGGTCTCGCACAGCCGCGTGCCGCTGGACCGTGCCGCCCGCGCCGCCGAACTCCTGCTCGCCCCCGGGGCCGCCTGACCGGCGGCCCTTCGCCCGGCCGCTTCCGGCCATGGAATATGTAGACCGGTCCAGTGAAAGGAATCGCATGACCCACCCCGGCACCCTCGTCCTCGGCGCCACCGGCTTCATCGGCCGCTGGTACGTCCTCGAGCTGCTCGAGCGCGGCGAGCACGTCGCGATCGGCCTGCGCGGAGGCGCCGCCCGCGACACCGGGCTGCGCGACTGGCTCACCGCCCACGGCGCGTCACCGGACGCACTCGCCGACCGGCTCACCACCGTCGCCGCCGACATCACCCGACCCGGCCTCGGCCTCTCCCGCCACGACGGCGAACTCCTCGCCGGCGTCCGCGACACCGTCAACCTCGCAGCCCGGTACGCCTTCGGCCTCACCCGGGCCGACGCCCGCACCGCCAACGTGGACGGAGCCCTCCACCCCCTGCGCTGGGCCGCCGAACGACCCGCCCTGCGACGCCACATCCACCTCTCCGGCTACCGAGTGGGCCGCACGGCGGGCCTGCGGCATCCGCTGCCGCCCGCCGACGCCGACCGCCTCTACCGCACCCTCGGCGCCTACGAGGCCTCCAAGACCGAGGGCGACATCGCGGTCCGCACCCTGGCACCCGAGCTCGGCGTGCCGCTGACCGTGGTGAACCCCGGCGCCGTCATCGGCCACTCCCGAACCGGCGAAGCCGGCCAGTACCTCGGCCTCGCCACCCTCGTCGAACAGCTGTGGACCGGCCGCCTCCCGGCCCTCGCCGGCAGCCGCCGCACCGTCGTGCCCGTGCTCGCCGTGGACCACCTCGCGGCCTTCCTGGCGGCCGTCCCCCGGTACGACGACGGCATGCTCCACGTGCACACCGTCCTCGACCCGGCCACCCCGCCGCTGCCCGAACTGGTCGCCCTCGCCGCCCACCGGCTCGGCGTCCGGCCACCACGGCTCCTGCTGCCGGTCGGTCTGGTCCGACGCCTGCCGCGGGCCCTGACCGGCGTCGACCCGGAGACGCTGACCTTCCTCGCCGAGGACACCTACGACACCGCCTCGGCCGACGCCCTCGCCCGCGCCGCCGGCCTGGCCCACCCGCCGGTCCGGCGACTCGTCCAGGACTGGGCCGCACGCATCGTCACCGACCGCTTCCCCGGCGCCGCCCCCGCCCCGATCGGGGGGTAGCACTCATCCGCCGACGGGCCGAGACCGTGCGTACCGATGGACCCGCCGTCGCCGGAGAGAGAGGCCTCAGGAGTCCCGGGCGCCGGACGGTTCCTCGAAGTCGCCGATCATCGCCGGGTCGTCGGGCGAGCTCGACCGGGGCCAAGGGGCAGCGCCCGTGACACCCAGATCGCCCCGCATCGCCTCTCTGGTGGCACGTATCAGGGGCCAGAGTGCGTGCTGCGCCTCGGCGGCCGACCGCAGGGTCTCGCCCTGCCGGGGGGTTCCCTGTTCCAAACGCTTGATCTGCCCGTACACCCGGGTCAGTGCATCGTTCAGCTCGTTGGCCGGACCGATCACGGTGTCGGGGGCGATCATCAGGGTCTCGGACCAGCGGTCCCGGTGGGCGTCCTTGGCGCTTTCCAGCGCCCGGATGTCCTCCTCCCCGGGCGCACGATCCCGCACGGCGTACAGGTGACGGCTCAGTGCTGTGGTGAACTGCCTGGCATCCCGGTGGAGTTCGGTGTAGCACCGCCGCCGCAGCTCACGGTTCTCACGGGCCTCCTGGATGGCGTGGCCCATCTCGAGCTCACGCCTCTTGGTCCGGTCCGCGCCCCGCTGGGTGAGCAGGGCACCGCCCAACGTGCCGGCCACACCGGTGATCGCAATGAGTACCGCCCCCAGGTCCATTGGATCACCATAGGGCCTGTCTCCGGGATCACGCCGGGCCCGGCGCCCCCGGAACAGGCCTCACGGTCCGTCGGTGATCAGCGGTCGGCGGAGTCGACGAAGTGGGCCGCAACATCTCCTTTCCAGGAAGCCGTTGCCGCGGCCTGCTTCCGTGGACCGAGTCCGAACCAGGGGGGGACTTCTTCCTGACGGCGTACGGTTGCCGCCGCGTCCTGCGCGTGCTCAGGGTTGATCGGCAGCCCGGGTCTTCCCGGCGGTACCGGCCCGGGGGACACCGTCGACCGCGACACAGATGCCGAAGACCCGGTCGTGGTTGGTCCAACCGTTGATGCGGCCACGGTTGTTGCTGATCTGCACGCGCTTCCTGGCGGGGTCGACGGAGGACACCAGATGCAGGTACACCGTCCCCGCGACGCGGGCGAGCACGATGTCGCCCACGACCAGCTTCGACGGGTCGACCGGTGCGACGACCACCGGCTGCCGACTGCGTATCAGCGGAACCATCGACGAACCGCTGGGCCGGAACCCGACGGTGGCCCCGCCGGCAACCCTGGCGGCCACGGCATCCAATGCACCCATCCGGCGATCGTGGCAGATCCGGCCGAACCGGCCCACCGAATATCGCTCTCCCACCCGTGGAACGGGAACGCCTCAGGCCGTCACCGTTCCCGGGAACCCGACAGGAGGCGGCGGCGGAGGCGGGTGAAGGCGGTGGGGGTGGGGCGCCGCGGGAGGAACTCCTTGATCTGCTGCGCGCATTCGCGTGCACCGGCGGAGCTCGTGTCGCACTCCAGGTCGTAGTCGCCGTGGCTGTGGACCAGGTCGTACTGGTGGGCCGCCAGCCCCGGCGGACGGTCGCCCCGCGCCAGCTCGCGGCGGGTCAGCTCGTCGAGCGGGCAGTGCACGCCGACGAACAGGACGTCCTCGGGCCGCAGCACCGCCAGGCAGTCGAGCAATCGCCAGGGCTCGCTCAGCACATGGTCGACCACGATGTCGTTGCCCGCCTCGGCCATGGCCGCGATCGAGCGGTGGAAGCCCATCCTGGTCCGCCGAAGTGCGGCGTCGAGTTCTTCGGCCCCGAGCTCCCGCCTGCTGCGCATCGCGTTGAAGTCGTCGACCGCCATGTGGAAGAAGAGGCCGTCGTCCAGGATGTGCAGGAGCTCCCTGGCAATGCTCGATTTCCCCGAGCTGGAGGTGCCGTTGAGGAAGACGATCCGTCCGGGTGCCATGTGGACATGATCACATGCCGTGGCTCCGCGCCGGACGGTGCTCGAGTTTTCTGCGGGTTTACGGCAGTTCGAGCTCCTTGCGGGCTCCTGCCACCCAGCGCATGACGCCGTGGGCGTCGGTGGCTTCGGCCAGCTCCGTTGCCTCCCGGAGGAGCGACACGGCGTCGTCGCGCCGTTCCTGCTGGGCGGCGAGGTGGGCCAGCCCTATGAGGTTCGCCGCGACTCCCGGCAGGAATCCGAGCTCCCGGCGCAGACGAGTGGACTCCTCGAGGTGCCTGCGGGCCTCGTCCAGCCGCCCGGCCATGTGCTCGGCAAAACCGAGGTGCCTCAGGACGTAGGACACGGTCAGCCGGTCGTCGGCCCCGGTTGCCAGGTCGAGAGCGCGGTCGAAGGCGGGCAGTGCGGCTTCCGTGTCGTCCCGGACCACCTGGTGGAAGGTGCCGACCCAGAACAGGGCCTCGCCTTCGCCGCGGACGTCACCGAGCTTCCGGTAGAGCTCCGCCGCGCGCTCGAACAGCACCAGCTCCGACGCGTTCTCGACCCGCTCGTCCAGGAACCGGGCGTGGATCACCCGGCCACGGGCCAGGGCGAGGTCGGCCTCGGCGGCGTCGAGACCGAGATCGGCCGTCGCCAGTGCACCGGTGTCGCCGCCGAAGACAGCGCGCTCGTAGAGGAGTTGGGCCTGCTCGATGCGCGCATCCGTTGTCATGCGGCGATCGTATCGACCGCAGTCAAGCACGATCTCCAGAGCCGGGCAGCGCGCGTCCCACGCCCGGCGTGAATTCAGTGGCGGGCCGGCCCGGCACGGACGATCATGGGACGCATGAGTGACCGACCCGCGCGATGGAGCGAGGCAACCGTCTACCCCGACATGTGGGTGGACCCGGACGACGACCCCCGCAACAGCGAAGGTCCCAGTCCGGACGGTGAGCTCGCGACCCTGCAGGACTTCCTGGCGAACTACCGCCTGACCCTGCGGATGAAGTGCGAGGGCCTGGACGCGGAGCAGTTGGCCCGCCGGTCGGTCCCGCCGTCGACGATGTCACTGCTCGGCCTCGTCCGGCACCTCGCCGAGGTGGAACGGGACTGGCGCAACTGGATCACCGACGCCGACCCGCTGCCGAAGCTCTACGGCCGGCGGGACGCGGACTTCGACGACGCGGTCGCCGAACAGGCCGTGGTCGACGCCGCGTACGCCGATCTGGAGCGCGAACAGGCCGCGACCGACGCAGCGTTGGCCGAGCACCCCGACCTGGGCGAGCGGGTCGGCAAGGACGGCATCGCCATCCGGGAACTGATGGTGCACAGGGTCGAGGAGTACGCCCGGCACTGCGGCCACGCCGACCTGCTGCGCGAGCGCGTCGACGGACGCGTGGGCCAGTGACGGGGCGGCAGTCGGGCGAACGGCCCGGCCGGGGCCGTCACTTGCCGTAGACGTCCTGGCAGGCCCAGACGTTGAGCCCGGCGAAGCTGCCGCAGACCTTGCCCCAGGACAGGCGGATGTCGGTCCACTCCGCCACGATCTCCTTGCCCTGACGGCGTCCGGGCATCCGGATGTGCACCTCGCGCTGCTCGTCGCCCTCGTGGAGGACCGCCTCGGCCGCGTCCTTCCCGGACGGCGGCTCGATCCAGCGGACGCGCAGCCGGGAGGCCCAGTCGTCGTGGCCCTCGATCTCGATGCACACCTGCGGCCCGGACCAGTTGTGCGTGCAGGCATTGCTGCTGCGGCGCCCCGCGGAGGCGGCGGGAGCGGCCGTCACCAGCACAAGGGAACCGATCGCGCACCCGACGGCGACCGCCCGCTCGACTCGACCCACGACGGTCTCCTCCCGTTCCTCGTCCGTGCGCCACGGCAGCCACGGCAGCCACGGCAGCCACGGCAGCCACGGCAGCCACGGCAGCCACGACCGTCAGAACGACCGACCGCCGCCGATGTTGCGGCCCGTCGCCCGTTCGGCCCACGCCGCGCCACCCGCCGACGACTCAAGCCCGGCAGACATCAGGACGGGCGGCCGGGCCCACCCGCCCTGCCGGTGAAGACGTCCAGGGACGGCCCCTCCAGGGCCAGGGCCGTGAGACCGGTGGCCGTGCCGGAGGCGTGCACCTCGCCGGCCTCCCAGCGGACGCCGTCGCCCGCCGACACGGGGATCCGGCGGCCGTCCGGGCCTGCCACCCAGCCCTCGCCCGCGACCACGAGGAAGAGCTGGTCCACCGGGGCGGGATGGGCTCCGACGATGCCGCCGGCTTCGACGGTCAGGCAGGCCAGGTGGACGGC
Organism: Kitasatospora sp. NPDC051914; assembly: GCF_040680995.1. Classification (NCBI taxonomy): domain Bacteria; kingdom Bacillati; phylum Actinomycetota; class Actinomycetes; order Kitasatosporales; family Streptomycetaceae; genus Kitasatospora; species Kitasatospora sp. NPDC051914. The sequence continues at coordinate 264,098 of NZ_JBFAXX010000001.1, forward strand.
GCCCTCGCCCGCGGCTATCCGGGTGGCCGTGGCCCCGGTGCTGCCGAACCGATCGATGACCTGCTCGGCTCGGTCGAAGCGGAACATCTCCAACGAAGGGCTCCTTGATCGGCTCGGAAGGCGTCCGATCGTACGGGAGCGGGGCCGCGGCGATGCGCAGCGGCTGCAGAGGCATCCGCGGATCACCGTGGGCCCGTCCTGCAGGCGTGGCGCGGCCGGGTCACCATGGAGCCGGCCCACCAGGGTGGGGCACCCGCGAGATCTAAGGACGGCAATGGCTGACTACGACCGTTTCGCCGACCGGTACGACCGGACGGCCGATCTCAGCCCCACGCGCGTGCCGATCGAGTTCTACTCGGTCTTCAAGCTCCTCGGCGACATCACCGGCCAGGACTGGCTGGACGTGGGCTGCGGGACGGGAATCTACACGCGGGCGATGCGCCGCCGCGGCGCACGTCGGGTGGTCGGGGTGGACCTGTCGCCGGAGATGGTGCGGATCGCGAACGAGGCCGAGGCGAACGAGCCCCTCGGCGTGGAGTACCTGGTGCGGGACGCCGCCGAACTGGAGGAGATCGCGCCGTTCGACGGAGCCCTCGGCGCCTTCCTCCTGCACTACAGCACCGACCGCAAGCACCTCGACCGGATGTGCCGGGGAATCAGCCGCAATCTCGCACCGGGCGGCCGGTTCGTCACCCACCAGCTCAATCCGGAGATCTCCACGGCACCCGGCTACTACCGGCCCTACGGAATCGACTTCCGCTTTCCCGCCCACGCCCTGAAGGACGGCGACGGATTCACGTTCCGCTTCGACTCCCCGGATGCCGACAGCCCCGAATTCGGCATCCACTACTGGAGCCGCCCCGTGCTCGACGACGCTCTGGCGGCCGCCGGCTTCCGGGACATCCGGTGGGTCATGCCCGAGCTCTCCCCGCAGGCCGCGGCGCGGCCGGACGCCGACCGGTGGCAGGACTACCTCGACCGGCCCATCTGCGTCCTCATCGAGGCGACCAGGAGCTGACCGTTGCGGAGCTACTGGACGGCGGAGAGTGTTGCGTAGACCACGATGTTGTTCTCGTATCCGCCCGCCTTGGTGTAGACGCCGCCACAGGTGATCACCCGCAGTTCGGGCAGGCCGGAGTTTCCGTAGACCTTCTGGTCGGGGAAGTCCTTCTTCGCGTAGGACTCGACGGCGTCGACGGTGAACACCGCCGTCCGGCCGTCGGTGCGGTCGACCTCGATGGTGCTGCCCTTGGTGAGGGCGCCGAGCAGGAAGAAGACCGCGGGCCCGGAGCGGGTGTCCACGTGGCCGGTGATGACGGCCGTGCCGGTCGACCCGGGGGTGGGGCCGCCGCCGTACCAGCCGGCGAGGCGGGGGTTGTCCGGGGGCGGCGGCTGCAGTGCGCCCGTCGCGTCGAGGTCCAGTTTCGCCAGGGGGGCGTCCACGCCGATGGCGGGGATGCGGACGCCGGCCGGATCGGACGGCGGCAGGGGTTGGACCTGCGCGGACGCGGCCGACCCGTCGGCACCTGAAGCGGCACCCGAGGCGGCAGCAGTCGGCGAAGCCCCGGCGGGCCCGGCGGAGGTGGGTGCGGCGGGGGCGGGGAGGCCGGGCGTGGGGAAGGCCTGGGCCGGTGAGGGCTGCGGCGGTCGTTCGGCGTGGGCGCCGTGGCCCACCAGCCAGCTGCCGATCGCGAGCGCGCACACCACCAGGACGGTCGAAGGCGCGGTCGAGCGTTTGGGAAGCGGGGTGCGGTGCGCGGCGTCCATACAGGTCAGGCCCCTGTTCGCGTACGTGGGCGGGATGCGCCCGGCGCCCCGGGCCGATGGCGTCCGGGGCGCCGGTGCGACGGCGGCGGGCCGTTCAGACCCGCGCGGCACCGAGACGGCGGCGGATCTTGACGGCACCGCCAGCCACGGCGCCGACCAGCAGCACACCGCCCAGTGCGACCTGGCTGCCGTCGGCGTCCGCTGCGCCTCCGGAACCGGCCGCGACCGCACCGCTCGGGCGAGGGTCGGTGCCCGCTGCGCTTCCGGAACCCGCCGCGGCCGCACCGCTCGGGTGGGGGTCGGCGTCCGCTGCGCTTCCGGAACCGGCCGCGGCCGCATCGCTCGGGCGGGGGATGATCGTGAGCGTGTCCGTCATCTGGATCCGCGGCGGACACTTCACCGTGATTCCGCTGTCGCCGGGCGCGGCGTCCTCCGGCACCTGGAACGTCCCGACCAGGGTGCCCTTCTGGTCGCCCGCGAGGAGGTTGATCTGGCCGGTCAAATCGGAGAAGGCCTTGCCGTAGGTGACGTCCGGCCCGCAGGCCGTCGTGCTGACGGTGACGGTCTGGCCCGGGCTCGCGCTCCTGGGGCTGATGGTGAAGCCGGAGTCCTCGGCCGCGGCCGAGGGCACGGCCAGGGCGAGGGCGCCCAGGGCCAGGGCCGCGGAACCGGTGACGACGCGTGAAATGTGCATAGGTGTTTCCTCCGAGCGGGCACGCGGCCGGGCTGTCCAGCGCCTGTTCCGTGCCCTGTGCCCGAGGAAACCGACAGGTCGTCAGCCCCGCAACCTGACGGACTGCCACCTGTGCCGTCCGGTCGGGCGTGGCGCGGCGGCCACTGCCGCCGTTTGCGCAGGTCAGCACAGAGAGACCGGGAGCGGCCGGAAACCGACGGCCGGTTCCGCCAATGGGTGACGGGGCATCAGCCCCTCCCGGCGCGCACCACGGATTCCGGGCGGCCCGAGTGCCGCCCGACCGGTCCGTGCCTGCCCGGCGCGATGGGTCGACGGTCGTTTTGCACGCCCCCGCGAGAGGGCTCGACGGCGCCCGGGTTCCAGCGCCGGAAACGTGGTGGCGGGCGGTCGCGCACGGCTCGGTAGCATGCGCGAATGCCTGACGACGGACTGATCGAAGTCGTGTTCGTCGACGCGGCGGACGGCCGGCCGTTCGGCCGCACCGAGCTGCCCGCCGCGCAGCTCCCGGAGTCCTTCGAGCCGGACACCCGGCTCGACCTCGCCGGGGAGCCGTGGGAGGTGCTGCACGCGGCACCGGCCGACCGGACCGCGGCCCTGGCCGCCGGCCGAACGGTGCTGACGCTTCGCCGGCTCCGGACGGTCGACCCGCAGGAGGTCGCCTTCTCCCTGCCCACGATCTGCGCCGAGCTGCCGCCGCTGGCACCCCCGGACGGCACCGCGGACGACCTGGTGCTCCACGAGGACGACTGGCGACAGGCCGAACTGGTCGAACGCCGCTGCCTGGCAGAGGTCGAGGAGCAGCTGCACGAGGTCATGCGGGTCTACCGGGAACACTCCCGGACGCTGGGTGACGGCGAGTCGGCCGTACGGGTCTTCGACACCCTGCACCTGCGCGAGAGCCCCGCCCAGCCACTGGCCGGCGCACTCACCCGACAGCGGTTGTTCGAACTGCTCCCCGCCTCCCGGACGTACGCGGGCGTGGCACTGCCGGACGGGCAGGGCCGGGTGGCCGACTCCTTCGCCGCCCAGGTCGGGCCGGTCACCGTGTACGGCCGCTGCGCCCGGCGGCAGACCACCGCACCATGCTCCGACTCTTCTTCGAAGGCTATGTCCGGGCCATCGACCACTCCGCGCCCTGGCAGGACTTCAGCTCCGCCTCCCTGCAGGAGTGGCTGCCGCCGCTGGAGCGCGTTCTGGCCGGCACCCCGGTGCCGGCGACCCTGGCGCTCGCCGTCCTGCGCGGCCTGCTACTGGACCCGCTGGCGGACGACTCCCATGCCGACCGGGTCGACGCGGCCTGGCTTGCTTTCCTCGACACGACCTTCGGCCCCGGGAACGGCGCGAGCGACTGACGGACAGGCCGATTTCGCGCCCCCGGGGCTTCGGCGTCCGAAGCTGCGTACCCCGTTCAGGCTTCGATGCGGACCTCCTGCAGGAGGCCCCAGGTGAAGTCGGCGGTGCAGGCCTGCGGCCGGCCGGTGGCGTCCGGGGCGGTGAAGTCGAGCTGCCACCGGGTCGGTGCACTGCCCTCCCGCGGGACGGCGGGCGGGAAGGCGGCCGCGACGTCCGCCACGACGCAGCTCCACGGGGTGAGGTCGGAGAGCGTCCGGAGCGTCGGCGGCGGTTCCCCCGGTGCGCGGACCAGCCACTCGTTCCACGGCGGGGACGCCTCGCCGGCCGGCCCCAGCAGGATCTCGAACCGCAGCTCGGGCCAGAGCGGCAGCGCCCAGTGCTGCACCGTGCAGTCGAGATCGCCGATCCTCCGCGGCAGGACCGCCTCCGGCGGACCGAGGACGGCCGCGTAGCGGCGGGCGCCGTGCGGGAAGCGGCTCGAGCGGAGCAGGGCCTGCCAGCGCTTGTTCGCCTCCCGCATCTCGGCGCGCGTCGCCCCCAGCCGCCGCACGGCCTGTTCCACCAGTTCCGGGTGGAAGTCGGCCATGCGGCGCAGCAGCACGAGCTGGAACTCGGTGGTCGCGAAGCCGTGGATCGCCATCCCGCCAGGCTAGGGCGTGTCTTACGGATCTTGTCGGATCAGCCTGCGGCGTCAGGGTGCGCGCATCGCAAGGCGGAGGAGGGAGCCGATGCGGTGGGGGCACCTCCCGGCCGGAGGCTGGGGGCCATCGGCGACCGACGACAACGCGGCGAGGCGCGTGCCATGGCGTCGCGGGCCCGGCAAGATCCGTAAGACACGCCCTAACCACCATGCCGGGGCGTCAGCCCTGCGGCGTGAGGCGTGCCGCCAGGAACTGCTCGAAGGTGCCCTTGCCCACGGCCCGTTCGGGCGTCAGGTGTCCGCCGGCCCGGAACCCTGCGTACGCGCTGCCGGCCAGGCGCACGTTCAGCAGCGGTCGGCGCCGTCCGCTCGCGCGCAGGTAGGCACGGGCCAGGTCCGGGAAGGCGCGCACCTCGGGCCCGCCCATGTCCGGCACCCGCCCGGCGGGTGCCCCGGCGGCGAGCGCGGCCAGCCGGTCGGCGACCTCCGCCACCTCGACGGGCTGGTCGGCGACCCCGGCCGGGAGCAGCATGACCGGCAGCTTCGCCGAGTTCTGCAGAAGCTGCAGCACCAGGTCGTGGAACTGCGTCGTGCGCAGCACCGTCCAGCCGATCCCGGACTCCTCGACCAGCCGCTCGACGGCCAGCTTGGTCCGGTAATAGGCGAGCGGCACCCGGTCGACGCCGACGATCGAGATGTACACCAGGTGCTGCACCCCGGCGGCCCGGGCCGCCTCGATCAGGTGGCGGGCCGCCTGCTCGTCGCCGCCGCGCGGGGAGCTCGCGCAGTGCACGACGGTGTCCACGCCGGCGAGGGCCGCGGCGAGCCCCGTGCCCTCGCGCAGGTCCACGGCGTACGGCCGGGTGTGCCGGCTCAGCACCCGCACCTCGTGCCCGTCCGCGCGCAGTCGCTCGGTGAGGGGTCGGCCGAGGGTTCCGGTGCCGCCGGTCACCAGGATGGTGGTCATCGCAGTTCTCGTCCCTTCGGTGGTCGGGCGCTCCCCGGTGGAGCACCCGTCACCCGCCGAGAACCGGCGAGCGGGCAGAGATGTGACAGCCCCCGGTGTGACGGTGCTCACCGGGCGCCCGAGCCCGTCGCCCCGACGGGGTCACGCCCCCGCGGCCGATGCCGTGAACTGCCGTCCCGCGAAGGCGAGTTTGTCCGGGTTCAGCACCACGTGCACCTGGGAGGCGACGCCGTCCCGCAGGTGGAAGCCGGCGACGGCGACGAGTCGCCCCGTCGTGTGGACCACCAGCGCCGGGGCGCCGTTGACCTCGGCGATCGCCAACTCCCAGCCTGCGCCGAACCGCTGGGCGGAGCCGACCAGGAAGCGCATGACCTTCTCCCGGCCGAGGAGGGGCCGCCGGGCCGCGGAGACCTTGCCGCCGCCGTCGCTCCACCAGATGACGTCCTCGGCGAGCAGCCTCTCCAGCCCGGCCAGGTCGCCCTGGCGCGCCGCGGCGACGAAGGACTCGACGAGTTCGCGCTGCTGCTCGGCCGCCGCCGTGAACCGGGTCTCGGGCGCGGTCACCCGCTGGGCGGCCCGGTGGTACAGCTGGCGGCAGTTGGCCTCGCTGAGGTCGAGCACCCCGGCGATGTCCCGGTGGCGGTAGTCGAAGGCCTCGCGCAGGACGTACACCGCCCGCTCGGGCGGTGTCAGCCGCTCCAGCAGCACCAGCAGCGCGGTCGACACGGCGTCCCGCTGTTCCGCGGACTCCAGTGGACCGAGCGATCCGTCCTGGGTGAGGACCGGTTCCGGAAGCCACGGCCCCGGGTACTGCTCGCGCCGGACGCGGGCGGAGGCGAGCCGGTTGAGGCACAGGTTGGTGACCACCCGGGCGAGCCAGGCGCCCGGGTGCTCGATCGCCGTACGGTCGGCGCCGCTCCAGCGCAGGTACGCGTCCTGGACGGCGTCCTCCGCCTCCTCGGCGGAGCCGAGCAGCCGGTAGGCCAGGCCGAACATCCTGGGGCGGTGGGCGGTGAACTCCTCGGCGGTTCCTGGCATCACGGGCCCCAAGCCTGCCAGACCGGTACGGGCGCCCGACAACCCCGTACCCGCTGCTCATCCGCCGGTGGTGGCCGCGGCCTCTCCCCGGCAGCTGTCCGCTGTTGCGGTCCGGCGCCTGCCGGGTGGGGTGTCCGTGCGGCCGGCGAGCAGCTGCAGCATGGCGAGTTGGACGGCGGCGCCGAGCGCCATGGCGGCCCAGACGCCGTCGACACCGGCCAGGCGGGCCCCGCCGTACCCGGCGGCGAGTTGGACGGCGAGCCCGAACGCGGTGGCCGCCACCAGCGCCCGGCCCCGGCCGGTCGCCTGGCGGACCCCGCCGAGCGCCACCACCAGTGCGTACGGGGGCAGGTAGAGCGCCATCATCCGCAGGAAGCCGACCGCCTCCGCGGCCACCGCGCGGTCCTGGGTGAAGAGGGCGGTGAGCGGGACGGCCGCCGCGGCGCACAGGACGGCCGCGACCGCGCCCGCCGTCCCGGCCAGCCGTGCGGTGTCCCGGGTGAGTCCGGCGAGGCGGCCGGGGTGCCGGTCGGCGCCGGTCAGCCGGGCGGCCTCGATCGCGGCGGCCTGCCGGACGGCGTAGAAGGCCATGGTGACGACCAGCAGCACCCGGTACCCGATGCCGTACCCGGCCACCGCGGGGACGCCGAACGCCGCGACCAGTCCGAGCTGGGCGGTGCCGACCGCCATCCGCGCGGTGAAGTCGATCCCGAACGGCGCTCCCGCGGAGAGGATCCGGCGGGCCGTCGCCGGCTGGAGCCCGCCGGGGGAGCGCAGCGGTGCGCGCCTGCGCAGCGCCAGCGTGGCGGCCAGGGCCACCGTGCGGGAGGCGACCAGGGCGACGGCTGCGCCGGTGACCCCGAGTGCGGGCAGCGGCCCCGGGCCGAGGATCAGCAGCGGGTCGAGGACCAGCAGCAGCCCGTTGCCGAGCAGGGCGGCGCGCATCGGGGTGCGGGTGTCGCCGGTGCCCTTGAACAGGTCGTCGGCGACCCGCTGGCCGAAGAACACGGCCAGGCCGGGCATGGCGACCGCGAAGTACCCGGCCGCGGACTCGGCTGCCGGGCCGTCCAGGAAGAGCCGGGCCAGCGGCTCGCGCAGCAGGTAGCCCGGCACGGCGAGCAGCAGGACCGCCGCCGCCCACAACTGCCAGGCCGCGCGGGCGACCCGCCCGGCGGTGGCGGCGTCGTCGGCGCCGACCGCGTGCGACAGGCGCAGCGCGGTGCCCGAGCTCACCACCAGGATCACCCCGAGCAGCAGGTTCTCGACCGAGCCGGCCAGTGCCACCGCCGCGACGGCTTCCCCGCCCAGCCCGGCCACCCAGAACGTGCCGACGACCGACGCGGCCACTCCCGACAACAGCTCGAGATAGACCGGCCCCGCCAGCGACAACAGCCTCCGCACATCCCCTCCCGTGGTGCAGGTGCAGCCGTTCGACCGGCCTCCGAATACCTCGAATCGAGGTAGCTCGATTAGAGGTACCATCGACCGGAGGAGAACACAACACCGAAAGGGCGCGGCCGTGCTGACACTCGCGATCCTGGGCTTCCTGTACGACGAGCCGCTCCACGGCTACCAGCTCAAATCCCGCATCACCGGGCTCACCGGCCACATCCGCCCGGTCAGCGACGGCGCCCTCTACCCGGCCATCACCCGCCTGGAGAAGGCCGGCCTGCTCCGGCGCCGCCCCGAACCGGGCAGCGGCGCCGCACCCCGCCAGGTCCTCGAACTCACCGGGGCCGGCCGTGCCGAACTCCTCCGCCGCCTCGCCGAACCCGAGCCCGTGGAGATCTCCGACCAGATCCGCTTCTTCACCGTGGCGGCCTTCCTCGACCGCCTCCCCGGCCCCGCCCGCCAGGCCGCCGTGCTGCGCCGCCGCCTCGACTTCCTCCAGGAGCCCAGCAGCTTCTTCTACGACGGCAGCGGCGAGCCCGTGACCGCCGAGAACGAGCCCAACCCCTTCCGGCGCGGCATGCTGCTCGTCGCGCGCGCCTCCGGCCGGGCCGAACGCGCCTGGCTCACCGACACCATCACCGCCCTGGAGGCCGCGCAGCCCTGACCGCCGCACCGTTCCACCCCGCTCGGCCGCGGATTCACCCGGACGCGCCGGGGCAGGTGCTTGGCGGCGCGGGGGCGGGTCGGTCCCCTGGAGGGAATCGGGTCGGAGGAGGGTTCCGGGTGCTGCTGGAGAACAGGAACGCCGTGATCTACGGCGGCGGCGGGGCGATCGGTGGCGCCGTGGCACGGGCGTTCGCGAGGGAGGGTGCTCGGGTGCACCCGGCCGGCCGGACGCAGGCGCCGCTGGACCGGGTCGCCGAGGAGATCCGGGCCGCGGGCGGCGCCGCCGAGACTGCGCTGGTGGACGCCCTCGACGAGGCCGCCGTGGACCGGCACGCCGACGCGGTGGCCGAGCGGTTCGGCGGCATCGACATCTCGTTCGACCTGATCTCGCTCGGCGAGGTACAGGGCACCCCGCTGGCCGAGATGTCGTCGGAACTGTTCGAGCGGCCGATCGTGACCGCCGTGCGCTCCTTCTTCCTCACCGCGAGGGCGGCCGCCCGCCACATGATCCCGCAGGGCTCCGGCGTCATCCTGAACTTCGGCGGGGACGGCGGCCACGAGCCGATCCGCAACTACAGCATCGGCGGCTTCCAGGTGGCCGTGCAGGCCATGAGCTCCCTGCGCCGCCAACTCGCCGCCGAACTGGGCGAACACGGCATCCGCGTGGTGACCCTGCACACCGGCGGCATCCCCGAGACCATTCCGCCCACCGAGCCGGGCCGCGGGTCCATCACCGAGATGATCTCCGCCAAGACCCTGCTGGGCCGCGCGGCCACCCTGGACGACGTCGGCGACGTCGCCGCCTTCCTCGCCTCCGACCGCGCCGCCAGCATCACCGCCGCCTCGATCAACATCACCTGCGGCGCCGTCGCCGACTGACGGCCGGTGATTGCGGGGCCGGCCTCAGTGGCCCCGGGACAGGGCGGCGGGGCGCCAGCCCTCCTGGGAGAACTCCAGGGTGCCGTCGGCCTTCCTCTTCAGGGTGACCTCGACGCCGACGTTGCCGGTGCAGCCGTTGCTGCTGGCCGGCCAGGATTCGGAGATCACCAGGGTGTCGGCGGTCGCGGACACCAGGACGCCCTCGCCGCCGCTGCAGGTGATCTTCTTGGCCGGGTAGGACGTCGTGGCGCGGCCGACGGTCTCGCCGATCCTGCCCTGGACGACCTGGACGCGGTAGAAGAGGTCCTTGCCCTCGGTGGTGCCGCGCGTCGGCACCACCGTGCCCTCCCAGGTGCCGAGGAACTGCGCAGGCACGGCGCCCTCCACGGTCGGCGGGCCGGACGGCGAGGGGCTCGGCGAGGGAGAGGGTGAGGGCGAGGCACTGGCCGAGGGCGAGGGCGACCCGGCCGCGCCCTTGCCTTCCGGCGCGCCGGAGCCGCCGGTGAGCTGCCAGGTCAGCCCGGCCGTCAGCAGTACGGCTGCTGCCACCGCCCCGCCCGTCAGCGCCCATCGGCGGATGCCGCTCGCCGGGCGGCCCGGTGCTTCCGCGGGGGCCGGGTCGGCGGGCTGCGAAGGCCCGGCGGTACGGGCCGTGCCCAGTGCGGTCGGTGTGCGGACGGCACCTGCGCCGGCCGTCTCCGCGTCCGGGCCCGCGGCGCTGCCGTCGCCGGTGGCCCGGGCGTCGTCCGCATCGGCGTCCAGGCCCAGCAGTTCCACGGCGAGCCGCGCGACCGACTCGGACACCGCCGAGGGCAGCCACCCGCTCCGGCCGAGCCGGACCGTGCCGCCCTTCCCGGCCTGCAGCCGGGTCCGGAGTTCGCCGGGGGTCGGCCGGTCCTCCGGGCGCTTGGCGAGGCAGTCCAGGATCACCTCCCGCATGCCCTCGTCGAGGCCCTCCAGCTCCGGCGGCTCGTGCAGCACCCGGTAGAGCAGGACGGCAGCGCTGACCCCCTCGCCGAAGGGCGCGACACCGGTGGCCGCGTACGCCAGGGTGGCGCCCAGCGAGAAGACGTCACCGGGCGGCCCCGCCGGACGGCCCTGTGCCTGCTCCGGCGACATGAAACCGGGCGAGCCCACGACGAAGCCGGACTGGGTCAGGGCGGTCGCCGCGTCCAGCGCCCGTGCGATGCCGAAGTCGATCAGGCGCGGGCCGTCCAGCGCCAGCAGCACGTTCGACGGCTTGATGTCCCGGTGCACCAGCTCCATGCCGTGCACGTGCGCCAGGGTCTCGGCCAGCCCCGCCCCGAGCGCCCGCACCACCGGCGCCGGCAGCGGGCCGAACTCCCGTACCGCGGAACTCAGCGGCGGACCGACGACGTAGCCGGTCGCCACCCACGGCTGGTCGCCCTCGGTGTCCGCGTCCAGCACGGGGGCCGTCCACTGGCCGCCGACCCGGCGCGCCGCGGCGACCTCCTGCCGGAACCGCGACCGGAACTCGGTGTCCGCCGCGTACTCGCCGCGGACCAGCTTCACCGCGACCGTCCGCCCGCCCGCGTTCCGGCCGAGGTAGACCTCGCCCATGCCGCCGGCACCCAGTCTCCGCAGCAGCGTGTACTCGCCGACCCGCCGCGGGTCGTTCGGTCTCAACGACTCCATTGCCCCACCACTCCCCACCCGACTCCGCACTCCGCCCCGGCCGTGACACGTCCCTGACGTACGGTCAGATCATGCAGCACCCGCCTACCACCGGTGGTGGACCTGCGGGCGGATCAGCTCGTCGTAGACCTCCCGCACGGCCCGGAGCGCGTCCCGGTCGAGCGGGGCCAGGGCGGCAGCGGCGGCGTTCGCGCGGGCCTGCCCGGCGTTGCGGGCGCCCGGGACGACGACGCTCACCGCCTCCTGGTCGACGATCCACCGCAGGGCGAACTGTGCGAGCGCCGCCCCCTCGGGCACCAGCGGACGCAGCCGCTCCACCGCCTCCAGCCCGGTCGCGAAATCCAGGCCCGAGAAGGTCTCGCCCACGTCGAAGGACTCGCCGTGGCGGTTGTAGGTGCGGTGGTCGTCCGCGCCGAAGACGGTCGCCGCCGTGTACCGGCCCGAGAGCAGCCCGCTGGCCAGCGGCACGCGGGCGACGACGCCGACCCCCGCCTCGGCCGCGGCGGGCAGCACCTGCTCCAGCGGCTTCAGCCGGAAGGCGTTCAGCACGAGCTGGATCGTCGCGAGGTTGGGGCGGCGGATCGCCGCCAGCGCCTGCTCGCAGCTGCGGACGCTGATGCCGTACGCCGCGATCGCCCCGCACTCGACCAGTGCGTCGAGGGCGTCGAACACCTCGTTGCTGAAGTACACTTCGGGCGGCGGGCAGTGCAGCTGCACCAGGTCGAGCCGCTCGACCCCGAGGTTGCGCCGTGAACGGTCCACCCATACACGGAAGTTGGCGGCGTTGTAGTTGGCCGCCACCTGCGGTGCGCGCCGGCCCATCTTCGTCGCCACGGTCGGCAGCGCCGCGCCGCTCCTGGCTCGGGAGCTCAGCAGCCTGCCGATGATCTGCTCGCTCCGGCCGTCGCCGTACTCGTCGGCGGTGTCGATGAAGCTCACGCCGGACTCGAGCGCCGCGTCCAGCGTGCCCAGGGCGTCGGCCTCGTCCACCCGGCCCCAGTCCGCCCCGAGTTGCCAGGCCCCGAGCCCGATGACTCCGACCTTCCTGCCCGTCCGCCCCAGCGTCCTGTTCTCCATGATCCCGACTCTAGGGGGAGGACGGGCCCGCCCGCCGGGTTCTCGGGGGAGGGGGCGTGCGGATCGCGCCCGGCACGGAGGCGCACGGTCGCGCAAAGGGGTTCGGCGGCCTCTGCCCATCCATGACCTGGCCCCGGGCAGAGGCCGTTCGGCGGCCACTCTGGCACACCGCCGATCCGACCCGCCCGGTCGTCTCACCAGTCGAAAAGGCCGCGGCGGGCGCGGTGCTCGGACCACCGGGCCGGCCTGCGGTTCCTCAGCCGAGGGCGGTTCGCAGCGCGGACAGGACGGCGGCCGGGTCGGCCAGGGCGTGGTGCACCGGCGGGACGGGCAGGTCGAGTCCGAGCAGTCGGTGGACGGCGTGCATGGCGCCGCGCACCGAGTACTCGACGGTGAACACGACGTCTTCCGGGATTTCGACGTACTGGCCGAGGAAGGCGAAGTTCCGTGCTCCGTGCGGGATCACCCGGGGCCGGTCGTGCACCGAGCGGCGGGCGAACTGGCTGGTGATGTAGGGCATCATCACCGTGGTGACCGTGGTGGTGGCGTGCACCTCCTCCGCGATGTCCTCGAAGCCCAGCTGGCCGAGGAGTTCGGTGAGGATCTCCCGCCCGGTGCACTCGGCCATGGCCTTGCCGGTGTACTCGCCCGGGGCGTCCATGATCAGGCCGTACCCCCACAGGGTGAACACGTCCTCGGGCTGACCCTCGAAGTGCGGCGGGCGGGGGACGACGACCGACATCAGCCAGGGAGAGTCCTTGAAGGTCATCAGCGCGCCGGTGCCCGCCGCGTTGCCGCTGAACTTCTCGATCCGCTCGAGCAGCGCGGGGCTGCGCATGGTGAGGGTGAAGGACTCCCAGGCGGCCTCGGCGACATTGCCGTTGAAGACCGCCGGTCGGCCGAAGTCGGGCGCCTTGCGCGACAGGGTCTCCCACAGCGTCCAGCTGCCGTCCCTCTTGTCCCGGACCAGCTCGGGCACGGTGTCGTCGCCGCCGTGCGCGGCGTCGGCGGTCATCGAGCCGAGCGTGATGAACGCCAGGTCCAGGTCGGCGAGTTCGACCGTCTCCCGGCCGCTCTCCCGCCGCAGGTGGATGCGCCGGGCACGGCGGATGCCGTTCTGCTCGGTGAAGTCGACGTCGGTGACGGTGACACCGTGCTCGATGCGCACCCCGCGCTCCAGCAGCCACCTGGTGAGGGGCCGGACGACGGAGTCGTACTGGTTGAGCCGGGTGCGGCGGACGCCGGACAGGGTGTGGATGCGCGGGAACTCCTGGAGGAAGCGCAGGAAGTAGCGCTTCAGCTCGATCGCGCTGTGCCAGTTCTGGAACGCGAAGGTGGTGCGCCACATCGCCCAGAAGTTCGTGGCGAAGAAGTGCTCGGAGAACACCTCGTCGATCCGCCGGGCGCCGATCGCCGACTCGGGTGTGACCAGCAGCCGGGCCAGCTCCAGCCGGTCACGGGTGTCGAGGCCGAGCCGGGACGCATCCACGATCCGGTGGTCGCGGTCGATCAGCCGGGCCCTGGCGTCGGTCGGCCACTCCCGGTTGAAGTCGATGATCTCCTGGCGGACGGAGACGCTCTCGTCGTCCAGGGTCGGGATCGACTCCAGCAGGTTCCACAGGCAGGTGTACGCCTCGTCCTCCAGCATCCGTCCGCCGCGGGTCACGTACGCCCCGTCCGGCGTGCCCCGCCCGTCGAGCGAGCCGCCGGGGAGGGGCATCTGCTCGAGGATGCGGATGTTCTCGCCGGGGACCTCGCCGTCCCGGATCAGGAAGGCCGCGGCTGCCAGAGCGGCTATCCCGCCGCCGACCAGGTACGCCTTCGTGGTGCGCCCGCTGTCGATCATGCCCTGCCCCAGTCTCGTGGAGTCCGCCTGCACCCGTCGGCAGGCGCTGTCCAGCCTCCGGCACCCGGGAGCGGTCCGGGCAGGGACCCGAAGTCCCCTCCCCAGGGCCGCAGGTCCCTCCCGGAGGCCGGGACTGCGGCCGGGACCTTCGGCCCCTCGGTGTACCCCCACCGGCCGCTCTCCGGGGCGGCGCCCGGGCCGCAGTCTGGAGCCGGAGGCGCGGCGACCACCGCAGCGCCCCATCCGCACACCGAGCGACGCCGACCCGAAAGGCTGGTCCCGCCATGCCCCGCCGCCCGCACCCCGAGCAGCAGCCCACTTGGGGCGACGCCCCGGGAGCCGTCGCCGTGCTCGTCACCCGCGCCCTGACGGCCCTGCAGGAGTACGCGGACTTCACCCAGGAGCAGGTCGACCGCATCGTCAAGAAGGCGTCCCTGGCCGCCCTGGCCCGCCACACCGACCTCGCGGTGGCGGCGGTCGAGGAGACCGGGCGGGGCCTCTTCGAGGACAAGGCGGTGAAGAACGTCTTCGCCTGCGAGAACGTCACCCATGCGATGGCCGGGACGAAGACGGTCGGGGTGGTGCGCCGGGACGAGATCGACGGGATCGTGGAGATCGCCGAACCGGTCGGTGTCGTCGCAGGCGTCACCCCGGTCACCAACCCCACCTCGACCACGATCTTCAAGTGCCTGCTGGCGCTGAAGACCCGCAACCCGATCGTCTTCGCCTTCCACCCCTCGGCGCAGCGCTGCTCCGCCGAGGCGGCCCGGATCGTCCGGGACGCGGCGGTGGCGGCCGGGGCGCCGGAGCACTGCATCCAGTGGATCGAGGAGCCGTCGATGGCGGCCACCCACGCCCTGATGAACCACCCGGACGTGGCCACCGTCCTGGCCACGGGCGGCAATGCGATGGTCCGGGCGGCGTACTCCTGCGGCAAGCCGGCCCTCGGCGTGGGAGCGGGCAACGTCCCGGCGTACGTCGAGAAGAGCGCCGACCTGAAGCGCGCCGTGAACGACATCGTGCTGTCGAAGACCTTCGACAACGGCATGATCTGTGCCTCCGAGCAGGCCGTCGTCCTGGACGCCGAGATCCGCGAGGCCGCCCTGGCCGAGTTCCGGAAGCTGAAGGCGCACCGTGCGAGCGCCGAGGAGAAGGTGCTGCTGGAGCGCCACCTGTTCGGTGCGGGCGAGGGCGACTCCTGCGCCGGGGAGCGGCTGAACGCCGGGGTGGTGGGGCGATCGGCAGCGCAGATCGCCGAGGCGGCCGGCTTCGAGGTGCCGGCCGACACCTCGGTGATCCTGGTGGACGTCGAGGCGGTCGGGCCGTCCGAGCCGCTGACCCGGGAGAAGCTCTGCCCGGTACTGGCCGTGCTGACCGCCCCCTCGCGCCGCGCCGGTGTCGAACTCGCTGCTGCCATGGTGGAGTTCAACGGTCTCGGGCACTCGGCCGCGGTGCACACCGAGGACGCGGCGTTCGTCGAGGAGTTCGGGCACGCGGTCAAGGCGTGCCGGATCGTCTGGAACGCGCCGAGCTCCCAGGGCGGCATCGGCGACGTCTACAACGCCTTCCTGCCCTCGCTGACCCTCGGCTGCGGCAGCTACGGGCACAACTCGGTCTCCGGGAACGTCTCGGCGCTGAACCTCGTCAACATCAAGCGGATCGGGCGGCGCAACACCAACATGCAGTGGTTCAAGGTCCCGCCGAAGATCTACTTCGAGCGCAACTCCGTCAAGTACCTGGCGAGCATGCCGAACGCCCACCGGATCGTGATCGTCACCGACCGGACGATGGTCGAGGTCGGCCACCTGGAGCGGATCAGGGGCATCCTGGACCGCCGCAGCGAGCCGGTCGAGGTGCGGGTGGTCGACTTCGTCGAACCGAACCCCAGCATCGACACGGTCCGCAAGGGCGCCGAGCTGATGCAGGGCTTCCGGCCGGACACCATCGTCGCGCTCGGCGGCGGCTCGCCCATGGACGCCGCCAAGGTGATGTGGCTGATGTACGAGCACCCGGAGGTGGAGTTCGCGGACCTGAAGGAGAAGTTCTTCGACATCCGCAAGCGCGCCTTCACCTTCCCCGACCTGGGGGAGAAGGCCAAGCTGGTGTGCATCCCCACCACCTCGGGCACCGGGTCCGAGGTCACCCCGTTCGCGGTGATCACCGACACCGCCACCGGCCAGAAGTACCCCCTCGCCGACTACGCGCTCACCCCGAGCGTGGCCATCGTCGACCCGGCCCTGACCACGCGCCTGCCGAAGGACGTCACCGCGGACTCGGGCTTCGACGCCCTCACCCACTGCATCGAGACCTACGTCTCGGTCTACGCCAACGACTTCACCGACGGCCTGGCCCTGCAGGGCATCCGGCTGATCTTCGACCACCTGGAGCGGGCCGTCCTCGACGGACCCGGCGACCCGGTGGCGCGGGAGAGGATGCACAACGCCGGCACCATCGCCGGCATGGCCTTCGGCTCCGCCTTCCTCGGCGTGGTGCACGCCATGGCGCACACCCTCGGCGCGACCTTCCACATCGCCCACGGCCGCACCAACGCGCTCCTGCTGCCGCACGTCATCCGCTACAACGGCTCGGCCCCGTCCAAGGTCACCAGCTGGCCCAAGTACCGGAGCTACATCGCCCCCGAGCGCTACCGGTCGATCGCCCGGACGCTCGGCCTGCCCGCCGACACCCCGGAGCAGGGCGTGGAGTCGCTCGCCGCCGCCGTCGAGGACCTGCGCGACCGGGTGGGCATCCCGCGCTCCTTCAAGGAGGCGGGCGTCGACGAGGCGGCCTTCCTGGCGGCGCTGCCGCAGCAGGCGATGAACGCCTACGAGGACCAGTGCGCCCCGGCCAACCCGCGCATGCCGATGCTCGCCGACATGCAGCAGCTGATGCGCCAGGCCTACTACGGCGTCCGTGACTGAGACCGACCGGCACGCGGGGGCGGGAGAAGGACCATCGGCCCGGCCCCGCGGGCCCCACGGACCTGGGCCGGGCCGTCCGTCCAGCACCACCATGGTGTCGGGAACCCACGACAGGAGCAGCGAAAATGACTGTCCGACAGGCACAGACGGCCACCCGCGGAGCCTGGGACGGCTTCCGGGGCGGCCTGTGGCGGGACGCGATCGACGTGCGCGACTTCGTCCAGCACAACTACACCCCGTACGAAGGCGACGCCGCCTTCCTGGCCGGCCCGACCGGGCGGACCCTGGCGGTCTGGGGCCGGATCACCGACCGCCTCCCCGAGGAGCGGGCCAAGGGCGTCCTCGACGTCGCGTACGACGTCCCCGCCGGCATCACCGCACACGCGCCGGGCTACATCGACCGGGAGGAGGAGCTGATCGTCGGCCTGCAGACCGACGCCCCGCTGAAGCGCGCGATCATGCCCAACGGCGGCTGGCGGATGGTCGCGGGCGCGCTGAAGACCTACGGCTACCCCGTGCCGGCCGAGCTGGAGAAGGTGTTCACCGAGTACCGCAAGACGCACAACGACGGTGTGTTCGACGCGTACACCCCGGAGATCCTCGCCGCCCGGAAGGCCGGCATCATCACCGGCCTGCCCGACGCCTACGGCCGGGGGCGGATCATCGGCGACTACCGGCGGGTTCCCCTCTACGGCGTGGACCGGCTGATCGAGGCCAAGCGGGCCGAGAAGGCGCAGCTCGACGCCCCGCCCCGCGACCCGCACCGGCTCGAGGAGGTCCTGCGCGAGCGCGAGGAGCTCGCCGAGCAGATCCGTGCACTGGGCGAGCTCAAGCAGATGGCGGCGTCCTACGGCCACGACGTCTCCCGGCCGGCCGCCACCGCCCGCGAGGCCGTGCAGTGGCTGTACTTCGCCTACCTGGCGGCGGTGAAGGAGCAGAACGGTGCCGCGATGTCGCTGGGGCGCACCTCCACCTTCCTCGACGTCTACCTCCAGCGCGACCTCGACGCCGGCCTCCTGACCGAGCAGCAGGCCCAGGAACTGGTCGACGACTTCGTCATCAAGCTCCGGATCGTGCGGTTCCTGCGGACCCCGGAGTACGACGAACTGTTCTCCGGGGACCCGACCTGGGTCACCGAGTCGATCGGCGGCATCGGCGAGGACGGCCGCCCCCTCGTCACCCGCACCTCCTTCCGCTACCTGCAGACCCTCTACAACCTGGGCCCGGCCCCGGAGCCGAACCTGACCGTGTTCTGGTCGCCCCGGCTGCCGCGGGGCTTCAAGGAGTTCTGCGCCAAGGTGTCGATCGACACCTCCAGCGTCCAGTACGAGTCGGACGAGCTGATGCGTCCGCGCTTCGGCGACGACACCGCGATCGCCTGCTGCGTCTCCGCGATGCCGGTCGGCAAGCAGATGCAGTTCTTCGGCGCGAGGGTCAACCTCGCCAAGACGCTCCTGTACGCGATCAACGGTGGACGCGACGAGATCTCCGGCGTCCAGGTGGGCCCCGAGACCGCACCCCTCACCGGCGAAGTCCTGGACTACGACGAGGTCGTGGCCGCGCTCGACGTGCAGATGGACTGGCTGGCGGCCACCTACGTCCACGCGCTGAACGTCATCCACTACATGCACGACAAGTACGCCTACGAGCGTCTGGAGATGGCCCTGCACGACCGGGACGTCCGGCGCACCATGGCCTGCGGCATCGCCGGCCTCGCCGTGGCGGCCGACTCGCTGTCCGCGGTCCGGTACGCCACCGTGCGGCCCGTGCGGGACGACACCGGGCTGGTGGTCGACTACCTGGTGGAGGGCGAGTACCCGGCGTACGGCAACAACGACGACCGGGCCGACGGGATCGCGGTGCGGCTGGTCGAGGAGTTCATGGAGAAGGTGCGCAGGCACCCGACCTACCGGGGCGCCGAGCACACCCAGTCGGTGCTGACCATCACCTCCAACGTCGTCTACGGCAAGAAGACCGGGAACACCCCGGACGGCCGCCGGGCCGGCGAACCGTTCTCCCCGGGTGCCAACCCGATGAACGGCCGCGACCGGCACGGCTACGTCGCCGCCGCCCTGTCGGTCGCCAAACTCCCCTACGAGCAGGCCGAGGACGGCATCTCGCTCACCAACACCGTCACCCCCGAGGCGCTCGGGCGCACGGACGAGGAGCGGACGGCGAACCTGGTCGGCGTGCTGGACGGCTACGTCGCCTGCCGCGGCTTCCACATGAACGTCAACGTCCTCCAGCGGGACACCCTGCTGGACGCGATGGAGCACCCCGACAGGTACCCCCAGCTGACCATCCGCGTCAGCGGCTACGCGGTCAACTTCGTCCGGCTCACCCGGGAGCAGCAGCTCGACGTGATCAACCGGACCTTCCACGAGGCGCTGTAGCCCCGCCAGCCCCGGGCACGGTGCCGACGCCCGCGACACGGGCGCCGGCACCGCGCCCCCCGCGCAAGGAGAACGAGGATGACCGGAGCAGCCGTACCCCCCGCCACTCCCGCCGTCACCCCGGCCGGCGCCGCCACCCGGCGCGCGGTGACCGGCATGCTGCACTCCTGGGACCTGTCCACCGGCGTGGACGGCCCCGGCACCCGCTTCGTCGCCTTCCTCGCCGGCTGCCCGCTGCGCTGCCTCTACTGCCACAACCCCGACACCTGGCACATGCGTGACGGCCGCCGCACCTCGGCCGACGAGATCGTCCGCGAAGCCGCCAAGTACACCCGGTTCATCCACACCGCCGGCGGCGGCGCCACCATCAGCGGCGGCGAACCGCTCCTCCAACCCGTCCTCACCGGAGAGCTGCTCCACCGCTTCAAGACCGAACTGGGCCTGCACACCGCCCTGGACACCTCCGGGTACCTCGGCGACCGCGCCACCGACGCGCTGCTCGCCGACACCGACCTCGTCCTGCTGGACATCAAGTCCTGGGACCGCACGCTCTACCACCACCTGACGGGCCGGAAGCTCGCGCCCACGCTGGACTTCGCCCGCCGTCTGGCCGACCTCGGCAAGGAGGTCTGGGTCCGCTTCGTCCTCGTCCCCCACCTGACCGACGCCGCCGAGAACGTCGAAGGCATCGCCGCCTTCGCCGCCTCACTCGGCAACGTCGGCCGGGTGGACGTGCTGCCCTTCCACAGACTCGGCGCCGCCAAATGGCGCGCACTCGGCCTCGACTTCACGCTCGCCGACACCCCGGCACCCACCGCCGACCAGACCGCCGCCGCCCGCGCCGTCTTCACCGCGCACGGCCTCCACGCCGTCTGACCCCCGCGCACGGCCGGTGGGCGCGATCAGACCGTCATGGCGGTGGCGGAGTTCGTCCGGGGCGCGGGGGCCGGACTGACCGTCAGCCCGACGGCGGTGGTGGCCGACGGGGGATCGCCGCAGTGTTCGCCCCGCTGGGCGTGTGGTTCTGCCGCCGCGCCGCGCAGCCGGCGCCCGCCGTGCCGGGGGAGCCCGGCATCCGTCGGTGCGCCGCCCGTAGGGAGTCGGCCACCAGGCGGACGAGGGCCGGGAGCGCCGCCCGGACAGGGGCGCTGAGGCCGGCACCAACGCCGAAGTCGGCTCCCTCGACGGCGTGGACGACGAGGACGCGCGGCAGCCGCTCGAGTGCGGCGGCCAGGGCGACGGTCTCCGCGAGCCCGAACCCGTGGGTGCTGGCCGTGCCGGCCGCCAGCCGGGCGGCCCGGTCGGCGCGGACGGTGTGCAGCCGGCCCGGGCGTCCCGGACGCGCGTACACCGCTTCGGCGACGACCACGGTGTCCGCCGGGCACCACAGGTCCATGAGCCGACCGGGGTCGCCGTCGCTCACGGCGAGTTCCGCGGCCGGCCGGCCCCGGGCCCTCAGCGCCTCGATCACGGCCGGCCCCGCACCGTCGTCCCGGCGGAAGGGATTGCCGACGCCGATCACCACCACCCGGCCGCTCATTCCCGCTCCACCGAGAGGTCCAGGAAGTGCGCCGAGCAGGAGATGCACGGATCGTGGTTGCGGACGGCCCGCTCGCACAGCGCGGCCAGCTCCTCGTCCCCGACGGCCGTGCGGGACCGCGCCAGCCGGGTCTGCACCTGTCGGCGCAGGTCGTCCTCGACGGCCGCCTGGTTCTGTGCGGTGGGCGGCACGATCCGGGCGGCGGTGACGGTGCCGTCCGGGCCGAGCGCGTACCGGTGGTACAGCAGGCCGCGGGGCGCCTCGGTCGCGGCGCAGCCGACGGCCTCCCGCGGGGGCACGTCGACGTGGGGCACGGCCGGAGGCCGGTAGTCGTCGATGACGAGCAGGGCCTCCTCCAGCGCGTGCACCACCTCGACGGCCCGGACGACGATGCTGCGGTACGGGTTGCGGCACACCTCTCCCGCCGTCGGGTCGCCGAGGCCCGCGGCGCGCGCCGCCTCGGCGGCCGCGGGATGCAGCCGGCGGCCGTTGAGCGCGTAACGGGCGAGCGAGCCGGTGAGGTGGGGGCGCCCGTCCAGTCTCGACTGGAGCGCCGTGGAGTACGGGACCTGCTCCTCGACCACGTGCTCCTCGAACTCCTCCACCGGGAATCCCCGTACGCGGTGCGCACTGCCGGGGGCGGGAAGGACCGCCGGGGTCCCGGAGTCGACGGCGTAGCGTCCGGGGTCGTGCAGCGCCAGGAACTCGCCGTCGAAGGACGCCTCGGGGAAGTCGAAGGCGGCGACCCACCGCACGGCTTCCAGGGCCTCGTCCCGTGCGCGGCGCAGGCGGTCGGCGAGCGGCCGGAGCTCCGCCCTCGACGGTGTGCGGTAGAAGCCGCCGATCCTGATGTTGACCGGGTGGATCGGGCGCCCGCCGAGCAGTTCCACCACGGCGTTGCCCGCCTGTTTGATCCGCAGGCCCCGTTCGACGGCGGCGCGGTCCGTGCGGGCGAGTTCGACGGCGTCGGCGCAGCCGAGGAAGTCGGGGGCGTGCAGCAGGTGGATGTGCAGGGACTGGCTCTCGATCCACTCGCCGTAGTAGAGCAGGCGGCGCAACTGCGCGATCGGTCCGTCGACGGTGACCCCGCAGGCGGCTTCGATCGCCTGGCATGCCGTCATCTGGTAGGCGACCGGACAGATCCCGCAGATCCGGGCGGTGAGGTCGGGGGGTTCGGTGTGGCCGCGGCCGACCAGGAAGGCCTCGAAGAAGCGCGGCGGTTCGTAGATCCGCAGTTCGGCCGCGGTGACCTCGCCGCCTTGCAGCCGCAGCCGGACGGCCCCCTCGCCCTCCACCCTGGCCAGGGCGTCCAGTCGCAGGACGCGGGACATCCGGTGGCTCACTGCGGCTCCTCCGGGGCGGGGCCGGCGGCGATGTCCGGGACGGGCCCGTACTCGGGTGCCGCGGCGTTGAAGGTGCGGAAGACCCGGACGACGTCCTGTGCGGACATGCCGTCCCGGCCCAGCTGGCGCACCATCGACTCCAGGTTGGGGCCGGCCACAGGCCCGAAGCATCCGTAGCAGCCGCGCCGGTACGCGGGGCAGATGGCGCCGCAGCCGGCATGGGTGACCGGGCCCAGGCACGGCGTGCCGTGGGCGACGGTCACACAGGTGGTTCCGCGGATCTTGCACTCGAAGCAGACGCTGTGCGCCGGAATGCCGGGCTTGCGGCCGGACAGGAAAGCGGTGATCACTTCGAGCAGTTGGCGCCTGTCGATCGGGCAGCCGCGCAGTTCGAAGTCGACCGGCACGTGCGCCGAGATCGGTGTCGAGGTGTCCAGGGTGGCGATGAACTCGGGCCGGGCGTAGACGGCGGCGCGGAATTCGGCGACGTCCGCGAAGTTGCGCAGCGCCTGGACACCGCCGGCCGTCGCGCACGCGCCGATGGTGACCAGGCGGCGCGAGACGTCACGGACGTGCCGGATCCGCCGGGCGTCCTCGGCCGTGGTGACCGAGCCCTCGACCAGCGACAGGTCGTACGGCCCGGCGCCCTCCAGGCCCGCCGGGCCCTGCCCGCCGCCGCTCTCCGTGCCGCCGGCCTCGGCGCTGCTCATCTCCAGGAAGTGCGAGATCCGCACCCGGTCGGCGAGTGCCAGCAGTTCGTCCTCGCAGTCGAGGAGCGTCAGCTGGCATCCGTCGCAGGAGGCGAACTTCCACACCGCCAGGGTCGGCCTGCCGTCACCGTCCACGTCTACAACTCCCTCACCGAAAGCAGTTGCCGGGACACCGCGCAGTCGACCACCGGGCCGTCGCGGCACAGCAGCAGCGGACCGAGCTGGC
Source organism: Kitasatospora sp. NPDC051914 (assembly GCF_040680995.1). Lineage (NCBI taxonomy): Bacteria > Bacillati > Actinomycetota > Actinomycetes > Kitasatosporales > Streptomycetaceae > Kitasatospora > Kitasatospora sp. NPDC051914. Next base: position 287,206 of record NZ_JBFAXX010000001.1, read on the forward strand.
AGTGGCCGCAGTGCCCCGTGCCGCAGCGCATGTTGCGCTCCAGCGAGAGCTGGATGCGGTCGGCCGGTACGCCCCGGGCCAGCAACGCGTCTGCGGTGCGGCGCATCATGACCTCGGGCCCGCACACCAGCGCCGCGGTGCCGGGGCCGGGCTCCACCCGGTCCAGCAGGGCGGTCACCACGCCCACGCTGCCCGACCACTCCCGGTCGGGCCGGTCCACCGTCACCTCCACCCGGGCCGTGCCGCCCCAGGCCGCGACCTCGTCGGGGTAGAGGAGATCGGCCGGGGTCCGTGTGCCCACCAGGACGGACAGGCGGCCGGCCGGGCCCAGCAGCCGGTGCACGACCGGGCGCAGCGGAGCGAGTCCGATGCCGCCGGCGACCACCAGGACGTCGGCGTCCGCTGTTCCGGTCAGATTCCAGCCGGTGCCGAACGGCCCCCGCAGCCCGACGGGGCTGCCCGGTCCGAGCCGGCCCAGGGCAGCGGAGACGGCACCGACCGAGCGGACGGTGAACGTCACCGTCGCGCCGTCGATGGCGCTGACGGAGATCGGGACCTCCCCGACGCCGAAGGCGTACACCATGGCGAACTGCCCGGGCGAGAAGCCGGGCAGCGGTGCGTCCTGCGCGACGAGTTCGAGCGAGACGCTGTCGGCGGTCTCCGGCCGGGCGGAGGCCACCCGGTACGGCACGGGCACCGCGCTCACGAGCGGTCGCCCCCGTCCGGGGCGTAGAGGTCCAGCAGCCGCAGCCGGGTGGCCTGGAGCCGCTCGGCGATGACGGCGGCGCACCGCACCGCCAGCTCGTGGCCGAGCTCCGGTACGGCCTCGCACAGCGCCCGGACCTCGGCGGCGGGGAACTCCCGGGCGGTGACCGGCCCGAGCGTCCTCGCGCCCAGGTGCCAGCGGTAGGGCGGGAAGAGCCAGGACCAGCCGAGCAGCTGGCCGGGCCCCACGGTCTCGACCACCGGCGGGCGGCGCCCGGGTACGTACAGGTCCAGGGCGACCTCGCCGGAACGGATCAGCCAGAACCGGTCGGCGGGGCCCCCTTCGTCGAACAGCCGGCTGTCCGCGGGGAACTCCCGGTCGCGGGCGAGCGCGAGGAGACCGTCCCGGTGGGCGTCCGGCAGGCCGTCCAGCAGCCGCTGCGGCTCGGTCACGGCTGCTCGCCCCCGCTCCGGGCGTCCCGTCGGCCGGCCCAGTCGTTCAGGGCCGCGGCCTCCTCGGTGATGTCGATCGCGACCGGACACCAGACGATGCACCGCCCGCATCCCACGCAGCCCGAGGAACCGAACTGGTCCCACCACGTGCCGAGCTTGTGGGTGAGCCACTGCCGGTAGCGGCTCGGCGCGGACGCGCGCACCGGCCCGCCGTGCAGGTACGAGTGGTCGAGGTCGAAGCACGAGTCCCACAGGCGCCACCGCTCGGCGTGATCGCCGGTCAGATCGGTGACGTCCTGGGTGGTGGTGCAGAAGCAGGTCGGGCAGACCATGGTGCAGTTCCCGCACGTCAGGCAGCGCTCGGCCACCTCGTCCCAGCGCGGGGCGTCCAGTGTCCCGGCCATCAGCCGGTGCAGGTCCACCTCCGGCATGCTGCGGCCCATCCGGTCGGCGGCGGAGGCGACACCCTCCCGAGCCGCATCGACCGTCTGCGGGTCCGCGGGCCGCAGCGGCAGTCGGGCGAGGATCTCGGCGCCCTCCGGGCTGCCGCTGCGGATCCAGAACCGGTGGTCCCCGGGGTCGGCCACCTCGGTCAGCACCAGGTCGTACCCGGGGCCGGCCGCCGGGCCGGTCCCCATCGACACGCAGAAGCAGGTGCCGCCGGGTTCGGTGCACTCGACCGAGACGAGGAACGCTCCCGTCCGCCGCCCCTGGTAGACCGGATCGCGGTGCTGCCCGCCGAGCAGGACACGGTCCTGCACGGCGATGGCCCTCAGATCGCACGGCCGTACCCCGAGGAACGCATAGCGGTGCGGTGCGGGCTCGTCCGTCTCCACCGACAGTCGGCCGGTCGACCGGTCGGCCTGCCACTGGCGGACTCGCGCCGGGTGCAGGTAGGTCTTCCAGGAATGCGGCCCCGCCGCGTTGGCGAAGGCCGCGCGATCGGCCCGCTCACGCAGCCGGTACGACCCGGCCTCCAGCTCGACGCCCCAGCCGTAGGGCAGCTGCTCCGCGGAGGCGAGTTCGTCCAGCACGATCGCGCCGTCCCGAACGGTCGGGCCCACCACGGTGAAGCCGCGGGCCTGCAGGATCTCCACCAGTGCTGCCAGACCGTCGGTGCCGATCACACCGGAGCCGTCCGGCGGACCCGGACTGCCGCCGTCCACCGCCATGCGTGCACCCTCCTCGCCAGCCGTCCGTCCCATCTGTCGCACGGAATGGCCGCCGTCGTCGGGACCCACGCCCTCGGCCACCGCACCGTACGCCCGGACGGGTGCATCGGCCGGGCGGGACCGAACGGTCTGCGGACCCGTACCGGCCGGTCCTCTTCGCCCGGCGACGTGCCCGACCGTGCACCTCGGTGACGGCCCGTTCGGTCGGCCCCAGGCCCGGGCAGTGCCTGCTCAGTCGCGCCGGACGTCGCCGTTGCGGGGCTTGCGGGCGGCGCGTCCGGTCCAGACCGGTTCGAACTCGGCCCAGGACCGCTGCCAGGCAGCGTCGGCCCGGCGGTTCAGGCCGGCCAGCCGGAGGCCGAGACCGCAGGCGACGGGGGTGAGCAGTCCGCCGAGGACGAGCAGGCCGGAGCTCACGGCGCCGGGGAGCAGCTCGGCGGTGCTCGGTGGGGCAGTGGCGAGCCGGCCGGTGTCGTCGACCCAGACGGCGGTGGTGGAGCCCGCCCGGGCCCATCGGGTCAGACCGACCGCGCCGCTGTTGGGCTGTCCGGAGGGGTATGTCCATGCCGCGGTGGCCCGGTAGCGGTCGGTCTGCGCGTCGGGGGTGCCGGCCGTGGAGCGGGCCGCGGTGAGCAGGACCGCGTCGACGCGGTGCAGGTGGGATGCCGCCGCCTCCGCGCGGCGTTCGGCCGCGCCGAGGTCGGCCCTGGCGAACGCGGCGCCGAGCACCGCCGCCAGGCCGACTGCGAGCGCGGCGAGGACCAGTGAGCGGCTGCGGGCCCGGTCCACCGCCCGCGCCAGGTCGTTGTGCTCTGCGCCGAAGGCCCGGCACAGGTGCCTGCGCCATGGGCGGGGGATGCGGGTGCGGCGCGTGCCGGCCATCGGGAACTCCTCTACGGACGGGTACGTGCTCGGGAGCGGACGGGGAGACAGGCCCTAGTCGTGCGGGACCACCGCGACCGGGGCGGCGGAGTGGTGGAGCACGGCATGGGCGACGGAACCGAGCCGTGTCCCCACGGGGTGGTGGCGGTCGCGGCGGCCGACGACGACGAGGTCGGCCCCGGCGGAGGCGGCCACCACGGCGTGGGCGGCCCCGCCGAGCCGGGTTTCGGCGACCACGTCGACGTCCGGGTGAGCGGCGCGTGCTCCGGCGAGCGCCTTGGCGAGGACGGCCTGTTCGGTGGCCTCCTGGGTGGTGGCGTCCACCTGCGGCGGCACCCAGCCGGCGGCCGTCCATGCGGGCACCAGGTCCCAGCCGTGGACCGCGCGCAGCCGTGCTCCGCGTCGGGCGGCCTCGGCGAAGGCGAAGTCCAGCACGGCCTCCGATGCGTGGTGGCCGTCCACGCCGACGACGATCTCCCGGCGGGCCGGTCCGGCGCCCTCCGGCTCGGCGGTGCCGTCCGATCGGACCAGGACCAGCGGGACGTCCACGCGGGCCGCCACCGCGAGACCGACCGAGCCGACCAACAGCCCGGCGAAGCCGCCGAGCCCGCGCGAACCGAGAACGATCAGCTCCTGGCCCTCGGCGGCCGAGAGCAGGGCGTCGGCCGGGTCCTCGTCGACCACGGCGGTCTCGACGGGCAGACCGGGGTGGGCCCGGCGGACCCGTTCGGCGGTCTCGGCCAGGGCACGCAGTGCGGCCGGGCGCAGTTCCGAGGCGAGGGAGTCGTGGGCGTACGCGGTGTCCGGCCAGGGCCGGGCGTGCAGGATCCGCAGGCCGGCGCCGCGGCGGACGGCCTCCTCGGCGGCCCACCGCACCGCCGACTCGCTCCGGGGCGATCCGTCGGTCCCGGTCAGAACCCAGCGCGTCATCTCTTTCCTCCTGTGGCGATCGGGCGGTGTGCGGCCGGAACCGTTGTCGGTCCTGCGCCCTGAGAACTCTGTCGCCGTCGACCCGGTGGGCACAGGGACCGACCGGGCCGACGAGAGGGCCAGTGGTCCCTGACGGCACCGCAATCCCGGGACCGGTCGACCTCCGGCGGTCGACCTCCCGCCGTTCGGACCCGCCCGTGCGGGACCACCGGGGCCCGGAGGCGGGACTGACGCCGGTCGGACAGGGACCGACGTCCCTGGGAACGGACCCGGCCGCGCTCGGAGGATCTTCACCGTGAGCGACGGGCCGACCGGTGCCGTCCGTTCGCCCGAGCAGATCGCAAAGGAGCGCCCCGGCCACTACGGCCTGATCACTCCGGTGCTGTAGGACCGGAGCGCGGCGCGCCGGTGGCGGAGGCCCGTGGACCCGGGCTGTCCCGTCACCGGCGCGGACAACGGGCCGGGCTGAAGGTCCCGGCGGTGCGGGCCCGCACGGCCCTCACCAACCGCCGCCGGACAAGCGATGGTTGAGAAAATCGGACACGACAGGGAGAGAAAGCCATGAGTGAGCGGACCGGATCGGAGCGGCGGATCGTGGTCGGTGTCGACGGATCACCCGCCTCGATCGACGCCTTGCGGTGGGCCCTCGGACAGGCCCGTCCGCAGGGTGCCGCGGTCGAGGCACTGACCGCCTGGCAGTACCCGGTGGCCACCGGCTGGACCGTCCCGGTCGAAGTGGACCAGGACCTCGCCGGCATGGCACGCAAGACGCTGGAGGAGAGCATCGCGTCGGCGGCCGGAGCGGTCGACCCGGTCGAGGTCCGCACCGTCGTGGTGGAGGGCGGCGCCGTGCAGTGCCTGCTCGACGCGGCCCGCGGTGCCGACCTCCTCGTGGTCGGGAGCCGGGGACTCGGCGGGTTCACCGGCGCGCTGCTGGGATCGGTCAGCCAGCACTGCGTGCAGCATGCGCCGTGTCCCGTGGTCGTGATCCGCCACCCCAAGCCCTGATCCCGGCATACGGCCCCAGCACGCCCGCGGCGCCCGTCCGGGCCCGCCCGAACCGGAAAGGAGCGCCGTCCCGTGCGGCACCGCATCGTAGGAGAGCTGATGACCTCGGCCGTCGTCCATGTACGGCCCGGCACCGGCTTCAAGGAGATCGCCCGGCTCCTGGCCGAGCACGACATCACCTCCGTACCCGTGCTCGACCACGAGGACCGGCCGGTCGGCCTGGTCTCCGAGGCCGACCTGCTGCTCAACGAAGCCGCTCGGGAGGATCCCGCAGGCCTGCTGCCCACCCCGCACCTGGAGCCCCGTGAACGCGCGCGCAGCAGGGCCACCACGGCAGCAGGCCTGATGACCGCTCCGGTGGTGTGCGCCCGGCCCGAGTGGACCGTCGTCGAGGCCGCCCGGCTGATGCAGGGCGAGCGGCTCAAGCGGCTGCCGGTCGTCGACGAGGCGGGACGACTCGTCGGCATCGTCAGCAGCAGTGACCTGCTGCGCGTCTTCCTCCGCCACGACCGGGCGATCCGGGAGGAGATCCGCCGTGACGTCCTCCGCGACACCCTGGACATCGACCCGGACACGCTTGACGTCCAGGTGCACGACGGGCTCGTCACCCTGGTCGGCACCGTCGAACACCGCGGCCAGGTCCCGGTGGTGGAACGGCTGTGCCGGAGCGTGGACGGCGTCATCGGCGTGACCGGCCACCTCGGCCACCGGACGGACTCCGGGGGAGCCCAGGTGTCCGAGGAGTACTCCCCGGCGACCTCGTAGACCCACCGGCTGCCGTCCTCCCCGTCGCCGACCGGCATCGGCCCGTCCTGCGGCCCGGTCGGCCTCAGCGCCCCGCAGGGGGCACGGGCTCCACCGCATCCTGCACGGTGCCGTGGGCCGACCGTTTCCTCCGCCCGAAGATCCCCATCCCCGCCCCCTTGCCGGGCCCGCCGCCGCGGCGGCGGGCGCGGGATTCATCCTTCCCCCGGCGCAGACCCGCCAGACGAACGGAACCACGGCCGCCGCTTCCGGCCCGGGGGCGCGCGGGCGTCAGCCGCGGGGGACGGCGAAGGCGAGCAGACGGGCGGTGCCCTCGGCGGTGCGGCGCCACGGACCGCCGAGTCCGAGCACGGCGATGCCGCTGGTGGGGTACTTGGCCTGCAGCCGTTCCATGTCGTCGCCGCTGCCGCCGTCGTCACCCGCCCCGGCGGTCATCAGCAGCACGAGCTCCTGCACCCCGGGCATGTGCCCGACCAGCAGGACGGTGCCGAGCGCCGGGTCCAGGCCGCGGACGACGTCGAGCAGCTCCTCCGCCTCGGCCGCGTAGATCCGCTCGTCGAACACCGTGGGCGGCGCCCCGTCCCACTGCTCGGCGGCCAGACCGAGGGTCTGCCGCGTCCGCAGGGCGGGCGAGCACACCACGGCATCCGGTACGAGGCCCTGCTCGCGCAGCCACCGGCCGGCCGCCGGTGCGTCCCGCAGGCCCCGCGGGCCGAGCGGACGGCGGGCGTCCGCCACACCCTCGGGCCAGGCGGACTTCGCGTGCCGCAGCACGACCAGCGTTCGGGCTTCGGGGGTCCGGGACGCGCTCACACCCCGCATCCTCCCCCGCGGGCACCCGGGACGGCCAGCACCGGAACGGACCGGCGCGGCGGACGGCCGGGAGGGCCGGTCACTCCTCCGGGCAGCTCCGACGCGCACGACCGTGCGCCCTGTCCGAGGCTGGCAGGGAACGTGCCCCCTCGAAAGGCGGAGCCGATGAGGCTGGTGGTCGACCTCAACCGCTGCCAGGGATACGCGCAATGCGCCTTCCTCGCCCCGGACGTCTTCACCATGCACGGTGATGAGGCCCTCCTCTACAACCCGTACGCCGGTCCGGACCAGAAGGAGAAGCTGGAGCGGGCCGTCGCGGCCTGCCCCGTCCAGGCGATCCTGCTGGACGACCGCGACGACCTGCCCGAGCCGGCCCCCGCCGGGGCCGCGGAAGGGGGTGCGCGGTGAACGGCGACTCCTACGTCGAGCGGCTCAGGCGCGAGGGCCGCATCGTGGTCGTCGGTGCCTCCCTCGCGGGCCTGCGGGCCGCCGAGACGCTCCGGGAGAAGGGCTTCACCGGCTCGCTGACCATGGTCGGCGACGAGCCCCACGAGCCGTACGACCGGCCGCCGCTGTCCAAGCAGGTGCTGTTGGGCAAGGCGTCCGCCGAGCACACCGCGCTGCCCCGGCGGCGCGACCTGGACGCCGAATGGCGGCTCGGCTGCGCGGCCACCGGCCTGGACATGGCCGCCCGGAAGGTCATGCTCGCCGACGGCGACGAACTCGAGTACGACCGGCTGCTGATCGCGACCGGGGTCCGGGCCCGCCCGTGGTTCCACCCGGCCGAGGCCCAGCTCGACGGCGTCTTCGTGCTGCGCGGCCGCGACGACGCGGCGCGGCTGCACCGCCGGCTGGAGGACGGCACCCGCCGGGTGCTGGTCATCGGGGCGGGCTTCACCGGCTCGGAGATCGCCTCCGCCTGCCGGGAGCGGGACCTCCCGGTGACCGTCGCCGAACGCGGCGCCTCCCCCCTGGTGGGAGCCCTCGGCGGAGTGATCGGCGAGGTGGCCGCCGGGATGCACCTCGACCACGGCGTCGACCTGCGCTGCGGCGTCATGGTGACCGCCCTGGAGGGGGACGCGGCCGGCAGGGTGCGCGCCGCCCACCTGTCCGACGGCGCCACCGTCGAGGCCGACGTGGTCGTCGTCTCGCTCGGTGCCACCCGCAACACCGAGTGGCTGGCCGGCTCCGGGCTGGGCGCCGGCCCCCGCGGCATCGCCTGCGACGCGGGCTGCCGGGCCTTCGACGTCCGCGGCATCGTCACCGACGACGTGTTCGTGGCCGGCGACGTGGCCCGGTCCCCGCACCCGCTGTTCGGCTACCAGTTCCTGTCCCTGGAGCACTGGGGCAACGCCGTCGCCCAGGCCGAGATCGCCGCGCACAACATGATCAGCGCTTCGACCGACCGCCTCCCGCACCTGTGGGTGCCGGCCTTCTGGTCCTCCCAGTTCGGGGTCAACATCAAGTCCGTGGGAGTGCCCTCGATGGGCGAGGAGATCCTCGTCACCCAGGGCTCGCTCGAGGAACGCCGGTTCACCGCCGTCTACGGCCACCAGGGGCGCGTCATCGGCGCGGTCACCTTCGACCACGGCCGCTGGCTCCAGTTCTACCAGCGGCAGATCGAGTCGGTCGCGCCCTTCCCCCCGCCGTACCCCACCGTGGACCGGCGTTCCGAAGGACGGAAGCCCGTCCCCGCCGCCTTCCCCGACCCGTCCGTGCCCACGCACGGCCCGACGGTCAGCGTCAGCGGCTACTCCCCGGCCGACCAGCGGATCACCTTCACCCCCGCCCGGGCGTGACCCGCGCCGGCCCCGGCACACCGCCCGGGCCGGCGCCCACCACCGGCCCACCGAGGACCCGTACCAAGGACCCGCCATGACACACGCCCCGCTCGCGCAGCAGATCACCGACTACGCCAACCGCGCCGACCCGTACCCCATCTACGCGGAGCTGCGGAAGAACCCGGTGCACCGGGAGGGGAACGGCCCGTTCGTGGTCAGCACCTACTGGGACATCCAGGGTCTCCTCCACGACCCGCGGATCAGCTCCGAGCGGCGCAACCTGGCCGATGCCGCCGACCCCGGGCTGCCCGAGGAGGAGGGCGACGGCGTGCTGCCGCCGAACTTCCTGCGGCTGGACCCGCCCGAGCACGACCGGCAGCGCGCGATGACCAACCGGCCCTTCGGCCCGCCGCACAGCCCCCGCCGCATCGACGGCATGCGCGGCGAACTGCACACCATCGTCACCGGCCTGATCGACGGTCTGGAGGGCGACACCATCGACCTGGTCGACCGCTTCTCCTACCCCTTCCCCGTCACCGTGATCTGCCGGCTCCTCGGCGTCCCCCGCGAGGACGAGCCGCAGTTCCACGGCTGGGCCGACACCCTCGTCGGCACCCTCGACCCGCGGCCCGACCAGGACTCCGCCGAGCGCCTCAAGGTCGCCAAGGACGCCCGGATGCAGCTCGGGATGTACCTGGCCGGGCTGATCGAGGACCGCCGCAAGTCGCCCGGCGACGACATGCTCTCCCAACTCGCCACCGGCCACGGGCCCGACGGCCCCATGAGCACCATGGAGGTGCTCAGCACCGCCGCCCTGCTGCTCATCGCCGGCCACGAGACGACGGTCAACCTCATCACCAACGGCATGCTCACCCTGCTGCGCCACCCGGACGTCCTGCAGCGGCTGCGCGACGAGCCGCGGCTGGCCGTGCCGATCGTCGAGGAACTGCTGCGGTACGAGCCGCCCGTGCAGATGCTGCCCAACCGTACCCCCATCACCGACATCGAGATCCGCGGCGTCACCATCCCCAAGGGCTCCGCGATGTGGCTCGTCCTCGCGTCGGGCAACCGCGACCCCGAGCGGTTCGAGGACCCGGACCGGTTCGACCCCGACCGCAAGGACGTCCAGCACCTCGGGCTCGGCAGCGGCATCCACAGCTGCTTCGGCGCCCCGCTCGCCCGCTTGGAGACCCAGCTCGCCCTCGCCGAACTCGCCCGCCGGCTCGACAACCCGCGACTCGTCGACGACCCGCCCCCCTACCGCCAGAACGCCGTCCTCCGCGGCCCCCGCCACCTGCGGATCGCCATCGACGGGGTGCGCCCGTAGGGGCACCCCCGGGCCCGGCACGACTGCGGCGCCGGACCGGCACCGAGACGGACTCCGCGGTGCCGGAAGCGGTTCGGGGGCTCGTCTCAGTCGCCGGGGTGGGCCATGGAGTCGATGGCGACGGTCGCCGCTAGGACGGTGGGGTGGTCGGCGCCGGGGCCGATGTTCACGCCGTAGGTGTCCCGGATCCGGAACCACTTCTTGGAGACTTCGGCGATCTTGTAGCCGTCGCGCTCGATGGTGTACTCGTGGTCGACGACGTTGCCCTCGACGGAGAGTTCGTCGCCGTCCTCCTGCTTGATGGTCCAGCGGTTGCGGAGCGGGCTGATCAGGGCCTTCTTGACGACGGCGACCCGGTGGCCCTCGCCGTCCTCGATCGCCATCGAGTCCTTGATCCGCATCGGCCGGCTCTGGACGGTCGCGACCCGGTGGCCCTGGCGGTCCTCCAGGTGGTAGGTGCGGCGGGCGCGCAGCGCCTTGCCGTCCACCTTGTAGACGTGCTCCCCGGCGTCGTTGTCGATCCAGTAGTCGTCCCCGATGGAGACCATCTTCTGCTGCATGCGGTAGTGGGTCACCCCGTCGCCGTGGTCGAAGGCCCGGTTGGCCTCCCGGCGCTCCCGTCGGTCGTGGAACATGGTGCCGTCCTTTCCGCCCTCACCGCCCCGTGCGGCGGTGTGCCGGGGGCCGGCCGGTGGCAGGTTCGGCCGGGCGTCCTGGCCATGCCTTCAGTATGGGTCGGCATCCGGGTGACCGCGTCGGCTCCCGCAACGGCCGGCCGGCGGTCAGACGGTCCGGGGTGTGGCCAGGGTGCCGTTGATGACCGCGCGGAACGTCCAGGCCAGGCGCTCCTCGGGAGTGCCGGAGACGAGGTCCGCGCCCAGGGCGGCGATCCGCGGGTGCGAGTCGGCGGACACCGCCCCGAGGGCTCCCACCAGGGCGCGGTGGTCGGACTCGGCGGCGGTGTCGCGGTCGCGGGCGGACTGTTCGGCCGCGGTGGCGGTGGCCACCTGCAGCAGCACGTCCACGCCCCAGGCGGCCTGCGCGTCCGGGACCCCGCCCTCGTGGAGCAGGGCGAGGACGGCCTCGGCCAGGGCCAGGTAGTTCGGGCCGAACGGCCTCGCCAGCAGGGCGGAGTGGGCGAGCGCCGGGTGCCGGAACAGCACCCGGGTGTAGGAGCCGAGGACGGCTGTGAGCCGCTCGCGCCAGTCGCCGTCCTCGGCGGCCGGGCCCAGGTCCACCGCGCCGAGGAACTCCTCCAGGATGGCGGCGTGCAGGTCGGCCGTACTGGAGACGTAGACGTACAGCGAGGCCGGACCGGTGTCGAGCTCCTGCGCCAGGCGGCGCATGGTGACCTTCTGCAGCCCCTCGGCCTCCATCAGCCGTACGGCTGCGGCGACGATGCCCCGGTGGGTGAGGGCGGGCTTGGCCGGCCGTTCGCGGCGGCTGCGGGGGCGGGGGCGGGGGCTGGGCGTACTCATGCCCCCACCGTAGCGAGCCGTGTTCGTGACGAACTAGTTCGCTCCGTCCGGGGCGTGCGCCGCGAACTGCTCGAGCAGGCCCCGGAGGCCGTCCGGACCGAACATCATGGCCATGCTGGCGGCTGACATCTCCGCCGAGGCCGCGCTGCGGGGGAAGAGCTCCCGCTCGTAGGCGGCGAGGGCGGCCTCGGTGTCGCCCGGGTGGGCGGCGAGCGCCTTCCCCAGCTCGGCGCCGTCCAGCATGGCGAGGTTGGCGCCCTCGCCGGCGAACGGGGACATCAGGTGCGCGGCGTCGCCGAGCAGCGTCACGCCGGGCGTGCGGTCCCACCGGTGGCCGGCCGGCAGGGCGTGGATGCGGCGGCCGACCAGCGTGCCGTCCGCGTCGGCCACCAGGGCCCGCAGGCCCTCGTCCCAGCCGTCGAACTCGGCCAGGACGGCCCGCTTGGCGGCCGGCGTGTCGGCGAGGTCCAGGCCGTCCAGCCAGCCCTCCGCGGCCTGCAGCGCCGCGTAGACGTGGACGCTGCCGTCGGGCTCGCGGTGCGCGAGGAAGCCCTTCCCCTCGCCCACCGAGAGGAAGAACCCGCCGCCGATCAGGGCGGCCACGGCGGGGTGGCGGGCCTCGGCCTCGTGCAGGTCGGCCTCCACGAAGGACATGCCCGTGTACGCGGGGACCGCCGCGGACAGCAGCGGGCGGACCCGTGACCACGCGCCGTCGGCCCCCACCAGCAGGTCCGCGGTCACCGTGGTGCCGTCGGCGAACTCCACCCGGTGCCGGCCGCCGCCGAGGGCCCGGACGGCCACCGCCTTCCTGCCCCAGCGCACCGTCCCGGGCGCCAGCGACGCCAGCAGCAGGTCGCGCAGGTGGCTGCGGTCCACCTCCGGGCGGCCGCCCGCGCCGTCGTCCGCCCGGTCCAGGCGCACCGTGCCGTCCGGAGCCACCACCCGCAGTGCCTCCCCGCCCTCGTGGACGAGCGTGCGGAAGCCCTCGCACAGGCCGGCGGCGTGCAGGGCCCGCTGGCCGGACTCCTCGTGGATGTCGAGCATGCCGCCCTGGCTCCGTGCCTCCGGCGAGGCCTCCAGGTCGAAGACGGCCGCCTGCAGGCCGTTCACCTGCAGGACGCGCGCCAGGGTGAGGCCACCGAGCCCGGCGCCCAGGACGACGAGGGGAAAGTGCCGGTCCGACATGCTGCTCCTCCTTCGGGCGGCGAGGCGTCCACGCCGGGCGCCCCTGCGTTCGAGCGTAACGAACATGTTCGTAACGAACAAGTTCGTCAATGCGCACGCCGTTCCCGGGGCGGGACGGGACGGCCGGGTTCAGCGGGCGCGGGGGAGGCGGAGCTCGGCGACGGCGCCGCCGTCGGGATGGTTGCGCAGGTGGAGGGCGATGCCGACGGCCTCGGCGTGGCCCTGGGCGATGGTGAGGCCCAGGCCGTGGCCGTGGCCGCGTTCCTGGGCGCCGGTGCGGAAGCGCTGCGGGCCGTCGCGGAGGACCTCCTCCGGGTAGCCGGGCCCGTGGTCGCGGACGGTGACGACCGGCCCCTCCACCCGGACGGCGACCGGCGGTGCGCCGTGCCGGTGGGCGTTGGCGACCAGGTTGGCGAGGATCCGGTCGAGGCGGCGCGGGTCGGTGGTGACCACGGCGTCGGCCGCGACCACCAGCTCGACCGGGCGTCCGGCGGCGGCCGCCGTACGGGCCACCAGGTGCGCCAGCGGCAGGTCGGCGAAGTCGGGCGCCTCCGCGTTGGCGTCCAGCCGGGAGACCTCCAGCAGGTCCTCGGTGAGGTCGCGCAGGGTCCGGACGCGGTTGCGCACCAGCTCGGTCGGACGCCCGTCCGGCAGCAGTTCGGAGGCGGTGAGCAGGCCGGTCAGCGGCGTCCGCAGCTCGTGCGCGACATCGGCGGTGAAGCGCTGCTCGTTCTCCAGCCGGCGGCGCAGCGCGGCGGCCATCGAGTCGACGGCGGCGGCCAGTTCGAACACCTCGTCGCGGGGACGGCCGAGCGGCCCGATCCGGGCGTCCAGGTCGCCGGCGGCGATGGTGCGGGCGGTGCGGGCGGCGGTGCGCAGCCGGTGGCTGATCCGGTCCGCGGCGAGCACCCCGGCCAGCACGGTGACGACGACGGACAGCGCGGCGGCGATCTGCACCGCGCGGTCCAGGTCGGCGACGGCCCGCTCGTCGCCGGTGAAGTCCAGCCGGACGGAGACGACGTGGCCGCCGACCCCGGCCGCCGCCCACATCGCCCTGCCCTCCGGGCTCGGGCCGAGCACCGAGCCCTGCCGGCCGCGCCCGGCCAGCGCCCGCAGCTCGGCCGGCACCGCGGGGTCGTCCATCGCCGCGTGCCAGCCGCCGACCAGCTCACCGGAGCGGTCGTAGCCGGTCAGCACGGCGTCCAGGGCCGCCTCGGCGGAGGCGCGGGCCTGGTCGGTGTGCTGGTCGACGGACGCCCGGTGGACCAGCACGGCGACCGTCAGCGCGACCAGGCAGGAGACCAGCGCGATGACGGCGGCGATCTGCCGACGGAGCGTCACGGCACCCGCCTGAGCCGGTAGCCGAAGCCGCGGACGGTCTCGATCCGGCCCGCCCCGATCTTGGCGCGCAGCCGCTGCACATGGACGTCCACCACACGGCTGTCGGCGTCCCAGGAGTAGTCCCACACCCGGGACAGCAGGGTCTGCCGTTCCATCAGCACGCCCGGCGCCGCGGTGAACTCGAGCAGCAGCCGCAGCTCGGTCGGGGTGAGCGGCACGGGTGCGCCGGCCACCCTGACCTCCATGGCGTCGGTGTCCACCTCCAGGTCGTCGATCACCCGCACCGCGGAGCGCCCCGGCGGGGGCGCCTCCGCGACCGTCTCCGGCACCGGCGCGGGTGCCGGCCCGGTGCGCCGCAGCACCGTCCGGATGCGGGCCACCAGGACGGCGATCTCGAAGGGCTTCACCACGTAGTCGTCCGCGCCCGCCTCCAGACCGGAGACGACGTCGACGGCCTCCGTCCGGGCCGACATCATCAGCACCGGCAGGCTGCTCTCCTCACGGATGCGGCGGCACAGGCCGACACCGTCGAGCAGCGGCAGCATCACGTCGATCAGCACCAGGTCGGGCGGCGCGGCGCGGAACCGCTCCAGCCCCTGGAGGCCGTCCGCGGCCGTGTCGACCGGGAAGCCGTACCGCTCCAGCGCCATCTGGGTCGCCTCGCGGATCACCTCGTCGTCCTCGACGAGCAGGATGCGGGGCATGGGCGGGGGCGTCGGCGGGGCCGTCATCGCTGCCTCGTCGGGGTCGGACGGACGGGGGAGGGGACCGCGGACGGCGCGGTGCGCCGCCCGTCCGGACCGACCGGCGGGTCGTCCGCGGCGGTGGGCCGGGCGGACGGGAGGGTGGGCTCCGGGGTCGGGCAGCCGACCGCGCCGTCGGCGGGCCCGCTCCAGACGGTCTGCCGGTCGACGAAGGCCATCCGCACCGACTCCCAGCGGTAGGTGCTGGTGGTGCGGGCGAGCGGCCCGTTCGGCTCGTGCACGACGAGGTCCCGGCCGACCGTGTCGGCGGTGAACCCGGCCTGCACGGAGACCGACAGCGCCGGCAGGACCTGTCCGTCCCGCGCGGTGTAGACGCGGAGCGTGGCCCACCGCAGGCCGGCCTCGGGCATCAGCACGGCCGTGATCAGCTCCGGCCGGCCGTCGCCGCTGAGGTCCCGGTAGCGGGCGGGCTGCACCGTGCAGCCGGTGCAACCGCCCGACAGGGCGCGCTGCTCGAGGTCGCTGAGCCCGGGATCGTGGGACAGCACCGCCTTGGCGTCGAGCTGCCCGAGCCCGTCGGCCGGCGCCGCCAGCCCGGGCAGCGGGGACGGCGGGGGTTCCTCCGTGGCCGACCGGGTCGCCGCCGGCGCGGTCGTGGCCGCCGCCGGCCACAGCGGCTCGGGGCTCGGGTGGTCCGCGACCTGCCGGGCAGGACCGGCGTCGTGCAGGGTGCCCGGGCTGTCGCAGCCGGCGAGCAGCAGGACCGCCGCGAAGGCGGCGGCGACCGCCGCGGCGGCCCCGGCCGCCCGGGAGGTGCGCCCGGTGAGGGCGGTGGGAGCTGTCCGTTTCCTCACGCGGAGCGGTGCCTTTCCATGACGGCCCGTCGGGACTTCCGGCGGGGCCTGACAGTCTGCCCCATGGCCTTCCGGCCGCCCTCGGGCGGGCGTGGGAGGACTGCTGCGGGCACGGTTCACGGAGTGTCGATCCGGTCCGCGAGGACGACGATGTTGTCGCTGAAGTGCCCGTCGCCCCCGAGCGATCCGCCGCAGGTGACCAGCCTGAGCTGTTCGTCGGGCGTCGCGCCGTACACCAGGTCGGTGGGGAACTGCGCCTTGGGGAACTGCCGGACCGCCCGGATTTCGTACGTCACCGTCAGGCCGTCCTCGCGGCGCACCCGGACCACGTCGCCGGGCCGCACCGACGGCAGGAGGTTGAAGACCGCCGAACCCTTGCGCGTCCGGTAGTGGCCGAGCAGGACGGCCGGGCCGCGCTGCCCCGGCCCCGGGCCGTTGCGGTACCAGCCGACCAGCCCGGGCTCGTCCAGCGGCGGGACCTCCACCGTCCCGTCGCGGTTCAGCCCGACGGACCCGACCGGTGCGTCCACCCCGATACGGGGGATCAGCAGGCGGACGGGCGGCGAGAACGGCAGCTCCGCCGTGCGGGCGGTCCCGGCTCCGGCCGAACTCCCGGTTCCGGCCGGGGCGGCCGTGGGGCCCGGGTCGCCCGGCGGGGGCGCGTCCGGGCCGGTGTACGAGATCCGCACCGGCTCGGCGTCGGGGGCCACCCCCAGTGCCACCGTCCCGAGCCCGAGCGACAGGGCGAGCGCGCCGGCCGACGCGGCCGGCACCCACGAGGGGCGCCGGCCGCGCCGGTTCCGGCTACGCCTGTGCGCTGCCACGCCGGCGGCGGACGACCGCGGTACCGATCCCGGCCGCGCCGGCCAGCGCCAGCGCCGAGCCGAGGACCACCGCGGTCGGCGAGCCGCCGGTGTCCGCCTCACCGGTCTGGGCGCCGCCCTTGGGCACCGCCCCGCTCCTGCGGGTGCCGTCGGGCCCGACGGGCGACAGGCTCGGGACGGCGCTGGGCCGCGCCCCGGACTCCGCCGGCAGGGTGGGCTCGGCGCTGCGGGTCGCCGTCGGCACCGGTGAGGCCGAAGGACCGTCGGCGAGCGCGGCCCCGCCGGACAGCACCACCGCGGCAACCGCCCCGGCACCGACCAGCGCGGAACGCACCGCGCGGTGCGCGGACGAGGTACGTGACATTTGGATTCCTCCGAGTGCTCACCACTCCCGTTCCGGTGAACGCGAGCTGGTGCGCCACACGCTAGGAACCGCCCCTCACGGCCTGCCGCCGACCGTGTAACAGCCACCGCGCGGTCCCGTAACAGCCTTCGGCCCGGTGGGTCTCAGGCCGGGGCACCTCCCGGCCGCGGCTGCGCCGGCCGGACGGCGCGCGGGCCGACGACCTCGGCACCGAGGGCGGTGACGCGGTCGCGCAGCCCGCGGTCGGCGGTGACGACCAGGCAGTTGCGGTCCGGGTGGGCGGCGAGGGCCGCCCGGACGAGGTCGACGATCCGGTCGTCGCCGCTGCCGGACGCGGAGTCGGCCCGGACCAGGGGCACCGAGGCCACGCCCCGCGCAGCGCCCTCGACGACGAGGACCAGCTCCAGCGGCCCGGTGCGCGACCACTCCGGGGCGCCGGTGCGCTCCGCCAGCCCGTCCCGGGCGACGGCCGCCAGCGCATCGCGCAGCCGCTCCGCCGCACCCCTCCGGTCCCGCCACCACCCGTCGGGCACCGAGCCCACCACATTGGCGGCATCCACCAGCACCAGCGGCGCAGTCTCCACGGCCTCGCTCTCCTCCATGGCCCGAAAGCCTGCCACCACGGTGCCGGATGCGGTGTCACGGCGTCACGGTGCGGCCGTTCAGGCGGTCGAAGGCGGCGGCGACCATCTCTGCCAGGGCGTCCCGGTCGACGTCGGCGAGGCGCTTGAGGTAGAGGCAGCCCTTGCCGGTGCCGTGCGGGCCGAGCCTGGCGAGCAGTTCGGTGTGGGGCTCGAAGCCCTCGGCGATGTACAGCACCAGGGCCTGCTTGCGCGGGGCCAGGGCGACGGGCGGCCAGTCGCCCTCGCGGCCGCTGGCGTAGCGGTAGTGGTAGGTGCCGAAGCCGACCATCGACCCGCCCCACATCCGGGGCGGGGCGCCGGTGGCCTCGGCGATCAGGGCACAGAGGGCCCGGGCGTCGGTGCGGCGGCGTTCGTCGGGGACGCCGGCGAGGAAGTCCTCCGGGCTGGCGTCGGTCGGGACGGTCTTCGGCTCACCCATGCCACCAGCATGCCCGTACGGTGCGGGCGCCGGACGCGTGCCACGCGGTCCGGCGCGGCCGGCCGGTCAGGCCTCGGAGCGTTCGGTGACGGGCGCGTCGGTGCGGTCGCCGAGGAACTCGTACCAGCGGCGCTGCAGGCAGACGTACCGGGTGTCCGCCTCGACCAGGCGGAGGAAGGCGCCCACGGCCTCGGCCAGCCGGGTCTGCAGTTCGGCGTCGGCGAGGTCGCCCCGCTCGGTGAAGCCCCGGTGCGCCCGGGCCAGGCTGAACATGTCCGGATAGACCCGGGTGCCGAGGTGTTCGAGCGGTACGCGCAGCGCCCACAGCCCGCGGTTGCCGCCCACCATGGACGGGGAGGCGGAGACCAGCAGGGCGTGCTTGGACTTGAACGGCTGCGGCCGGACCCGGGAGACCCAGTCGACGGCGTTCTTGATCGCGCCCGGTACGGAGGCGTTGTACTCCGGTGCGGCGATCACGAAGCCGTCGCAGGCGGCCAGCCGTTCGCGCAGCGCCAGGGCGCCCGGCGGGAGGCCGGTGCCGGCCTCGACGTCGCCGTCGTAGAGCGGCATGTCGAACTCCCGCAGGCCCGCGAGGTCGACGTCGGCGCCGTCCTCCTCGGCCAGCCGGGCGACCAGCGCCGCCAGCCGGGTGTTGAGCGAGTCGGTGCGCAGCGAGCCGCCGAGGACGAACACCCGCACCGGGTCGGGTCGCTGATCGGTCGTCATGGGCGCCTCCTCGGGCGTGTCGTGAGCAGCGCCCGAGGACCCGGCCGCTGCTCCGGGCCGCCGTCCGGCCCGGCCTCCATCCTGCCCGGGCGGGCAGGCGCTGCCCGGGAACGGCGGTGGTCACCGGCGGGTGTGTCGCCGCCGCCGCCGGGGGCGTTTCCCGGTGAGGATCACGCGTGCCCGGTGAGTTCGCGGACGGCGGCGACCCCGCACGCCGTGCGTGCGGGGCCGGTTTCTGCGAGTCCCCGGGTGGAGCCGGAGGCCGAAGCCGCGGAGGGCGTCTCAGCGGACGCCGACACCCCACTGCTGGTTCTCGCCGCCGTTCCGGGCCCACAGCTGCGCGGGGGCGCCGTTGGCACGGCTGTAGCCGCCGATCTCCATCCGGTACGAGCCCCAGGCGAATTCGCGGTCCGGGCCGTCCCCGTGCGGATAGAGCATGGCCCACCGCTGGTTGCTCTCGTAGTGGCAGTCCCACTGGATCAGCTGCACACCGTTCCCGACGTTTCCGCCGGGGATGTCGACGCACTTGTGGCTGCTGGCGTTGACGAGGGTCGAGTAGCCGGTGAGGTTCACGTCGACGATGTACCACAGCTGGTTCAGCCCGCCGTGGCAGTCCCACTGCCGGATCGCCGCACCGTTGAGGTCGCTCCAGTCCGCCACTTCGAGGCACTTCCCGGTGCCGGGGTTGGCGATGGTGAACGGTCCTTCGACGGATTCCTCCGCCGATGCGGGGGCCGCCGGGCCGAGCGCCAGTACGAGGCCGCTGATCGCGGCGAGGCCCGCCAGGGCCGCCTTTCGTATACCGAACACAGAAGTTCCCGCTGTCCTTTCCCCGCTCAGCCGCAGTGGGAGTTCAACTGCCAGTTGTAGGCGTACCCGATGCTTCCGTCCCAGTCGATGCAGCGGCCCGGCGCGTGGAGGTAGACCGGTCCGGCGTACGTGGTGAAGAGGTTCTGCTCGCTGTGGTAATCCTCCGTGCCGCTCGGCTTGATCGACGCGCTCATCCAGATCGGGTCGCCGGGGGTGTTGCGTACGGTGACGACGCAGTTGTAACCGTTGGTGCGGTTGTACGTGAGATACACCGTGCCGCCGTCCTCGGTGGCGTCGAGCGGCAGTGAGTCGATCACGCGGTAGCCGGCGCCGCAGGCGCCGTTGTAGCCCGCCGCGTAGGCCGGGCCGGGCGCGGTGACGACCGTGGCGGCTGCGGCGGCCAGGACCGCCGAACCGACGGCGGCGCGCCGGACTTTTCCGTGCTTCATGGAGGTACTCATTCCTGTCGAATGGTGCGGGACTGCTGCCGGGCGGACCGTCAGTGGTAGAAGTCCTGCTCGTAGTGGGCGATGACCGTGTCCGACGAGTCGAGGAGCTTGGCGGTCCACCTGATGCTCTGGCCCACGCCGTTGACCTTGGCCGGGCCGGCGTAGTACGAGTAGAAGGTCCGCTCCGTGGGGTCCTGCCGGAATTCTCCGGCCTCGTTCTCGATGAGGACGCCCATCGGTGTGGGGACGCCGTAGTACGGGCCGCCCGCCTTGGTGAACACGACGCAGTTGTAGGTGCCGTCCCAGTAGAGGTTGACCCGGCCGACGAACTGCCCCACGTAGGGCCCGTTGATGGCGGTCAGGTCCTGGTGGTCGATGATCCTCCCGGCGCATCCGCCGGCCGCCGAGGCCGGCGTGACGGATACCGCCACGCCCGTGGCGACCGCCATCGCGAGTGCGGCCAGCACCCCTGTTATTCGCTTCGTCCTCATCGCTTCTCCTCCCCCTGGCTGGTGCATACAGGGCAGGGGCGCCCGCCGGGACGTCGTGGAGACGTTCACCGAAGTCCGCGGGCGACCTGCCGGGGAAGAGTCTTCACGGGGCCGCTATCCGTCGGCTCCTCGTCGACTACTCGCCTTCTACGAGCGGCCCGGTCGGACCAGGGGGAAAGCGGAGGACCCGGCCGGTCGCGCTCTCGCGGCCGGCGCGGTCGACGGCCGTGGCCGCGTACCAGGAGGCGGACGAGGTGCCCGGCGGCCGGTACCGGTCGACGGAGAGTGCGGGGAGCAGGGCGGCGAGGCGGTCGGGGTCGGCCGGCGGGTGCGGGCCCGGGTCGGCGTCGTACGCATAGACGGCGTACTGGAACGGGTGCGGGCGCCCGGGGCGGGGCCACGGGGCGACCTGCAGGCCCTGCCCGTCGGGGGAGGGGCGCAGCTCCGGTGCCGCGGGCGGTGCGGTGCGGGCGAGCCTCGGCAGCAGCGGGACGAGCGCGGGCCGGGACCAGTGGTCGGCCGCCAGCTGCCGGATGGCACCGATGCGGTCGGTTCGGGCGCTGCGGGCACTGAAGAAGACGTCCCCGCCGATCTGCGGGAGGGTGGCGTTGAGCGCGAGGTGGCGGGAGAGCTCCGCCGGGTCCTGCCAGGGGGCCGGGCGCCCCGGGGCGCCCGGGCGGGAGGCGGACTGGCCGATCCACAACTGGGTGTCGGTGCCGTCCGTCTGCGCCGCCCACCACCGGGCGAGGACGGCGTAGTCCGCGATCGCGAAGCCGATGTGCCAGTACAGCTGGGGTGCGATGTAGTCGACCCAGCCCTTGCGGACCCAGCCGCGGGAGTCGCAGAACTGCGCGTCGTACGACTGCAGCGCGGTGGTCGCCGAGCCGGCCGGGTCGGTGGACCTGTTGCGCCAGACGCCGAAGGGGGCGATGCCGTAGGCGGCGTCCGGCCTGGCGGCCCGCACCCGGTCGCGGAGCTGCCGGACGGTCAGGTCGATGTTGTCGCGCCGCCAGGCCGCCCGGTCGGTGAAGCCGCGGCCGTGGGCGGCGAAGGCCGCGTCGTCGGGGAAGCCCCGGCCGTCCGGCGCCGGATACGGGTAGAAGTAGTCGTCGATGTGGACGCCGTCGACCTCGTAGCGGGTCACGGCGTCCATCACGGCGTCCAGGACGAACTCGCGCACGGCGGGGATGCCGGGGTTGTAGTAGAGCTCGCCGTCGAAGGCCACCGTCCAGTCCGGGTTGCGCCGCGCCGGATGGTCCGCCACCAGGCGGCCGGGGTCGGTGTGGATCGCGATCCGGAACGGATTGAACCAGGCGTGGAAGGTCAGCCCGCGGAGGTGCGAAGCCTCGATCATGAAGGCCAGCGGGTCCCAGCCCGGGTCCTGCCCCTGAGTGCCGGTCAGCCACTGCGACCAGGGCTCGTACGGCGACGGCCACAGCGCGTCGGCGGTCGGGCGGACCTGGACGAACACCGCGTTGAAGCCGGTCGCCACGGCCGCATCCAGCATCGAGACGAAGTCCGCCCGGATCTGCTCGGTGCCGAGCCGTCTGCGGGCGGGCCAGTCCGTGTGGTTCAGGCAGGCGATCCACAGGCCGCGCATCTGCCGCTTGACGGCGCGTGGCCTGCCTGCGGCCGGGGGCGCGGCGGTACCGGCGACGGCGGCCGCCGCGAGCAGGGCCAGGAACTCACGGCGCCCCGGGCGCCGCACCCACGGCACGTCCATCCATCCGCTCCAAGGCACTCGGCCGACGACTGGGATTGCGCAGTTCCCCGCGCCCCTCGTGGGCTTTCCGCGGGACGCCGGAGGGTCCCTCGAAGGAGGTCGGGGATGCCGCCGAATGCGCGGCGCGCGGTTGGCGTGATCGGTTCTGGCGTCGGGCGGGTGGCCGGGTGGGATGATCGACCGGTCCGGCATCATCACACAGAGGGAGCATGCGATGGCTATCGGTCACCGAACCGTCGGAAACGGTCCGCACAAGGTCCTCGTGCTGCACGACTGGTTCGGCAGCAGCGCGGGCTGGGGCGCGTTCCTCGACATCCTGGAGCCGGACGAGTTCGGCTACGCCTTCCTCGACTACCGCGGGTACGGCGAACGGATCGCGGTGGACGGCGAGTTCACGCTCGCCGAGATCGCCGCCGATGCGCTGCGGCTGGCGGACGAGCTCGGCTGGGACACCTTCTCGCTGGTCGGGCACTCGATGGGCGGCAAGGCGGCCCAGCGGATCCTCGCCGAGGCGCCGACCCGGGTGCGCAAGCTGGCCGGCGTGGCGCCCGTCCCGGCGAGCGCCTTCCCCCTGGAGGGCGACGCGTACGACCTGTTCCACGGCGCCGTGCAGTATCCGGCCAACCGCAGGGCCATCCTCGACATGGTCACCGGCAACCGAGCCTGCGGCCGCTGGCTGGACCGGATGACCGCCCGTTCGGTGACCGGCTCCCGGCCGGAGGCCTTCGCCGGCTACCTGGGGGAGTGGACCACCCAGGACTTCGCCGCGAAGGTGGCGGGCAGCACGCTGCCGGTCGGCGTCTTCGTCGGCGAGCACGACCCGGCGCTCTCCGCCGAGGTGATGCACGGCACCTGGCTCACCCACTACCCGAACGCCGAGCTCACCGTGCTCGCCAACAGCGGGCACTACCCGATGTACGAGGTCCCGGTGGCGTTCGCGACCGCCCTGGAGGCTTTCCTGCGGGCCTGACCGAACCGCCGCCGCCGGGGCACGGCCGGGCCCCGGCGGCAGCCCGTCGGATTGTCAGTACCCCCGCCTAATATGGGATTTGTCAGCGAGCGCCCCCAACCACCGCACCAGGAGGTCGTCGATGTCCGCTGCCCTGTCCACCCGCCGCACGCCCACTGCCCGAGGAGCCCGGACCGTCCGCCGGTCCGGCCCGCCCGCCGTCCGACCCCTGCCGCCCGGGATGCCCCGTGAGTGGTACGTCGACCACAACCGCCGGCTGAAGGCCATGCGCCTGGCCGTCGTCCTGCTGGACTCCGGGGTGTACCTGCCCCAGCACGCCACCAACCGCCGCATCCGTGCGCTCGCCGTCCGTCTCGGCATCCACCGGCCGTCCGCCATCACCTGCCGGGCCGTGCGCGCCCTGCTCGCATAGCGGCTGACGACCCGTCGGTACGGGGGCGCGCCGCCGCGCCCCCGTACCCGGACCCTACCCGGTTCCGGGTCGCCGAACGGGTGAGGCCGCACCGCCGACCGGTCGAGTCCCGGGTGCGCCGGGCGGGCCGGAAGGCGCCCCGACGGGCACGATGGCCGCCTTCGGGCAGCGATCCCCCGAACCGACCGGGAGGCGGAGGCACGCGGTGGACCACCTGGCGACGACCGGCGGAGTGGGCGGCAGCACGGCGGAAGCCCTGATGTACGCCTGGCTCGTGCTCGTTCTGCTGTCCGCGGCCTACGTGGCCCACGACGCGTTCACCGCCAACCCGGAACTGACCGTGATGAAGTGGGGCTGGGTGCTGGTGACGCTGTACATCGGCCCGGTCGGCGCCGCCTTCTACGTGCTGTCCTGCAAGGAGCCGCGGCCGGGCACCCACGAGCGCTTCGTGGCGCCCCTGTGGAAGCAGGCGTTCGGGTCCACCGTCCACTGCGTCGCGGGCGACGCCACCGGCATCATGGTCGCCGCCGTGCTGGCCTCGCTGATCGGGCTTCCCCCGTGGGCGGACAGCCTGCTCGAGTACGCCCTGGGCTTCGGGTTCGGCCTGCTGGTCTTCCAGGCGCTCTTCATGCGCGACATGCTCGGCGGCGACTACCTCAAGGCCGTGCGTTCGACCGTGGTCGCCGAGTGGCTGTCGATGAACTGCGTGATGGGCGCCATGGTGGCCGTGATCGTCATCGTCCGCAGCCATGTGCCGGGGGCCGACGACGTGGCCGACGTACGGTTCTGGGCCCTGTTCTCGCTCGCCGTGGGGGCCGGGCTCGCCTGCGCCTACCCGGTCAACGTGTGGCTGGTCGCCAACCACCTGAAGCACGGGATGGGCACGGTGCGCGTCCTCGGCGAGGGCGGGGAGCCGATCCCCGCACCGGCACCCGCCCACGGCCCGGCCGCGGTGCAGCACTCCGCCGCAGGGCACGGCCCGCCGTCCGGCCACGACCCGGCGCCGGCGGGCGCGCCGAACGCCGGGGACGGCGCGCCGTCCGGCACGGCGGCCGCCATGCACCGGGGCGAGGTGACGCGCGAGCAGGTCACCGCCGTGGCCGTGCTGACCCTGGTCTTCCTCGCCTCGGGAGTGCTGCTCGCCGGCATCTTCGGACACCTGGGCTGACGGCCGGCCGTGCCGCCCCGGGCGGCCCACCGCCCGCGTGGCGGCGCCTCACACCCCGGTGGCCGCCTCCGCGGGCCGCATCAGGAAGCTGCCCCGGCACAGGGCCACCACGGTGGCCGCCGCCACGGCACCGACCAGGAGCGAGGCCGCCGCGAGCACCAGGTACGAGTACTCCCGGAAGCCGGCCGGCCGGAATCCGAACAGCCAGCGCAGCGCCAGTCCGGCCACCGCCGACGAGGTGAAGGTGACGGACCACCAGGGCGGTCCGAACGGGGCGGCCCGGTAGGCGCCGAACATCCGTGCCTGGACCAGCACCGCCAGCACCGTGCAGCCGAGCAGGCTCCAGCTCAGGACGTCGAACCGTCCGCCCGTCATGACCAGGTAGGCACTGCCCGCCACGGCCGGCGGCGCGGCCTCGATGGCCGTGGTGGGGAACAGCATCGGGTGCAGCGGCGGCCGGAAGAGCATCCTGGCCAGCAGCGGCGGTGCCAGCAGCACCCACGACACCGCCCCGACCCCGAAGGCGGCGGCCGCAGGCCCCGGCCACCCGAGCTCCGCCAGTCCCTGCGCCGCCACCAGACCACCGGCCACGGTCGGCAGGAGGTAGCCGGGATGGAAGGTGTCCGGTTCGAGCTCCCCGTACTGCCACTGGCCGGTGAGCGCCAGCGCGGCCACCGCGGTGGCGGCCGCGCAGACGCCGAAGAGCCAGTCCGCCGCTCCCGGGGCGTGCCGGTGCAGACCGACCGCCAGCAGCATGCCGGTGATCGGGGCCAGCGAGACGAACGGGCCGAGGCCGCGGTCGTGGAACTCGGCCCGCCAGCCGCCGGGCCGCCGGGCGACCTGGGCCGGGTACCCGATCAGCAGCACCAGCCACACGGCGGCCGCGAGGGCCAGCACCGCATCGCCGACCACGGCCGGCGCCGACCCGAGCGCCGCGGCCTGGTGCCAGGTGCCCGCCAGTGCCGCCAGGCCGAAGCAGATGCCGAACAGGTTCGGGGTCAGCACGGTTCTCCCGGGCGCGGTCCGGCGGCCTCGCGGTCCCGCCCGGCGCAGGACGGCAGCCACGCCCACCGGGCAGGCTAACGCGCACCCGTCGGGGCCGACCGGTCGGCGCCGCCGCACCTGCCGGACCGTCACCTGCCCGGCCGAGCCCCCTTCCGCCCCCGCCATACCCCGCAGGGAATTGTCGTGCCGCGCCCGACGGCGACGCACGCCGTGCAGCGGTCGAACGGTTGTGGGCCGCGGACGGCAGGCACGTCCTCCAGCCGCCCGCCGAGATCCGGACGATCGCCGCCGGGCTCGGCTTCGACCACAGCACCCTGGAGGCCCGGGGGTACGACGCCGTCGAGATCCGCGTAGCCCGGAGCCACGAGCGCTTCGTCGCGAAGGAGGGCCTCACCTTCCGGGCCCGCCCCGACGCCGTACGGCTCGGCGGTTTGGTCAGGTTCGGCTGGGACACGCTCTCCGCCGCGACCGGCGAGGTCGTGGGCGGCGGCACCGAGGTGCTCGTCCTCGACGCCGACGGACGGATCAAGGAGGACTACATGTTCCCGGGCACCTGACCGGGGGCGCGGCGCGCCCCGCAGGCCCGGCCCTCCGCACGCCGCTGCGCCGTGCCCGCCGCCCCGGGGCATGATCGGAGCTGGTAGCCCCCGCGGAGAGGACCTGCACCATGGAGTTCCGCCACCTGGGCCGCAGCGGCCTGGTCGTCAGCGAGATCGCCTACGGCAACTGGCTCACCCACGGCTCGCAGGTGGCCGAGGAGACCGCCGTGGCCTGCATCCGCGCAGCCCTCGACGCCGGCGTCACCACCTTCGACACCGCGGACGTGTACGCCGAGACCCGGGCCGAGTCCGTGCTCGGCCGCGCCCTGAAGGGCGAGCGCCGGGAGGGCGTCGAGATCCTCACCAAGGTGTACTGGCCCACCGGGCCCGGCCGCAACGACAGCGGGCTGGGCCGCAAGCACGTCCTGGAGGCCGTCGACGGGTCGCTGCGCCGCCTGCAGACCCACTACGTCGACGTGTACCAGGCGCACCGCTACGACCACTCCACGCCGCTCGAGGAGACCATGGAGGCCTTCGCCGACGTGGTGCGCGCCGGCAAGGCCCTGTACATCGGCGTCTCCGAGTGGACGGCGGACCAGATCCGCGACGCGCACGCGCTCGCGCGCGAGCTGCGGGTGCCGTTCGTCTCCAGCCAGCCGCAGTACAGCGCCCTGTGGCGGGTGATCGAGGCCGAGGTGGTGCCGGTGTGCGAGGAGCTCGGCATCGGCCAGGTGGTCTGGTCGCCGGTCGCCCAGGGCGTGCTCACCGGGAAGTACCTGCCGGGTGTCGAGCCGCCGTCCGGCTCCCGGGCCACCGACGAGAAGGGCGGCGCGGACTACGTCGCCCGGTGGATGCGGCCGGACGTCCTGGAGCGCGTCCAGCGGCTGCGCCCGCTGGCGGAGGGGGCCGGGCTCAGCATGGCCCAGCTCGCCGTGGCGTGGGTGCTGCAGAACCGGAACGTCGCCGCCGCGATCATCGGTGCCTCCCGCCCCGAGCAGGTCGCGGAGAACGCCGCCGCGGCCGGTGTCCGGCTGGACCCCGGCCTGCTCGAGGCCATGGACGAGATCCTGGCCCCGGTCGCCACGACCGACCCGGCCCTGACGGCCGACCGCTCCCCGACGGGCCGTCCCTGACCGGCCCGCCCCCGACCGGGCCGGGCCGACGGCGCGGGCGGGCCCTGCGCCGTCGGCCCCGTGGTGCCGGTGCGGTCAGACCGCGATGTGCGGCAGCGGGTCGGGGGCGGGGCCGGCCGGAAGACCGTCCAGTAGCCCGGCCAACAGGTCGTCCGCGGTGCCTGCGTCGGCGAGACAGGGGAGGTCCTGCACCGGAGCGAGCGCCGACACGTCCTGGATCCCGACCTGGAGGGCGGCGACGGCCTGCTGGAGGCCCATCTGGGCGATGTCCGCGCAGGTCGCCGCCGCACGGGGCGCCGGCTGGCCCGCGGCTGCGGCGGCCGGCGCGGTCGGCACCAGGGCGACGGCGGCCAGGGCGGTGACGGCAACTGTCTTGATCATGGCTTCTCCCTCGGTGGGAAGCGTCGTGAGGACCGTCGGCGGTGCCGCCGGCCGGAGGCGACGGGCAGATCCGCGCCGACTCCGATCGTTTCCACCCGGACGGTCCCGCCCCCGCGCCCCACGCCGGAGTTACCGCCGACGGCGGACACCCGACGGCGCGGACGGCGGTGCGGACGGGGGTGCACATTCCGCCGGGCGGGACAGACTCCTGCTGTGGACCTCCGAACCGACCAGCCCGTGGAGGCCGGTGTACCGCAGTCCGGCGGGAACGCCGAGAGCACCGTCACCGTGGTCGTCGCCGGGCTGTGCAACCTCGGTGTCGCCGTCGCCAAGGCGGTCGCGGGGCTGGTGAGCGGCTCCGGCGCGATGCTGTCCGAGGCCGCGCACTCGCTCGCCGACACCGTCACCGAGGTGCTGCTCTTCCTGAGCCTCAAGCGCAGCTCCCGGCCCGCCGACGACGCCCACCCCTTCGGCTACGGGCGGGAGCGGTACGTCTGGGCGCTGCTCGCCTCGTTCGCGACCTTCATCGGCGGAGCCGTCTTCTCCGTCACCGACGGGGTGCAGACCCTCCTGCACGGTGAGGACCTGGGCAGCCCGCTGGCCTCGTACCTGGTGCTGGCCGTCGCCTTCCTGCTGGAGTCGCTGGCGCTGGCGCGGACGGTCCGCCAGGTCCGCGGCGAGGCGGGCCGGCTGGGGGTGTCCGGCGGCCGGTACCTGCGGCGCACCCCCGACACCGCGGTCAAGGCCGTCTTCCTGGAGGACGTCGCCGCGCTGATCGGCCTGGCGCTGGCCTTCGGCGGCGTGCTCGGCACCGAACTGACCGGCGACCCGGCGTGGGACGGCGCGGCCTCGCTGCTGATCGGCGTCCTGCTGGCCTGGGTGGCCGTGGTGCTGGCCCGGGCCAACGCCTCGCTGCTGATCGGCCGGGCCCTGCCGCAGACCGCCGAGGACCGGATCTCCGCCACCCTGCGGGAGCAGCCGCAGGTCGGGCAGGTGGTCGAGCTGGTCACCCTGGTCAGCGGCCCGCAGGACGTCCTGGTCGCGGCCAAGGTGGCGTTCCGGGAGCCGGCCACCGCGCGGGACGTGGAGCTCGCGTGCGAGGAGGCCGAGCGGGCGATCCGCGCGGCCCACCCCGCCGTGGTCCGCGTCTACCTGGACCCGACACCCGGGCAGGTGGCAGACCGGCTGACCGGCTGACCGGCCGGCCGGGGCGCCGTGGGTGCCGGAAACCGCGCGAGGCGGGAGGAACGGTGCTGTTCCTCCCGCCTCGCGGGTACTGCGCCCACCTGCACGGCGACCGGTGGCAGCCGGCGGCCGTCAGGCGACGGCGGTGGTGCGCCGTTCGGCCGGGGCCTGGGGCGCCTCCGCCTGCAGGGCCTGCAGGATGCTCTCGACGGTCTGCTTGGCGTCGCCGAACAGCATGCTGCTGTTCTCGCGGAAGAACAGCGGGTTCTGCACGCCCGCGTAGCCGGACGCCATGGACCGCTTGAAGACGATCACATGACCGGCCTCCCACACCCGCAGCACGGGCATGCCCGCGATCGGGCTCGCCGGGTCCTCCGTCGCCGCCGGGTTGACGGTGTCGTTCGCACCGATCACGAGGACCACCGAGGTGTCGGTGAAGTCGTCGTTGATCTCGTCCATCTCCAGCACGATGTCGTACGGCACCCGCGCCTCGGCGAGCAGCACGTTCATGTGGCCGGGCAGGCGGCCCGCCACCGGGTGCACGCCGAAGCGGACCTCCACACCGCGCTCGCGCAGCACCCGGGTCAGCTCGGCGACCGGGTGCTGGGCCTGGGCCACCGCCATGCCGTAGCCGGGCGTGATGACCACCGAGGTGGCGTCGGCCAGCATCCGGGCCGTCTCGTGGGCGCTGGTCTCCCGGTGCTCGCCCTGCTCCGCGTCCTGCGCGGCGGGCGCCTCGATGCCGAAGCCGCCGGCGATGACGGAGATGAAGGACCGGTTCATCGCCTTGCACATGATGTACGACAGGTAGGCACCGGAGGAGCCCACCAGCGCACCCGTGACGATGAGCAGGTTGTTGTTCAGCAGGAAGCCGGCCGCGGCCGCGGCCCAGCCCGAGTAGCTGTTCAGCATGGAGACCACCACCGGCATGTCGCCGCCGCCGATCGAGGCGACCAGGTGCCAGCCCAGGAGCAGCGCCAGCAGCGTCACCGCGATCATCAGGCCGAGGCTCGGGCTGATCGTGAACCACACCGTCAGCGCCACGAACGCCACCAGCGCCGCGACGTTGAGCGCGTTCTTGCCCGGCAGCATCAGCGGGCTCGACTTGATCCGCGCCGACAGCTTCAGGTAGGCGACGATCGAGCCGGTGAAGGTGACCGCACCGATGAAGATCCCGATGAACACCTCCGCGTGGTGGATGCGCAGCAGGTCCGACCCGATCAGGGCCTGCGCCGCGCCGTGCCGCTCCACCTCCAGGTAGCTGTTCCAGCCCACCAGCACCGCGGCCAGGCCGACGAAGCTGTGCAGCACGGCGATCAGCTCGGGCATCTGCGTCATCTCGACGCGGCGCGCCCGCCACAGGCCGACCGCGCCGCCGGCGGCCATGGCGACCACGATCAGGGACACCGCGGCCGCCGACACGTCGTGCGCCGCGACCACGGCGGTGGCCACGAGCGCCAGCGCCATGCCGGCGATGCCGTAGGCCACACCGGCCCGCGAGGTGCGGTGCTGGGAGAGCCCGGCGAGGCTGAGGATGAACAGGAGGGCGGCAACGAGGTCGGCGGCGTGCGCGGCCGTCGTGTACGTCATCGGTCATCGGCCTTTCGAGAACATGCCGAGCATGCGGCGGGTGACGGCGAAGCCTCCGAAGATGTTCACGCTCGTCAGCAGGATCGCCACGAAGGCCAGCACGGTGACGAGCGCGCTCTCGTGGCCGATCTGCAGCAGCGCGCCGATGACGACGATCCCGGAGATCGCATTGGTGACCGACATCAGCGGGGTGTGCAGCGCGTGGTGCACCTTGCCGATCACGTAGTAGCCGATCACCACCGCCAGCGTGAACACCGTGAAGTTCTCCGCCAGCTGCGCCGGGGCGAAGGCGATCAGCAGGAACAGCGCCAGCATGCCGAGGCCGATCAGCCCGAAGCGTGCCGCCACGGACAGCTTGGGCTTCTCGGGCGCGGCCGGTGCCGGTGCGGCGGCCGGTGCGGCGGCGGGCGCCGCGGACACCTGGACGGGCGGCGGCGGCCAGGTCAGCTCGCCGTCGCGGACGATCGTCACCGAGCGCTGGACCACGTCCTCGAAGTCGATCACCAGCCGGCCGTCCTTGCCGGGCGTGAGCAGCTTCAGCAGGTTGACGAGGTTGGTGCCGAACAGCTGCGAGGCCTGGGCCGGCAGCCGGGAGGCGAGATCGGTGTAGCCGATCAGCGTCACGCCGTTGTCGGTGACGACCACGCGGCCGGCGACGGTGCCCTCCACGTTGCCGCCCTGGGCGGCCGCCATGTCGACGATCACGCTGCCCGGCTTCATCGAGGCGACCTGCTCGGCGGTGATCAGCCGCGGCGCCGGACGGCCCGGGATCAGCGCGGTGGTGATGACGATGTCCACGTCCGCGGTCTGCCGGCTGTACAGCTCCGCGGCCGCCCGGTCGTAGTCCGCCGAGGTGGCCTTGGCGTAGCCGTCGGTGCTGCGCTCCTGCTCGACGTCGACCGGCAGGAACTCACCGCCCAGCGATTTCACCTGGTCGGCGACCTCGGGCCGCGGGTCGGTGGCGCGGACCACCGCTCCCAGGCTGCTCGCCGCGCCGATCGCGGCGAGGCCGGCCACGCCGGCACCGGCGACCAGGACCTTCGCCGGCGGGACCTTGCCCGCGGCGGTGACCTGTCCGGTGAAGAACCTGCCGAAGACGTGCGCGGCCTCGATGACGGCCCGGTAGCCGGCGATGTTCGCCATCGAGCTGAGCACGTCCATCGACTGCGCCCGGGAGATCCGCGGCACCGCGTCGAGCGCGAGCACCGTGATCCGGCGCGCCGAGAGGCGCTCGAGCAGCTCGGGGTTCTGGCCCGGGCCGATCAGGCCGACCAGGGTCGCGCCGTCACGCAGCCGGGCGATCTCCTCGGCGGACGGGGCGTTGACCTTGAGCACGAGGTCCGCCTGCCAGGCGTCGCCGATGGCGGCACCCGCGTCGAGGTAGGTGTCGTCGGTGAACCCCGACGCCGAGCCGGCGCCCGACTCGACGACGACGTCGTAGCCCAGGGCGAGCAGCTGACGCACCGTGGCCGGTGTCGCCGCGACCCGCGTCTCCCCGGTGGCGGACTCGGCCACCACACCGAGGGTCTGGGGTGGGGGCTGGGCCGGTTCTTCAGCAGGCATGGCAGGTGACTCCCTTGTCGGAGGCGCAGCTGTGGGCAGGCAGAACGCAATCGGGGGAGGCCTCACCCCTTGGTCGCAGGAACGTACACCCGTGCCACGAGCTGTGACGACGGGCCGCCCGGTGACCTTGCTCACTTGAGGCAGGTGTGGGGCTGTGAGGTCCGGCACCACCGCTATCACCTGCGGAAACGTCCCGATGCGGCCCGATCGGGCGCAGGTGCGGGGGTGGCACGGCGCCCGTGGCGGGGTGCCGCGCCGGACGGTTCTCGTACCTCACCGTGTCGGCTGCGGCGCTCGGCGCCCGCCGCGGTGGCACCCGGCCCGGCGGGGCGTGCCGCCGCCGGCCGTCCGGCTCCCTTGCCCGTGTGCACCTGTCATCCGTCCATCCTGGCCCGGGGGCGGGGATCGGTCCATGGTGCCTCCCCGGCGCGTCGCGAAGCTGCACGCGGAAGGACAAACTCCCGCGCAGGCGGGAAAGCGCCCGAGGGACGCCCATCGCCTCAGGGCTCCGGGGCGGGGAGGGCCTGTTCGGCCCAGATGGTCTTGCCCCGGGGGTTGTAGCGGGTGCCCCAGTGGGTGGTGAGCTGGGCCACCAGGAACAGTCCGCGGCCGCCCTCGTCCGTCGTGGCCGCGTACCGCAGGTGCGGGGCGGTGCTGCTGCCGTCGGAGACCTCGCAGATCAGCGCCCGGTCCCGGAGCAGCCGCACCCTGGCGGGTTCGGTGCCGTAGCGGATGGCGTTGGTGGCGAGCTCGCTGAGGATCAGCTCGGTGGCGAAGGACAGGTCGCCGAGGTCCCACTTCTCGAGCGTCGAGGTCGTCCAGGCCCGCAGGTCGGCGACGGCCTCCGGGTCGAACGGGATGTCCCGTTCGGCGATGTCCTCCGCGGCGATCACCCGGGTGCGGGCGATCAGCAGGGCCACGTCGTCCTGCGGCCGGGCCGGCAGCAGGGACTCGAGGACGGCCCGGCAGTTGTCCTCGGGCTCCCGGTCGTGGGAGAGGGCGTTGCGCAGCAGGTCCATGCCGACGTCGAAGTCCCGCGCGCGGTCCTCGATCAGGCCGTCGGTGTAGAGGACGATCTGGGTGCCTTCCGGCAGGTGCACCTCGGCGGTCTCGAAGGGCCCGCCGCCGCCCGCGCCCAGCGGCGGGCCGACCGGCAGGTCCGGGAAGTCGACGCAGCCGTCCGGGCGGACCAGCGCGGGCGCGGGGTGGCCGGCCCGGCTGACGGTGCACAGCCGGGAGACCGGGTCGTAGATGGCGTACAGGCAGGTGGCGCCGGAGACGCCCGTCCCGGTGCCGTCGTCGCTCTCCTCCTGGTCGATGCGGTCGACGAGTTCGTCGAGGTGCCCGAGCAGTTCGTCCGGCGGGATGTCGAGGGCCGAGAAGTTGTGGACGGCGGTGCGGAGCCGGCCCATGGTGGCCGCGGCGTGCAGGCCGTGGCCGACGACGTCGCCCACCACCAGGGCGACCCGGCTGCCGGGCAGCGGGATCACGTCGAACCAGTCGCCGCTGACCCCGGACTGCGCCGGGAGGTATCGGTGGGCGACCTCCAGCGCGCTCTGCTCCGGCAGGGCCCTCGGCAGCAGGCTGCGCTGCAGGGTCACCGCCATGGCGTGCTCCCGGGTGTAGCGGCGCGCGTTGTCGATGCTGACCGCCGCCCGTGCGACGAGCTCCTCGGCCAGCGACAGGTCCTCGTCGTCGAACGGCTCGGGCTTCTCCGACCGCCAGAAGTTGGCGACGCCCAGGATGATGCCGCGGGCCGACAGCGGCGTGGTGATCAGCGAGTGGACGCCGTGGTCGAGGACCCCGCCGGTCCACTTCGGGTCCTGCGCCTTCCACCCCTCCGCCACCGACAGGTCCGGCACGACCTGCGACACCCCGCTGTCGAAGCCCTGGGCCTGCGGCGTGGACGGGATGAAGGTGATCAGCCGGCCGCGGGGGTAGAAGGGGTGGTCCTCGTGGATCCCGCTGACGGCGACGCGGCGCAGCTCCATCCCGCCGCCGGCGGGCTCGTTGCCCTGCAGGACGGGGTCGGCGAGGTCGACGGTGACGAAGTCCGCGAGGCCCGGGACGGCGACCCGGGCCAGTTCCTCGGCCGTGCGCACCACGTCCAGGGACGAGCCGATCCCGACGCCCGCCTCGTACAGCAGCGCGAGGCGCTTGTTGGCCACCTCGGCCTTGCCGGAGACCGCCATCAGCTCGGTCGAGTCGCGGATCGTCGCGACCGTCCCCATCGCGCCGCTGTGGCGGTCGGTCGGCCGCTGGTTCACCACGAGCAGCCGCCCGCCGGCCCGGTGCACCTCGTCCGCGGCGACCCGGCCCGACTGCAGCAGCTCGGCCGTGTCCGGGTCCAGCCGGTCCAGGTCGGAGACGTACCGGCCCTCCGCGTCGGGCGGCAGGCCCAGCAGCTCCTTCGCCTCGTCGTTCGCCAGGACCAGCCGCCCGTCCTGTCCGATGATCACCACGCCCTCGCGCACCGCGTGCAGCACCGCGTTGTGGTGCTCGTACATGCGGGTCATCTCGGCCGGGCCGAGACCGCCGGTCTGGCGCTTCAGCCGCCGGGCCGCGAGGGCGGTGCCGGTGGTGGCCACCGCGAGGGCGGCGGCGCCGGTGAACAGGATGATCGGCACCTGCTTGTTGCCGGCGGAGGTGACGTTCTTGACCTTGAGCCCGGCCGACACCAGGCCCACCACCGAACCGTCCGCCCCCTTGACCGGTACGACCGCCTGGACCTCGTCGCCCAGCGGGCCGTGCACGCTCTCCGTGTGGATGCGGCCCTCCAGGGACGGTTCGATCGTCCCCACGAACCGCTGCCCGATCCGGTCCGGCAGCGGGTGCGTGTAACGGATTCCGTTGGTGTCCATGATCACGATGAAGTCGACGCCCGCGTCCTTGCGCGCCGCCTCCGTGAGCGGCTGCAGCACCGACGAGGGCGAGGACGACTTCAGGGTGTCGACGAGGCCCGGGGAGTGCGCGAACGACTCCGCCACCGCCACCGACCGGTTGCGGGCCTCCGTCTCACTGGCCCGCCTGGACTCCAGCACCAGCGCCAGGATCGCCCCCAGGACGAGGAGCACCACCACGATCACCTGCACGGCGAACATCTGGCCCGCGACGCTCCGCGGACTCCTCGCAAGCCGTGACTGCTTGGAGGCCCCTCGGGGTCGGTCGGCGCGTTCGACCATGGGTCCTTTCTAACACCGCTCCGTGGACGACCACGAAGCGTGGCGAAGATGCGGCGGGCGTGCGCCGCGGAGAACTGATTTCCCACCGGCCCCACCCGTACCGTAGAGTCGGGTTCACCGACGCGGGGTGGAGCAGCTCGGTAGCTCGCTGGGCTCATAACCCAGAGGTCGCAGGTTCAAATCCTGTCCCCGCTACCAATCGCGAAGGGCCCGGTACCTCCAGGTGCCGGGCCTTTCCGCATGCCGGGCCCCCTGGAGGACTCCGGGCACCGGGGTGCGTGCGGGCGGCCGTTGACGGTCGGTACGGAGGCTGACACGATCACCGGATGACCGCCGACCGCCCCGCCGGCCCCATCCGCCTCCGCAGCCACTGGCAGCGTGCCGTGCTGGCACTCTGCGGTGCCGTGTTCCTGGTGATCGCCGTCGGGATGGTCGTCGAGGGCCCGTGGGGCACGCGGCTGCTGGGCCTGGTCATCGGTGCCGCCGCCTCCTGGTGGACCTGGCGGGCCGTCCGGCTCGGCGTGACGCTCGACGAGACCGGCGTGGCCAGCCACGGCATGGAACGCACCCACCGCACTCCGTGGTGCACGATCGCCTCGGTCTCCGCCCAGACCCTCCCCGGGCCCGGCCTGGGCACCGTCACCACCCTGGTGCTCACCCGCTACGACGGCGAACCGGTCGCCCTGCGCGGCATCGCCGGGTACGCGAGCGACCGCAACGCCGCCCGGATGCGGGAGCTGCAGGACCGTATGGAAGCGCTGCGCACCGCGCACCGCGCCGGCTGCGAGAGCTGCCCGGCCGGAGCCTGAGCGCGGGCGGGCGGCTCCGGGATCAGCGGCTAGCCCGCGGGTCGCTCCGACGGGGCCGGGATGCACAGGCGCGCCAGGACGGCTGCCGTGAGGTAGGCCGCTGTGCCGACGGCCATGCTGATGCGCACCCCTTCGCCGTAGTCGGCGGCGGTGGCGAGGAAGGTGCCGCCGAGCGCCACTCCTGCGGCGCTGCCGATCTGGCGGGCGGTGTTGAACAGGGCGGACGCCGTGCCCGCGTATGCGGTGGGGGCGGCCGCCATCACGGTGGTGGTCGCGCCGGTGAGGGCGAAGGACGTGCCGAAGCCCGCCGCCATCATCGGGGCCACCAGCAAGGCGTAGGCGGGGTCGGTCCCGGCAGCGGCCCAGGCGGCCGCCCCGGCGGCCGCGACGAGCATTCCGGAGACGACCAGAGGGCGGTGCCCGGTGCGCCGGGCCAGCCGGCCGGCCAGGGCCGAGGCGAACATGGTCATCGCCACGGCCGGGAAGAGCGCGGCCCCGGTGCCGAGCGCGCTGTAGCCGCGCTGGTGCTGGAAGTAGAGGCTGGCGGTGAACACCATGCCGTAGAAGGCGAAGTTGAACAGCAGACCGATGGCGGCGCCGCCGCTCAGGGCGCGCGAGCGGAGCAGGCCGAGCGGCAGGACGGGGGAGCGGGCCCGGTGTTCGCGGGCCACGAAGGCGCAGGCCGCGGCGACCGACATGGCCGCCGCCCCGAGGACGAGCGGGTCCGTCCAGCCGCGCCGGCCGGCCTCGTTGAGGGCCGCGATCAGCAGGGCGACGGCCGCGAAGACGGCGACCTGCGCGGGCGGGTCCAGCGGGCGGTCGGGGCGGCGCGGCGAGGCGGCGACATGGCGCAGGGTCAGTGCGATGCAGGCGGCCCCGACGGGCAGGTTGATCAGGAAGACCCACCGCCAGCCCACGGTGGAGACCAGCAGCCCGCCCAGCAGCGGCCCGGCGGAGGCGGCGATGCCGGCCATCGCCCCCCCACAGGCCGAAGGCGCGGGAGCGCGCGTCCGGCGCCGGGTAGGCCTGCTGGAGCAGGGCGAGCGAGCCGGGCACGATCAGCGCCGCACCGAGGCCCTCCACCAGCCGGGCGGCCACCAGGACGGGTGTGTTCGGGGCGAGCGCGCAGCCGGCCGAGGCCGCGGTGAACACCGCCGCGCCGGTGCAGAAGATCCGCCGGTTGCCCAGACGGTCGCCGAGCGCCCCGCCGGTGAGCAGCAGTCCGGCGAAGACCAGGGTGTAGCCGTCGGTGATCCACTGGATGCCGGTGAGCGAGGCGTGCAGCTCCCGGCCGACCACCGGCACCGCGACATTGATGATCGTCACATCGAGGATCACCATGAAGTACCCGGCGCACACCGCCAGCAGGGGGGCCCAGGTCCGCCCCGCCTGGCCGCCGCCACCGGACCGCTCCGCTCCCGCCACGCCCGACGCTCCCGGCCCGCACCAGCCCGCCCTGGACACGACTCACCTTACGAGACGTCAGCTGCCCCACCAGGCACGGCTCGACGGGAACCATCGCGCGGGCGGTAGCGTCGATCGGTTGTACGAAACACACGGAGGAGAACCGCGCGTGGCTGTGACCCTGCCCGAAGAGATGATGCTGCTGTCGCTGGACGACGAGTCCGGCCAGGCGAAGGACGGGCTCATGCTGGGCTTGCCGCTCTCGGGCGCCATCGTCCTCGAGCTCGCGTTCGCCGGGCGGGTCACCCTCGCCGACGGCCAGGTCCGGGTGGTCGACACCAGGCCGACCGGGGTCGAGCTGCTGGACGGCCGACTGGCCGCGCTCGCCGCGTGGACCGAGGGCCGGCGCAGGACGAAGATCGGCGACTGGCTGATGAAGGACCAGCGCACCTCCGTCCGCGCCGCGGAGGAGAGCCTGTGCCGGCGCGGCCTGGTCACCGAGGAGAAGCACAAGGTGCTCGGCCTCATCCCGGTCAGGCGGTACCCGGAGGTGGACGGCTCGGTCGAGCGCGAGCTCCGCGAGCGGCTGACCGATGCCGTGCTGCGCGGCGAGGAGGCCGACGACCGGACCGCTGCGCTGATCGCCCTGCTCCAGGCGGGGCTGCTGCACCGGATCGCCTTCCCCGGCGTGCCGCGCCGGGAGGTCGAGCCGCGGATGAAGGCGTTCACCGAGGGCCACGGGGTGGCCGAGAGCATCCGGGCCGCGGTGGGAGCCATGTACGCGGCGGTCGCGGCCGCCATGGTGGCCACCGCCGCCGGGGCGGTCTGACCGCACCCGCCGCCCGGCGGCGGGGTCGTCGCCGGCCGACCGTGTGCTGCGTCGTCAAAGGTCGTGGGTGCACGACAAGGGGCACGTGGGGACACGTGGGGCACGCGGTGCCGGGGCCGGAATCCCCGCCGGCCCCGGCACCGCACGGCGGCGATCGTAGACAGCCGTGCGACGGCCGTGCCAAGGCGGCGGCGCCGGTGTACCCGACCCGCGCACTCTTTCGGTCAATCACCGGTCACGGCGTTCCGCGGTATGGCATCCTCGGCCGTTCTCGGCCCGCGGCGCCCGGAACTCCGGAGCGGAGGATCCACTTGTCCCCGTTGATTCCGATGTAGCGTCCGCATGTCGCGGGAGGAGTCCGGGATTGACACCTTCCCGGCTGCCTGCAGTCACCTGCGGCCACCCGCATCCGGCTGCACGTCCACCGCCGATGTTGGCGCGAATTGCGCCTGCGGGCGCTCCCGGCGGACGGGAGCCTGCCGACGGCGGACCCGGAGCCGGGCTCAGAGGACGGTGCGGAGGAGGATCATCACCAGCAGCAGCACGAGCATGATCCCGCCGACGGCCCAGCCGACCGCGGTTGCGACCGCGGCCGGCCTGAGAGCGGTCAAGGGGGTCGTCGGCTTCTCGGGAACGGGCCGGGGGAAGAGCCCGCCGATGCAGGCGGTGACGGCGGCCGGCAGCAGGACGGAGGTGAGCCACGCCGGGTACAGGGCGCCGCTGTCGTAGCGGCTCGAACCGTGCGACAGCTCGGGCGCGGCGCCGGCCAGCAGCCAGGCCGCTCCGGCGACGAGGGCACTGTGGGCGAGCAGCACACCGGCCGCGCCCCAGGCCGCGGCGATCCGCCGGGGCTGCGCCAGGTGGGCCAGGCCGTGGGCCGCGACACCGGAGACCACGGCGGCCAGCTGGAACGCGAACAACCCGAAGCCCTCGGGCCGCAGCGCGCGCTGAACACCCTCCAGCCACCTGGTCCGGTCGGCGGTCTCCTGGAGCCAGACCGTCGCGGCGATGCTCGCCGCGACGCAGAGCACGGCGAGCACGATCCGCGCGGTCCTGCGGACCGGGGAGGCCTTCACCACCGGGGGCGGGATGTGATCGAGCATGCCCGGCAGGCTACAGGCCGCCCTCGGATGCGGAACCGGCCCCTCCCCATCCATGGGGAGTGCTCAGCACGTGTGCGGTCCGGGGCTCTCCGTCCGTACGCGCAGGCGGCCGGCCGCTGCCAGTGCGTCCAGGCGGCGCTGCTCGGTCGCGGCCCAGGCGGCGACGCGCGCGGGGTCGAGCGGGATGCCGTGGCCGACGTGCAGCCTGGTCGGCCCGAGCGCGAGCATTTCGCGCAGGCTGGCCAGGTTGCGCTGCGGGTCGTCGTGGAAGGGCGGGTTGGCAGGGCGTCCGGGGATCAGGCCCATGAACGAGTTGGCGACCATGTCGCCGGCCACCAGGTCACCGTCGTCGGTGAGGACGGAGATCGAGCCGGCGGTGTGGCCGGGGGTGGGCATGATGCGGGCGTCGACGCCGAAGTCGTGCAGGCCCGTCTCGCCGCGGACCAGGACGTCGGGCTCGAACGGTTCGGCGGTGGCGTGCAGTCGGGGGTCGCGGTCCATCAGGCGGCCCATCGGCCCGGTCGGCAGGTAGGGCTCGTGGACCCGGCCCGTGCGGAACGGCTGGAGGTCGTCGACGTGGCCGGCGACGGGCGCCCCGGTGAGGCGGTGGAGTTCGGCGGCGGACCCGAAGTGGTCGATGTGGCCGTGGGTGATGACGATCAGTCCGATGTCGGCGGGGTCGACGCCGTGCCGGGCGACGGCATCGCGGATCAGACGACCGGACCCGGGCGTGCCGGCGTCCACGACGATCGGCCGGCGGCCCAGCAGCAGATAGGCGTTGATGGCGTGCCTGCCGAGGACCGGGATCGCGACGACCTTGGTGCGTGACATGGGGGCTCCCTTGCGAGCGTGCGTGTGCGTGCCCGCCCGTGTGCGGGCAGGGCGGGACGGACAGGCGGCGGCCCGGGGCGGGCGCCGTCCTGCCCGAAGGGGACAGGTGTACGGGGACGGTCAGGCGGCCGGGGGAGCCGTCGCGTCGGGGGAGCGGAAGCGGCGGCGGTACTCGGCGGGCGTGGTGCCCAGCCGGTTCCTGAAGACGCGGTGCAGGGTCTCGACGGAGCCGAGCCCGGTGCCGGCGGCGATGGCCGGCAGGCTGCGGTCGCTCTCCTCCAGCAGGCGCCGGGCGGCCTCCAGCCGGACGGCTTCCAGGTAGTCGGCGGGGGTACGGCCGGTGCGGCGGCGGAACAGCCGGGAGAAGTGCCGCACGCTCAGGTTCAGCCGGTCGGGGAGGACCTGGGCGGGCAGGTCCTCCGCCAAGTGGTCCTGGATCCACAGGCGCAGGGCGTCGATGCGGTCGTCGGCCGGTGCCTGGAGGGACAGCGGGACGCTGAACTGGCTCTGCCCGCCGGGACGTTTGACGTACATCACCAGGGCCCGGGCCACCTCGAGGGCCAGTGCCTGACCGTGGTCCTCGGCGACCATGGCGAGCGCCAGGTCCAGCACCGCGGTGACTCCGGCGCACGTCCACACCCGCCCGCTGCGGACGAAGATCGGGTCCGGGTCGACGTCGACCGACGGGTGGTCGGCGGCGAGCTGCCCGGCGGTGAGCCAGTGCGTCGTCGCCGGCAGGCCGTCCAGCACTCCGGCGGCCGCCAGCAGGTGGGCGCCCGCGCACAGTCCGGCCACCCGGCGTGCCTGCGGGGCGGCCAGGGGGAGCCACTCGGTCACGACGGGGTCGACCACCGCCTCGACCCGGCCCGCGGAGAGGTCCATCGCACCCGCCACCAGCAGGGTGTCGACGCCGTCGACCGCCTCGTCCAGTGCCACGTCCGCGACGAGCCGGACGCCTGCGGAGGTCCGGAGCTCCCCGGCCGCCGCCGCTGCGATCTCCACCCGGTAGCCGGGCCGGTCGGGGCCGAGCAGACGCGTGGCGACGGAGAACACCTCCGTCGGCCCGGTGACGTCCAACAGCTCGACGCCCGGGAACGCGACGACGACGAC
Source organism: Kitasatospora sp. NPDC051914 (assembly GCF_040680995.1). Lineage (NCBI taxonomy): Bacteria > Bacillati > Actinomycetota > Actinomycetes > Kitasatosporales > Streptomycetaceae > Kitasatospora > Kitasatospora sp. NPDC051914. The sequence goes on from NZ_JBFAXX010000001.1 coordinate 328,267, forward strand.
TCTGCGCGGTTCGGCCATGCCACGATCCTCGCCGCCCTGCCTGCGCGTCCGCAATGACCAGGTTCTGTCAGAAACGGCCACACCCTGCCGTGCGTTGCTGTCGGCGCAGGCCACTAGGGTCACCCGGACCGACGGGCAGGAGGGCTGCCCGCAGAGCAGGGGGCATGCACGATGGCGGGACACACGCTGCGCTTCCACGGCCGCGCGGCGGCGCTGGCCGGGATGGACCCGGAGGTGTCGGCGGAGGCCGCGGCGGCACTGGACCGCTTCGAAGCCGTGCACGGGCGCGCCGTGCCGGCCTCGGTGCGCGAGTGGTTCGCGCTGGCGCAGGGCGCCGACGTACTGCGGAAGTTCGGCAACGGCGACGCGGTGTACGGCGCCGACCGGCTGGGCCGCGAAGAGTTCTACTACTGGCCCGAGGACAACGGGGACTGGCCGGACGACGTGGAGGAGCAGGAGGAGCGGCCGATCGACCCGGTCGGGGCGCTCGGCCTGCTGCCGTTCCTGGTCGAGAACCAGGGCGTCTGGGTGATGGCCGTCCGCCTCGACGGCTCCGAGGACCCGCCGGTGGTCATCTCCTTCGACGAGGTGACGCCGTCCGCGGCCTGGCGGCCGTGCGCCGACCGCTTCTCCGACCTGGTCCACGCCCGGATCTGGGACGCACCGGTGCACCGGAACGGCACGCAGCTCGCCACACCCGAGGGCACCGAGCCGTCCGCCCTCCTGGACGTCCTGCGGCGGGACTTCACCTCCGGCCCGCCGACCGCCGACGGCCTCCAGCGGTACTCCCGCGACGGCGACCGCCAGCGGGTCCTGGTCGAGCAGTGGCGCGGCCGGTGGCACACCACGGCATGGGCGGCGGACGAGGCCTCGGCGGCGGCCCTGGCAGCCACTCTCGGCACGGACACCGGCGCCGAGCAGTGATGCCACTGCCGCGGTCAGGCCGGCGGGCCGGGACCAGGAGGAGAAGTCCCGGCTCGCGATCCAGGACGTCCCCCCGGAAAGCGCCGACGGCTCGCCGGTGGCGGCGGTCATGCGAGCCCGGCGACCTGGACGCTTTCGGCCGCTGAGGCCACCCGCGGCGGCGCCGTGCTGCAGACCCTGGAGGACTTCGCGATCACGCGTGACGGCCGTCCCTACCGTGCGGCCGACGTCAACTACTGGGGCGTCACCTTCACCGCCGACGACAACCGCTTCTACGCCACCCTCGCCACCGGCGGCCGCCGCCACCTGGTCGAGGGCGATCTGGCGGCCCCTACGGTGCGGACGGTCGCCGACAACGTGGAGTGCCCGTCGCTGTCGCCGGACGGCAGGCGGATCGCCTTCGAGCAGGCGGTCGACGGCGACCCGGTGAAGGGCTGGCGACCGGCCGTGATGGACCTCGCGAGCGGCGCCGTCCGGGTGCTGCCCGAGCAGCGTTCGGTGGACGACCAGCCGGCCTGGCTGGACGATGCGACGGTGGCCTACGCCCTCCAGCGGCCGGACGGGGTGAACGACGTCTGGTCGGTGCCGGCGGACGGCCCCGCAGCTCCTCGTCCCGGGCGCCGACTCCCCGGCGCCGCTCGCCTGATCCTTCGCCGCGGCGATCCGGACCTCCGCGCACGACCGGCACGCCCGGCAGCCCCCGGGGTGCGGGAGGCTGCCGGGCGCCGGTCCGGTGCGGCCGTGCCGGTGGGTCAGGAGACGCTGACGGCGCTCCAGGCCGCTGCGGCCGCGTTGTACTCGGTACTGCCGGCGCCGTAGAGGTCCTTGGCCGCGTTCAGGGTCGCGGTGCGGGCGCCCTTGTAGTCGGTGGTGGACGTCATGTAGACGGTCAGCGCCCGGTACCAGATCGCGGCGGCCTTCTGGTTGCCGATGCCGGTCACCGTGGAACCGTTGCAGGTGGGGCTGTTGTAGGTGATGCCGTTGATCGTCCGGCTGCCGCTGCCCTCACTGGCGAGGAAGAACCAGTGGTTGCCCACGCCCGAGGAGTTGTGCACGTCGAGCTGGCCGACCTTCTTGCTCCAGCAGTCGGCCGAGCGGCCGTCCAGCGAGGGCTTGTCGAGGCGGCGCAGCCACGGCGGGGTCGACTGGTCGCTGAACAGGTAGTCGGGGGTGTCGATGCTGTTGTGGGCGTACCACTCGACCATGGTGCCGAAGATGTCGCTGGTCGCCTCGTTGAGGCCGCCGGACTCGCCGGCGTAGCGGAGGTTGGCGGTGGCGCTGGTGACGCCGTGGGTCATCTCGTGGCCCATGGTGTCGAGGTCGACCTGCTCGGGGTCGATGGTGCCGTCGCCGTCGCCGGTCATCATGCAGAAGCAGCTGTCGGACCACTGGGCGTTGTCCCAGTTGGTGCCGACGTGCACGAAAACGGTGGCGCCCCGGCCGTCGTTCTTGATGCCGTTCCGCCCGAAGGTGTTCTTGTAGTAGTCGTACGTCCAGGCGGTGTTGGCGTGTGCGTCGACGGCGGCGGTGGCGCGGTCGGTGGAGAACTTCCGGCCGTCGCCCCAGATGTTGTCGGTGTCGGTGAAGAGCGTGCCGGAGCTCGCCTTCAGGCCGCTCGCCGAGACGTTGCGGGCGTCCCTGGTGGTGTGGCCGCGGACGGGGTCGATCAGCGCGTACGTGCCGTTGGACTGCAGGGTGGTGTCGATCGTGACGGTGCCGGTGTACTCGGAGCGGCCGGTGCCGGAGGCCTCGTGCTCGGCGTCGAACTGCTCGATCTCCTCGCCGGTGGTGGCGTCGGTGACGACGACCCGCCCGGAGGGCTGGCCCTGCTTGCCCAGGCCGCTGACGGTGGTCTCCCAGGCCAGCCGGGCGGTGCCGTCGGCGGCCCAGACGACCAGCCGGGGCTCGGACTTCGCGGAGGAGATGCCGGGTGCGGCGGCCAGGGCCTTGGCGGCGGTGGTCTGCGCGGGCACGCTCGGGACGGTGCTCCGGACGGCCGGGTCGTGGCCCTTGGCGCGCGAGGAGTCCTTGAGCCGGCCGCGGGCGTCCTGGTGCACGACCAGGTCGCCGCCGATCACCGGCAGGCCCCGGTAGGTGCGGTCGAAGCGGACGTGCTGGGTGCCGTCCGCGTCGATGACGACGTCCTTGACCCGGAGGGCCTGCCCGGCGCCGAAGCCGAAGAGTCCGGCGTTGCGGGCGACGTTGGCCTCGGCGCGGGCGACGGCGCCGTCGCGGCCCGGGGCGGCGGTTGCGGTGGAGACCTGCACACCGGCGGCGACGAGCGCGGCGGTCGCCGCGAGGGCGCCGGCCGCGAGGGTACGGCGACGCGAAGAGGAGGTGGGGCTCACTCTGTACTCCAGTCGGTAGCTGCTGGGTGGCCGACTGAGAGCTTGGCCGTGAACAGACAAACAGTTCTACGAAACAGTATTGAATTTGACCATTCCGTAGCCTGAAAGGTGACCAATTCGGATCGAATCTGACCGAACTGAGCAAGCGTCATGGCGGGGCGGGTGCTGCGGGCCGGGGCGTGGCGCAGGCCCGGACGGTGTTGGAGCGCGAAAGGCCGCCGGGGCCGCACAACGGTGTTGTGCGGCCCCGGCGGCGGTGGGGGTGCGTCCTAGGACGCCCGTGCGGGACGTCGACGGCGATCCGCATCTCGCGGTCCGGGTCCTCCTCGGTCCAGGAGCCTTCGTCCTCCCGGCCGAGGAACACCACCTCGAGCCACCAGTGCTCGACCCACCGGAGGTGGTTGACCAGGCCGGCGAGGGTCATCAGCGGGGAGCCGGGCAGCGGGGCGCGCCGCGCGTTCTCCGCGGACACCCCCTCGCACTTGGCACGCGCGGTGGCGCGGGCGCAGTCGAGGAACGTGACGAGCTGGGTGCGCTCGTCCAGGGCTGCCGGAACATCGGTTCGTGCAGTCATCGGGCGGAACGATCCATGCGGGGCTGCGGCCTGTCGAGCGGTTTGCGGGCCGGTCGGCAGGCCGCGCAGGCCGACCGGGCCGTTCATTTACGGTTCGTCGGCAACCTGACGGCTGCTCAGGAGCGTTTTCGATGGTGGGGGACGGTCGGCCGGCCCGGTACGGGACACCGACCGCCGCGCTCCCACCGCCAGTACGCACCCGCAGCCGGACTGCACGGCTGCCTCCCACCGAAACGGGGCAGATGATGAGAACCTCACGCGGCCTGCTCGGTCTTCTCGCGGTCGGCGTCGCCGGCGCCGTCGCCGTGGCCCTGATCCCCGGCTCCGGCGGCGACCCGGCGTCCGCGGACACCGCCTCGCCCGCCGTCACGGGCACCGCAGCACCCGGGAAGAGCCCCGACGCGGCCGGGACCACCGCCGCCCGGCCGGCCCCACCCGCCTCGCCTACCTGGGACGGCGTCGTCCGGACGATCGGTGACGGCTCCACGTCCGACACCGGACCGCAACCGAACCAGCCGCCCGTCGAGAAGCTCAAACCCGGCGAGAAGCCGCCGCAGTTCGTGGTGTTCTCCTGGGACGGTGCGCTGGAGAACGAGGACCGCCTCTTCTCCCACTTCCGCCAGGTCGCGAAGGAGAACAACGCCCGGATGACGTTCTTCCTGAGCGGCATCTACCTGGTGCCCAAGTCCAAGCGTTCGCTGTACCACCCGCCCCAGCACGCGGCCGGCGTGTCGGACATCTCCTTCCCCACCGACGCCCACCTCCGGTCGACCCTCGAACAGGTCCGCCAGGCCTGGCTGGACGGGAACGAGATCGGCACGCACTTCAACGGCCACTTCTGCGGCCCCAAGGGCGGCGGCGACTGGAGCGTCGCGGAGTGGCAGAGCGAGCTGGACCAGGCCCGCTCGTTCGTCACCAACTGGAAGACCAACACCGGGCTGAAGAACACGCCGGCGCTGCCCTTCGACTACACCCGCGAACTGGTGGGCGGCCGGGCCCCCTGCCTGGAGGGCCAGAAGAACCTGCTCGCCGCCGAGAAGGCGGCCGGCTTCCGGTACGACGCGAGCTCCCCCGGCGAGTTCCAGGTCTGGCCGGCCAAGAAGGACGGGATCTGGAACTTCCCGCTCCAGCTGGTGCCCTACCCGGGCAAGCCCGTCCAGGTCCTGTCGATGGACTTCAACTTCCTGGCCAACCAGTCCGGGGACAGCACCGAGGGAGATCCGAGGAAGTACCCGGAGTGGGAGCGGCAGACCCGCGACGGCTACCTCAACGGCTTCGAACGGGTCTACAACGGCAGCCGGGCACCGCTGTTCATAGGCAACCACTTCGAGACCTGGAACGGCGGCATCTACATGCAGGCCATCGAGGACGTGGTGAAGAGCGTGTGCAAGCGCGAGGGCGTCCGGTGCGTCGCGTTCCGCGAGCTCGCCGACTGGCTCGACGCCCAGGACCCGAAGGTGCTCGAACGGCTGCGCGGCCTCGACCCGGCCCAGCCCGCCGACTGGTCCGCCCTGGTCAAGTAGCGGCGCGGAGCCGCGGCCGGTGCGGGGCGCGGGGGAACTGCGCAGGTCCCCGCGCCCCTCGCCCGGCTCCGGTTACCCGGTGGGCCGCCGGTTGTAGGCGGTCCAGATCTTCGTCGGCCAGGCGGAGACGGGGTCGGTGGCCGCGGCGCCGCCGATCCCGTCCAGCGGGGACAGCTCCAGGCTCTTCGGGTCCATCCGGAAGACCGTGACCGCGGTGCCGACCTGGCCCTGGTAGCCGACGAACCAGCCCGCGGTGCGGTCCTCGGTCGTCCCCGGCTTGCCCGCGGCCCCGGGGCCCGCCGCGGCGGCCTCGCGGGCGCTGCCGTCCCGGACGGCCTCCCTGAGGGCGTCGTCGACCTGGTCGGCGACCTGCTCCGGCAGCGCCCTGGCGGGGGCGGGCCGGCTCAGCACGACCGGGCTGCCGTTCCGGGCCACCGAGGTCACCGAGTACGGGTCGGTGTGCATGCCCCCGGCCGCGAAGGTGCCGTACGCGGCGGCCGTGCGGATCGCGCTGGGCCGGGAGTTGCCGAGGGAGAACGACGGCACCAGGTCGCCCAGGGTCTCCGGCAGCAGCCCGAGGGAGACCGCGGTCGCCCGGACCCGGTCCAGGCCGACGTCCATGCCGAGCTGCACCAGGGGGCCGTTCACCGACTGCGCCACGGCCGTGCGCAGACCGATGCTGCCCCAGCTCCGGTGGCCGTCGTTGGCGGTCTTCGCCATCCGCCCGTCCCGGCCCCAGTACGGGCCCTCCGGGGTCATCACCGGCACCCCGTCGTTGCCGTCGTAGCGCGTCGCCGGGCTGACCGGGCTCCGCACGCCCTCCCGGCCCTTCCGGACGCCCTGGTCGAGCCCCGCCGCATAGACGAACGGGGTGAACGCCGTGCCGACCGGGACGTTGGAGGTGTTGGCGTCGTCGAAGCCCTGCTTCAGGTAGTCGGGTCCGCCGTACACCGCGACGATCCGCCCGTCCGCGGCGACCGAGGCGGCGCCGATGTGCACATGGCGGTCGGCCTCCCGTGCCGGGTCCAGGGCCGGGCCGGCACTCCGGACGGCGGCGGTGAGCGCGGCCGTCCGCTGCCGGTCGAAGGTGGTGCGGATCTGGTAGCCGCCCAGGTCCAGCTGGGCGGGGGTGATGCCGGAGTGGCCGACGACGTAGCTCTGGGCGAGATCCACCAGGTAGCCGGTCTGGCCGGCGAGGCCCTGCGGGGCCGGCGGCGGCACCGGGTCGGGGAAGACCTTGTAGGTGGCGCGTTCGGCCGCGGACATCTTCCCGGTCTCCACCATCCGGTCCAGGATCCAGGACCACCGGTCGACCGCCCGGCGGCGGTTCTCCGGGCCGAGCGCCGGGTCGTACAGCGACGCGCCCTTGAGCAGCGCGGCGAGGAACGCGGCCTCGCTCGGGTTCAGCGCCGACACGTCCTTGCCGTAGTACGCGGCGGCGGCCCGCTGGATGCCGTAGCTGCCCCGGCCGAACCAGCTGGTGTTCAGGTACCCGGCCAGGATCTCGCGCTTGCTCAGCCGGCGGTCCAGCTTGACCGCGATGACGATCTCGCTGGTCTTGCGGGAGAGGTCCCGGTGCTGGTTCAGGTAGATGTTCTTGACGTACTGCTGGGTGATGGTCGACCCGCCCTGGGACTCGCCGCCCGAGACCGCGGCCCACAGCGCCCGGGCGATGCCCTTGGGGGAGACCCCGGCGTCCGACCAGAAGGTCTCGTTCTCCGCCGAGAGCACCGCCCACTGAACCGGCTCCGGCACCCGGTCGAGCGGCACCTCCTGCCGGTTCACCCACCCGGTGCGGGCCATCTCGGTGCCGTCCGCCCAGTAGAAGACGTTGTTCTGCTGGGTGGCGAAGGAGTTGAGGTCCTCCGGTACGTCCGTGCGGACGTACAGCCAGCAGGCCGCACCCGCCACCGCCGCGAAGGCGACCAGCAGCACCCCGACCGACTGCCGCCAGGACGGCACCCAGCGCCGCACCCCGAGCCGACCCCGCCGGGGGTACTCCGGCCGCAGCCGCAGCAGCCGACGTAACACCCTGCGGACCCTGCCCGCCCGGCCGCCGGCCCGCGGCCGTCTCCCCGGCTCCACCGTGAAGCTCCGGCCCTGCTCCGGTTCACGCACACTCCGCTCCGATCCGTCGACGCCGATGACACCCCCCGCCCGTACAGACGCGTCGGGCACGGGACGGCGTCACGTGATCTTCGTCATGGCCACGGCGGGAACCGGCGTGCGGCGTCAGACGTCCCGTCGGTGACGGAGGATCAGCCGTTCGGCGACCGGGAGGTCGAGCAGCCGGCCGATCCAGGCGCCGGGGACGTAGGCATGCTCCAAGGAGACTCCTGCGCCGGTGAGGGCCGCCGGCCGGAGCCGGAAGGTCACGCCGGTGAAGATCGGCGCGTACGAGCGGACCATCCGCGTCAGAGCGGTTCGCCGAGCGGGCCGTACTCGTCTTCGAGGCTCTCGGCCCAGTGGGCGGCGAAGTCCGGCTGCCTGCCGTCGGCGTCGGTGAAGCCGTACTCGCGGTACAGGCCCCAGGTGGCCAGTGCCCGGCCGGACTTGGCCATGACGTCGGGGTCGGCGGCCAGTGCGGCCACCGCCCGCCCCAGGTAGGCCGGGGTCTCGGAGTGCGCGAAGTTCGGGTCCTGGGCGGCGCCGTCCAGCCAGTTGGCCTCGGTGACGCCGAAGTGGTCCAGCAGGGCCTCGGAGCGCAGGAAGCCGGGCGTGATCGCCACGGCTGCGACGCCGTGCGGCTTCAGCTCGGCGGCCTGCGCGAAGGCGAGGCGGATCACCGTCGACTTCGCCAGGTCGTAGAAGAACGAGCCGCGGTAGCGGGCGGTGTTGCCGTCGGTGACCTCCACGACCAGGCCGCTGCCACGGGCGACCATCAGCGGCAGTGCGAACCGGCTGGTGATCACGTGGGTCTCCACGGCCCGGCGCAGCAGCCGCAGGCCGGTCTCCAGGTCCTGCTCCCACAGCGGGTGCTCCCAGTCCGTCAGCGGATCGCCGCCCCACACGGAGTTGACCAGGACGTCGAGCCGCCCGTCCCGCTCGGCCGCGATCCGCTCGACGAGCGCCCGGACCTCGTCCGGCCGGCTGTGGTCGGTGCGGACGGGGATGCCCGTACCACCTGCCGCGGTGACCCGCCCGGCGGTCTCCTCGATGGTCTCCGGGCGGTCCAGGTCGGAGCGCCCGTCCGTGCTGCTGCGCCCGGTGACGTACACCGTGGCGCCGGCCGCGCCGAGTTCGACGGCGATGCCCCGCCCGCCGCCGCGGGTGGCTCCGGCGACCAGTGCCACCTTGCCGGCCAGGGGCCGCGGGTCGGTCGTCATGCTTCCTCCGGGTTGTCGTGGTGGGCGGTGTGCGGGGCCAGGAGGGTGGCGAGCTCGTGCGCGAGGCGCTGGGCGAGGGTGCCGTGGCGTTCCAGCGCCCAGGTGAGGCCCGCGCCTGCGGTGATCGCCTGGACGGACCCGGCCAGGGCTGCCGTGTCGGTGCCGGCCCGGAGCTCACCGGTGGCCGCGGCATCCGCCAGGAGCCGTTCGATCGCCCGGCGCTGCGCCAGGTGTGCTGCCAGGGCGTGCTCGTGGAGCTGCGGGTCGGTGAGGTCCGTGCACAGGAAGGCCAGGTGGTTGGCGAAGCGCTCGGGCGTGTCCATCGGGGCGAGCCATTCGGTGACCAGGGCCGACAGCGCGTCGAGTGCCGTCCCGTGCTCCGTGCGCGCCCGCTCGGACACGGCGTCGGCGTCCTTCACGGACTGTTCGGCGAGCGCCGCCAGGAGACCGCGCTTGGAACCGAACCGCTGGACGAGGGTGCCGGGCACCAGCCCGACCTCCCGGGCCACGGCAGCCAGCGTCAGCCCCGCAGGGCCGACCCGTCCGACCACCTCGGCGGCCGCGCGGAGGATCACCACGTCGTCGATCCCACGAGGGCGTCCGGCCATTCCCACTCCCGCCATTAATAAATGCCTGTTCATTCATTAAAGCGTCCGACCCGTGGGACGGCAAGCCGCGCCGGCTCCGGCCGGGCAGGGGGACCCCCTGGCGAGCCGTTCGCGGCCGCTCGATTATGATCAGCCGAGTACAGCGTCCCTTCGGAGGTCGCCGGGCGCCGTCCCGGTCGGCCTCGGCGGCCGGAGGCGACTCATCTCACCGGAGCGGGGCCAGTGAGAGCCTTCGGACCACTGTCATCGTCGTGTCCCGAACTTGCCGCGCTCTGCAAAGACTTGGGAAAACGATGACTTCTCTGTCCGGGCGCGGCCGCACCGCTGTCACCGCCGTCCTGTCCTCCGCCCTCCTGCTGAGCGCCTGCAGCGCAGGCAGCTCCGCGAAGGGCGAGGCGGACCTCCACGAACAGCTCCCCGAGGCCGTCAAGAAGGCCGGCGTGATCCACGTCGGCGCCTCCCTCACCGCCGCACCGGTGGTCTTCCGCGGCCCGGACGGCGGGCCGGACGGCCTGGACCCCGACCTCGCCGCCGCCATGTCCAAGGTCCTCGGCGTCAAGCTCGAGTTCCAGGACGTCGGCCCGTTCAGCAACGTGCTGCCCGGGCTGCTGGAGAAGAAGTACGACATCGCGATGTCCGGCATCACCGACAACCTCAACCGCCGCCAGGGGCTGGACAAGAGCGGCAAGCAGGTCAACGACGGGGTCGACTTCGTCGACTACTACATGGCCGGCATCGGCATCATGGTCGGCAAGGGGAACCCCGAGAAGATCGCCAAGATCGACGACCTGTGCGGACACGGCGTCGCCGTGAAGAAGGGCACCACGCACAACGACCTCGCCGTCCGGCAGAAGGCCGTCTGCGACGGCCTCGGCAAGCCGCTGAAGGTCCTCGAGACCACGGACGACGCCGCAGCCATGGACGACGTGCGCAGCAACCGGGCCGACGCCTACGTCACCGACTACCCCAAGGCGCTCTACAACTCCCAGGCGGTGGCAGGCGGCCAGGCCTTCGACATCGCAGGGCCGCAGCTCCAGCCCAAGCCGTACGGCATCGCCCTGCGCAAGAGCGACCAGCAGCTGCGCGACGTCCTGGCGAAGGCGATGCGGCGGCTGGTCGCCGACGGGACGTACGAGGAGATCCTCACCCGGCGGAAGCTCACCGTGGGCGCCATCCAGAGCCCGGTGGTCAACGGAGGCACCAGCTGATCCGGCAGTCGGGCACCCCGTGAGGGGCGTGGGGGCACCTCCCGGCCGAAGGCTGGGGGAGAACCGCGCGAACCGGAGGGAGCGGCGCCGCACCCACCGACTCGCGCGGTTCCCCGATGCCGGGGCTCCGTGTATCGCGGGCATATCGAAAATCGCATACGCCACCGCAACGGCCCTCCGGCTCCAATGGGGGCATGAACCACACCGCATCCCTGCCGGCACCGCCCCGCCGCACGCGCAGGATCGTGCTCACCGGCCTGGCGGTCCTCGGTCTGGCGAGCGCCGCGTTCGTCGTGCGGCGGCCGCTGATGATGTCCGCTCCGAGGTGCATGGCCGGGCGGTGGCACGGCTGCTTCGACACGTTCAACGGTGTGGTGCTCATGACGCTGGTCACGTTGCCGTTGGCCGCGCTGGTGGCGTGGGCCCTGGCGCGCCGTCGGCGTGCCGCCGGCGTCGCGTCGGCGTGGCCGATGTCGCTGGCCGAGGTCGGCATGGTCCACGGGACGGTGCCGTTCCTCTGGTTGACCATGATGCCGGGCGCCGGGGCCGGTACCGTCCCCGGCCGGGTGAGCCTGGTACCGCTGCGGGACCTGCTCACGATGGGGCCGCTCGGGACGGTCGGCAACCTGCTGGTCTTCGCGGCGCTGGGGTTCTTCGCCCCGATGCGGTTCGCGGCGCTGGCGTCCGTGCCGCGGATCCTGGCACTCGGGGCGGGCTGCTCGGTCCTGGTCGAGACCGCACAGTACGTCCTGCAGCTGGACCGGGTGTCCTCCGTGGACGACGTCCTGGTCAACGCCGCCGGCGCCGTGCTGGCCGCACTGGCGTCGCGCCGCTGGTGGCGCACCGCGGCGGAAGCGCCGTCCGGGCGCGAGTAGTCGCGGTACGGGTTCTCGGCCCGGCGCGGACCTCCCCGCCTGCTCCGCCACGCCTCGACCTGGACCGGTGCGCACACGTCCTTGCATACGTCGGCGATATGTCCTGCTGCTTAGGCTTCGGGCATGCGCGTACTGATCGTGGAGGACGAGCCCTACCTGGCCGAAGCCGTCCGTGACGGCCTGCGGCTGGAGGCGATCGCCGCCGACATCGCCGGCGACGGCGACTCCGCCCTGGAACTGCTCGGCGTCAACTCCTACGACCTCGCGGTCCTCGACCGCGACATCCCCGGCCCCTCCGGCGACGAGGTCGCCCGGCGCATCGTCGCCTCCGGCAGCGGCATCCCGATCCTCATGCTCACCGCCGCGGACCGGATCGACGACAAGGCTTCCGGGTTCGAGCTCGGCGCCGACGACTACCTCACCAAGCCGTTCGACCTGCGGGAGCTCGTCCTGCGGCTGAGGGCGCTCGACCGCAGACGCGCGTACGCCCGGCCCCCGGTCCGCGAGATCGCGGGGCTGCGGCTCGATCCCTTCCGCCGGGAGGTCTTCCGCGACGGACGCTACGTCGCGCTCACCCGCAAACAGTTCGCCGTGCTGGAAGTCCTCGTCGCCGCCGAGGGCGGGGTCGTCAGCGCCGAGGAGCTGCTGGAACGGGCCTGGGACGAGAACGCCGACCCCCTCACCAACGCCGTGCGCATCACCGTCTCCGCCCTGCGGCGGCGGCTCGGCGAACCGTGGATCATCGCCACGGTGCCCGGCGTCGGCTACCGGATCGACGCCGGCACGGACACCACCGCCCCCGGCAGTGCGCATGCCTAGACGTCCGGGGCTCAGCGTCCGACTGAAGCTCACCCTCAGCTATGCCGGATTCCTCTTCGTCGCCGGCACCCTCCTGCTGGCCGTGGTGTGGATGTTCCTGCTGCGCTACGTGCCCGACAACAGCCAGGGCCTGCTCGGGATCTCGCCCAACCGCTACCTCCTCGTGCACACCTTCGCCCCCGCTGCGGCCGTGGCGATGGTCTTCCTCCTGGTGTTCGGCCTGGTCGGAGGATGGTTCCTGGCCGGCCGGATGCTCGCGCCGCTCACCCGGATCACGGCCGCGGCACGGACGGCCGGGAACGGGGCGCTGTCCCACCGGATCCGCATGGAGGGCCGCCAGGACGAATTCCGTGAGCTCTCCGACGCGTTCGACTCGATGCTCGAACAGCTCGAGTCCCACGTCGCCGAGCAGCAGAGGTTCGCCGCGAACGCCTCCCACGAACTGCGCACCCCGCTGGCGATCTCGCGGACGCTCCTCGACGTCGCCCGCAAGGACCCCACGCGGGACCGGGGCGAACTCGTCGAACGCCTGTACGCCGTCAATGCGCGGGCGATCGACCTCACCGAGGCCCTCCTGCTGCTCAGCCGCGGCGACCGCGGTGACTTCCCGCGCGAGAGCGTCGACCTCTCGCTCGTCGCCGAGGAAGCCGCCGAAACGCTGCTTCCCCTCGCCGAACAGCGCCGGATCACGCTCGACGTCACCGGCGGGGCGGCCCGGACGAGCGGCTCCGCGGAGCTCCTGCTGCGGATGGTGACGAACCTCGTCCAGAACGCCGTCGTCCACAACCTCCCCGCCGGCGGCACCGTGACGGTCCACACCGGGACGCACGGCGACACGAGCGTGCTGCGGGTCGAGAACACGGGCCGCCGGCTCCCACCGGAACTGGTACCGACCCTCACCGAACCCTTCCGGCGCGGAACGGAACGCGTACGCACCGACGAGCACGCCGGCGTCGGCCTCGGCCTGGCCATCGTGCACAGCATCGTCCGCGCCCACGGCGGGACCCTCGACCTGGCCCCCCGACCCGCCGGCGGTCTCCTCGTCACGGTCCGGCTCCCCGGCACGCCGTAGGTGCGCCCCCGAGCCCGGCGCCGCTACGGGCGGGTCGCCTCGTACCCGGGCACCGGGGCCGCGGTGGTCCGGGGCGCCGGGCGCACGGCCAGGGTCGGACAGGCCAGCCCGGCGAAGACGGCCGCAGCGTACGAGCACTACCGGCGCGCCGCGAAGTCCACCGCCAGCCTCGCCGAGCAGCGCCACCCGGAGTCCCGCGCCGGCCGGGTCGGGCCGTAGGAATTGCCCGCCGCCCCGGGTGTCAGGGGATGCGGATGGTGAGCGCCGCGGTGTGCACCTGGCCGCCGGTCTGGAACTGGAGGAAGAGCCGCCAGTTCCCCGGGCTGCCGAGCATGGCGTGGAAGGTCAGCACGGGCCCGCCGCCGTTTCCGGTCACCGGGTTCATCGGGTGGAGGTGGGCCAGCGCCTGGTCCCCCTCGTGGAAGGCGCTCAGGTGGGCGTAGCTGTCCAGGTACGGCTGGAGGTCGGTGACCGGCCGGCCGTCCGCGCTGACGGTGGCGGTGATCCGGTGGCTCCCGCCCGCCGCCGGCGCCACCTGCAGGGCGACGGTGTGGCCGTCGGCGGTGGCGCTGCCCGCCGCGGCGGGCAGGGGAGCGGTGGCGGCGGCGCCCGGGACGGTCACCGTGCGGCTGAGGACCGTCTCGCGCCCCTTGCGCGGGCCCGTCGCGGGCGTGAACGCGGCGTACAGCCGCCAGCTGCCCGGGTCGAGCGCGGCCAGGTCGGCCGTCCACCCGCCGTCCGGTGCCATCGCCGGATGCAGGTGCTGATAGCCGGTGAGGTCCGAGCGGATCGCATAGAAGTGCACCTTCTTGGTCTGGACGTCGGCGAAGTCGGTGACCGTCCGCCCGTCCGGCCCGGTGACGCTGAACGGGTACCCCACCGGCCGCCCGGCCGGAAGCTCGGCGACCGCCGACTCCAGGCGGTAGCCGCCCACCTCGGCAGCGAGCCCCTGATCGGCCGCGGGCACCACGGCCACCGGCGGAACGGCCGTCGCGGCGCTGCCGGGGGACGGCGGCGCGGTCCGTGCGGGCGCAGGGGACCGGGCCCACGCGGCGAGCGCGAGGACGAGCACCGCGGGAATCGCGGACGCCAGGGCCCAGCCACGGGAGTACGGGCGAGGAGACGCGGCCATCGGGGCCTCTTTCCGGTAGAACGGCACTGCCGAGATGCAGGGCACGGGCGACTGCGCACACCCGCACAGAACAGGAGATCCGCAGCAGGCCCCCGAATAACCGAAACCGCCCGCCCGCGGCATGCGGCCTGGGTGGCCCCAAAACCGGTTGTCCCCTCGATCGGGCGTGCGGCACAGTAGGTGCATCGCGCCGGACGACCAGGAAGGAGCGCGACCGTGAACACCACCACCCGTGGCCAGTCCTATCAGCGCTCCTCGAGTTCCCAGTACAGCGGGACGTCCTCGTAGCGCGCTGACCGGCCCCTGTGGCCGGGCCGCCCGAGGGGACCGCTCCCCGCCCGGGCGGCCCTTTTTCGTGCCGCCCACCCGTGCCGGATGGTGCAACTGGCAGCACGCCTGACTCTGGATCAGGAAGTTCGGGGTTCGAATCCTCGTCCGGCAGCGCAATACACCAGGAGAGTTGGCCGAGTGGTAAGGCAGCGGCTTGCTAAGCCGTCGTCGGGGTCACACCCGCGCGCGTTCGATCCGCGCACTCTCCGCGCAGCACGAGCAGCAGTTCACGGAGGGGACCGCGGCCGGCAGGCTGCACCGGCCGCGGTCCCCTCCGCCAGGGGCGAGCTGGGCACTGGAGAGCCCAAGGGTCTGTAAAACCCCCGCTTCGGCTGTGGCGGTTCGAATCCGCCCTCGCCCACCACACCTTCGACCACGAGCGCTCAACGAGCCGGTCTGCCGACCGGGGGCCGTGAGCGTGTCAGTCGAGGTCGATCGGCCCGCGTGCGAGAAGCGGGTGCCCTCCGGCATCCGGAAGGACGACGAGAAACCGCCACCGGGTGTCCTCGACGAGGGCCAGCCCGGCCGTTGCGGCCGAGCCCAGTGCCTCCGCGGCGGGCCCCGCACCGTCGGTCAGCCGGTCGAGCTTCGCGTAGTCCTTCATCAGATCTGCGGCCGGGCCGCTGATCCACAATCGGACCTTCGCCCCTTCGCGGAGTGTCGCGAGCAGGTCGTCGCGGAGTCGTCCCGGCGCCGCGTTCAGGACCCGCTCGTGAAGGCGCTCCTGAACGCACGGCTGTGTCGGGGCAGCGGCAGCCAGCCGGCGGCACCGCCGACAGGACTGCAGGGCGTCGGGTTGGAACAGATGCAGATAGCGCGTGATGCACCGGGCCGATATGCCGCACAGCGTCCCACGCGCGCCTGTCGCATGGTCGACCCCTGGAACACCGTTCACCTGGCACGCGCCGAACCGGGCCGGCTCTCGCGCCGTGGCGAACGACCAGCCGTTGTCCGGGGCAGAGATCATGCGGGCGAGCATGCCACAGCCATGCACCTTCCCTTGAACCGCCACCACCCTTGCCGATGAGCCTCCGGCCACTCGGGTGGCCGAGGCCGATCCCGTGACTGCGGGCCGGACGGTGGCGCTACCGTGAGCGGATGAGTGAGGAACCGACTCCGCAGGTGTTCTCGAACCGCTGGGCCGACGCCGTCGGTTCCGACGGTGCCGTCCCGGCGCGTGATTTCTGCAACTGTGTCGCGCAGCGTGGCAGCAGGCCGCGGCGGCGGGTCGAATTCCATTCGGACCGTCAGGACACCACGGCGCCGGGATGGATACGCCTGCTGGAACTGGTAGAGGAGGCGGCGGCCGACGGGCGGGAGGTCTTCAAGCCGCTGGTGGAGCTCACGGCGGAACAGCGGCGACAGGTCGTCACCCTGCCGCCGACCATCGCCAAGCTCACCTCGGTGAAGCACCTGGTGCTGTACGGCAGCAACCTGGTGCGGATCCCGCCCGAGATCGGTGCGATGACGAGCCTTGAGGAGTTCACCCCGTACACCTCGTACCGGCTGCACTGGTTCCCGTACGAGATCACACGGTGCCCGAAGCTGGAGCGCAGCACGGTGAGCACCCGCGCGCTCTACGGCAACTACAAGCACCGGCCGCCCTTTCCGCTGTTGTCGGCCGCAGCGGCTGACGCTCGGGGCGTCGAGGACCTCGACCCCGGTGTGTGGGGCGCGGCCGCGATCCGCACGTGCAGCGTCTGTGACCGACCCACCGAGGCGGTGGACCTCCGCCAGGTCTGGATCTCGCTGCGGACGTCGGGCGCCGACGTCCTGCCGCTGCTGGTCAATGCCTGCTCGGCGGCGTGCATCGATGCCCTGCCCGTGCCGGCCGAGGGCTACGTCCGGGTGCCGCACACCGGCGGGCCGGGCGTCGACCAGCCGCCGGCCGACTGATGGACCCGCTGACGCCCCCGGGACAGTCCGAATAACCGGATGCGACCGGACCGGGCCGGTCCCTACGGTGGGGGGATGGAGTCGGTTCTGGTCAGGCCGATGCGCGAGGACGATCTCGCCTCGGTGGAACGCGCATCCGCGGTGACGTTCTTCGAGGCGGAGCGGAGCACCCGGCGGGTCAGCGACCCGGAGGCCAGGCCGCGTTCGGCAGTTGCCTCGCAGCAGTGGATCGACCGCATGCGGTACTACCTGGGCGTCGACCCGGGAGGCTGCTGGGTCGCCGTGGCGGAGGAGTCCGGCGCCTCCGAGGTCGTGGGCTTCGCCGTCTCGCAGAACCGCGGGCCCCTGTGGATCCTCGCGACCTACGGCGTGCTGCCGAGCCACCAGGCCCGCGGCATCGGGAAGCGGCTGATGGACGCCGCGCTCCGTCACGCCGACGGACGCCCCGGCATCTTCTCCTCGAGCGTCCATGCGGGTGCCACCCGCCGGTACCGGCTGGCGGGATTCTCCCTGCACCCGGAGATGCGGATGGTAGGCACCGTCGACCGGTCCACGCTCCCCGCGGTCCACGGCCTGCAGGACGGCCGGGCCGACGACTTCGAGTGGATGGACCGGCTGGACCGGGACCTGCGCCTGGCCGGCCACGGCCCCGACCACGGCTACATGCTCGACACCCTGCGGCTGGTCGTGTCCCGGGACACGGCGAAGCCGGGATACGTCTACATCGACGACCGCGGGCGGGCCTCGCTGCTGGCCGCCGCCCACCCGGAGACCGCACGGAAGCTGCTGTGGGAGGCCCTGGCCTCCTCGCAGGGCGACACCTTGGTCAACTGCATCACCACCCCCAACGAATGGGCGATCGACGTCGGCCTGGCCGCCCGCCTCGACATCGGCCAGGAGGGCTACATCGCCGTCCGCGGCATGCCCGTCCCGGCCCCCTACCTCGCCAGCGGGCACTTCCTCTGAAGCCTGCGGCTCTCCGCCGTCCGCGGGGCTGACCCGGCTTCGTGGCAGGGCAAGCGAGCACGGTGGTGCTGATGTACGGACTTCCCGGGGCGGGCAGGACCACCTACGCCACGGGACCGGTGCGACGGGGCCACGCCCGGCTCTCGATCGACGAGGCGGTCCGGCAGCGGCCCCGGCCGGCGCACCCCCAGGGGTGAGCCGGCCGGGCCCGGAACGCCGGCGTCAGGGCGTGCTGCGCACCACGGGAATCCACAGTTCGGCATCGGCATGCGCGCCGTCCGGCGACAGCCGGGTACTGAGGATCTCCGGGCCCGGCCTGCTCTCGTACGGGTTGGACGGGAACCACTGGGTGAACACGTCCCGCCACATGTACTGCAGGGCCTGCGGGAACGGCCCCGAACTGTCGAACACCGCCCACGTCCCGGCCGGCACCGGGAGCGCGTCCAGACCCTCGGGCGCCGGACGGCCGGTCACCGCCGCGTGGTAGTAGTCGACGTCGATCCCCTCGGCGCGCCCCGTGGCAGGCAGCACGCTCACCGACACCACCCCGGCCGGCTCCTGGTCGCTGAGCTGCGCGATCTGTTGCACGGTCTCCTTGCCGAGGCCCCGGATGAAGGCGGCGATCGCCGGATTCACCCCCTCGTGCACCAGCGGGACGGTCACCCTGCACCCGACCACCCGGAACTCCTCCTTCTCCACGATCCGGTACCGCATACTGCTACTCCCTTCGACGACGAGGCGGAAGGACATCCGGGGCTGGGACTGCAGCGCTGCGCCGGTCTCCCTGGCCTCACGCGGCCCGACGCCGTGCATGGCGCGGAACGCCCGGGCGAACGCCTCGCCGGAGCCGTAGCCGTGGCGCACCGCGATGTCGAGCAGTGTCCGTCGCCCGGCCAGCACTTCGGCACCGGCGAGGGTCAGGCGCCGCCGCCGGACGTACTCCGACAGCGGGATGCCCGCCAGTGCGGAGAACAGCCGCCGCAGGTGGTACTCCGACGTCGCCGCGACACGGGCGAGTTCGGCCGCCTCGATCTCCTCGCCGAGGTGGCCCTCGATGTACTCCATGGCCTGGTTCAACCGCTCCAGCACCCCGGTCTCCTTCCTGTTCTGCCGTCCACGCTAGGCCGCCGCGCCGGCCGCCCACCCGACATCCTGTGCCCGTTCCGGTCTGGTCGCCGACCGCGCCGAGTGGCGGGGCCGCCCGGGCAGGCGTGCAGCAGGTAGTGAACCGCAGCGACCGCCCGGGCCATGACCGCGGGCCGCTGCGACCGCACCCCACTGTGACGGAACGTCACGGAGCCGGAGCGAAGCGCGGGTTCGTTGTCACAGCGAGTGAGCACAGTTGTGCGGCCCGCTGAGCGGGGGAGAATGGAGGGGCGGGGCGGACACACGAGCCCGCCCTTCCCTGCGCGCAGCGCCGAGGGCGCCCTGCCGCCGGTCCGGCTGCCCCGGGTCGGCCACGGCGGACAGCGCGCCCCAGCCCCGGCGCGTCGCGATCCGAGTCACGGTCACCGCCGTCGACGCATCCGTCCTCTTCGGGGTGTTCTTCGGAAGAAGTGTTCCGAAATGGCTTTGTCGTACGAAGAACTCCGCCATCTGTCGCGTGAGGTGGGGTTCGAGGAGAGCGAGGTCGACGTTGCCGCCGCGGTGGCGATGGCCGAGTCGACCGGTCGGCCGGAAGCGGTCGGCGACGAGAACCCGGCCAACGCGAAGTGGGGTCCCAGCATCGGCCTGTTCCAGATCAGGTCGCTCCGCCGCCCGCAGGACTTCGGGTTCCCCGACAGCCTGAGGGTGGAGGCGGCGCTGCGCGGGCCCACCTACAACGCCAAGGTCGCACGTGCGATCCAGACCCAGGCGCACGGCTGGTCGCCGTGGTCGACGTACAC
The DNA here is from genome assembly GCF_040680995.1 of Kitasatospora sp. NPDC051914. NCBI lineage: Bacteria > Bacillati > Actinomycetota > Actinomycetes > Kitasatosporales > Streptomycetaceae > Kitasatospora > Kitasatospora sp. NPDC051914. Next base: position 347,754 of record NZ_JBFAXX010000001.1, read on the forward strand.
CAGCGGCCGCTACCGGGACTTCCTGCCGAACGGCGGCTCCGTCGGGCCGCGTCCGTCCAGGTCCGGCCTGCGCAGGTGCCTGGAGCTGCTGATGACCGAGGCGGGATACAAGGAGGGTTCGAACAACCACAACAAGTACGCCAAGGAGCTCATCGACGCCGGCAAGGCGCCGGCGTGGTGGCAGAACCAGCCCTGGTGCTACGTCTTCCAGTCCTGGGGCACCTGGCGCGCGGGTCTCGAGGACTACTGCAAGCTGTCCGCCTCCTGCCCGGACGGAGTGCGGTACTACAAGCAGAAGGGCTGGTGGTCGGAGTTCCCGATGGTCGGCGCCGAGGTGTTCTACGGCGCGGCCGGCGAGCAGTACGGCCCCGGCGGCTCCCACATCGAGCGGGTCCACCGGTTCGACCACGAGCACATCTGGACGATCGGGGGCAACACCAACCTCACCGGTGCGAGCAACGGCGACGGCGTCTACAAGCGCGGGCCGATCCGCCGCCGCGAGGTGCGGGTGTACGGGTACGGCTGCCCGCCGTTCCCGGAGGGGCGGCTCTCCGCCGACCCCCGCTGGGGCGGCCGGACCTCCGCCTCGTACACCGATCTTCCGCCGGCCACGTCGGGCCCGGACGCCCAGGACCCCAGGCCCTGGGTGTACCTCGGCCAGCTGGAGCACGCCATCGCCGCGGACGTCCTGGCGCCGACCGGCCACCGCTCGTACAGCTGGGAACAGGTGCTCGTGGTCGAGAAGGCGCTGGAGGGCGAAGGGCTGCTCGACTCCCGCTGGGCCGACGGCTCCTGGGGCACCCTGACGCTCCGGGCCTACGCCGAATGGCAGGAGCACTGCGGCTTCGCCGGAGCCGACGCCGACGGACACCCGGACCTCGAGTCCATGCAGAAGCTCGCCGACAAGTACGAATTCCGGGTCGGCAACTGACGGGCTGTCCGCAGCCCGGTCGACGGCGAAGGGAACAGCCGTGATCACCATAGGAACCTGGAACGTGGAGAACTTCTGCCGGCCCCTGCCGGCCGGCACTCCGCCCAACCCCGACAAGTGCGCCGCGAAGGACCAGGCGGCCTACGAGGCCAAGGTCGAAGCCCTGGCCGGAGTCGTCTCCGAGATCGCGCCTGACCTGCTCGGCGTCCAGGAGGTCGGCAGCCAGGAGGCCCTCGACGACCTCGTGGCCGCGCTGCCCGGCACCTGGAACACCGCGGTGTCCGACCACCCGGACCCGCGCGGCATCCGGGTCGGCGTCATCAGCCGCAGCCCGCTGCTGGACGTCCGGCAGCGGCTCGCCTTCCCCGCCCACCTCGGCGGTGTCCAGGTCGACGACGACGGCACCACCATCGACGAGATGGGCCGCGGCGGCCTCGCCGTCCGCATCGAGCCCACCCCCGGCCAGAGCGTCCACGTGGCGGTCTGCCACCTCAAGTCGAAGCTGCTCACCTTCCCCGGCGGCGGGCACAGCACCCACGACGAAGGCCTGCGCGCCCGCTTCGCCGCCTACGCGCTGTTCCGCCGTGGGGCCGAGGCCGTCACCATGCGCGACCTGGCCGACGACCTGCTGCAGGGCGACGGCAAGACGCGCGAGGTGATCGTGCTGGGCGACTTCAACGACGACTGGAAGGCCGCCACCACCCAGATCCTCTACGGCCCGCCCGGCTCCCAGATCGGCACCGGCGGCTTCGCACACCCCGACCAGGGTGACGCCAAGCGGCTGTGGAACCTCGCACCGCGCATCCTCGAACAGGGCGGCTTCTCCCGGGTCTTCGAGGGCCAGCACGAACTGATCGACCACATCATGATCAGCCACGCCCTGCTGGCCAAGGTCACGGAGGTCTCCACCGGCAACGAGAAGCTCCCGAACGTCACGGAGGCCCACCCGGCCGCCGCGCACGACAAGCCCTCCGACCACTCACCCGTCATCGCGAAGTTCGACCTGTAGCCCTGCCGCGGGGCCGGCGCCGACGTCCGGGCGGCGTCGCCCTGCGCCGGCGGTGCCGCCCGTGCCATGATGCTCGGCATGTCCGGTCGAGCACTGAGCTTCGGGACCATCGCGGAAGCCTATGAACGGCACCGGCCGGGGTACCCCGCCGAACTGTTCGACATGGTGACGGCATACGCCGGCCGTCCCCTCCTCTCTGCTCTCGAGATCGGTGCCGGGACGGGCAAGGCCACCCGTCTGTTCGCCCGACGGGGCGTCACCGTCACCGCCACCGAACCCGACGGGGCCATGCTGGCCGAGCTGCGCAAGCACGTTCCGCCGAGCGTCCGAACGGTGCAGGCCGCCTTCGAGGACCTGCGGCCCGGCGAGACGTACGGCCTGGTCTACGCCGCAGCCGCACTCCACTGGACGAACCCGGAGGGCCGGTGGCCGCGCACGGCCGCACTGCTGGAACCGGGCGGCGTGTTCGCCTCGTTCGGCGGCCCGGTCCGGTCGGCCGACCCGGCCGTGGAGGAAGCCGTCCGCACCGCAAGGGCACCGTACCTGGACACCGACGAGATCCCGTCCCCGGACGGGACACCCCCGGAGCACGACATGCAGTGGCCGGGCACGGAACTGCAGCGCTCCGAGTGGTTCACCGACGTCCAACAGCACGTGATCGCACGGCGCCTGACGCTGAGTGCCCACGACTACGTCGGCCACCTGTCCACCGTCTCCGCCTACCTCGTCCTGCCCGCCCCGCACCGGCAGCAGGTGTTCGCCCGCATCCTGCAGACCCTCCCCGACACCGTCGAGCTGTCCGCCGACATCACCGTCCACCTCGCCCGCCGCCGCAACGGGCTGTAGCACCCCGCAGCGTCCGGGCCGGCCGGCTGCGATGCCGGAACGGCAGCACCGCTCTCCGGCCGGACGTCGCCGTGGTGTCCGACGCGGCGTACTTCGTGCAGCGCGGCTCGACGGTGTACGGGCCCTGCCTGACCCGGGTCGTCCCGTCCTCGCCGCTGTCGTGGGGACGATCTTCCGCGGGCGGGTGATCCAGGGCCTGCGGGCCGGGCCGGCGGGGCGACGCCGATCCGGTGTGCGGGCTGCGCGAGGGCGTCGGGCTGCGCGTGGAGCTGCACCCCCGACGCCCCGCGTTCCGGCGGTTCCCGCGTTCACCGCCACCCGGCGGATGCCTGTCCGGTCCGAGTCTGCGACACTCCGGTGTGGCGCGACTGCCGGTCGTGCCGGTCGTGATGGCGTATGTGTGCAGCGTGACGGTTGTCTCTTGTCGGCACGCGAATGCCATGGTTTGATCACGATGTTTCTTGTGGGTGGCCACCGCCGATGGGGCGCCGCACCGGAGTGTGTCGGCATCCTGCACGCGGGGGCCGTGTCGGGGGTGATGGGGCTGTTCACGGATGCTGATCCCGTCGGAGGCGGTGACGAGCCGACTCCGGCGGAACTACGGGACCTGCAGGCGCGCGCGGACGCCCTGGCGCGGGACGTCGCCGCGATGCGGGAGCGGCTGAGACAGCAGCCGGGCCTGCCGCGCGCCGTGCGGGCGTCCCTGCCGGGTGCAGTGGACGACGCCCTCGCTCAGGCGGCACGGCGGATCGGTACCGCGGCCGAGAAACTGGCGCGGGTGCGTGCCGCCCAGTGGCAGGGGTCGTGCACGGCGTGGTGGGGGATCTGCCCCCGCTGCGGGTCGGCGCTGAGGGCGGAGGGCAGCCGGTCCTGGTGCGAGGGGTGCGGCGCCGGATGGGGCTACGACCGGTCCCAGGGCCCGTGCGGCGAGCCGGGGACCTTCCTGGCGATGGACGAGCAGGGCGGAACGGTCGTCGTGTGCGCCGCGCACGGCCGGTACATGCAGGAGCGCCTCGACGGCGGCCTGCTGCTGGAGATCCCCACGGCGTAGCCGCCGCACGCGGTCGGTCCTGGACGGCCCCCGCTGCCCCGGGCACGGCCCCGGGCAGCGGGGAGACGTTCGTCACTCGGGGAGCGAGGGCTCCTCCCTCGGCGCCGACGGCAGGGTGCGCAGGCGGACGACGGGGGAGGGGAGCAGCCCGACGACCACGGCGGCGGAGGCGGCGGCCGCGACGGTCAGGGCGCCGCGGGCGCCGATCCGGCCGGCGAGGAGGCCGGCGGACAGGCCGCCGAGGACCGCCGCCTGCGCTCCCCGGCCACCGCCCCGCGCGAACCCTGCGCCGTTCCCGTCAGTCCTCCTCGTCGTCCAGGTCGGTCTCGTCCAGGCCGTGGGCGCTCAGGAGTTCGGCGGCCTCCTGGTCGGCGCCGCGGGCCTTCAGGGCTCTGACCAGCACCAGGATCTCCTCCCAGGCGTCGCCCGGGTCGTCCAGCACGTCGAGTGCGGCCCGGGCGGCCTCTTCGGCGGCGGCGGGGTCGCCGAGCCGCAGGTGCACCTCGCCGAGCTCGGTGAGCACCGCGTTGAGCGCTCCCTCGGTCTCGGCCGGCGGCCGGCGTTCGAGCAGGGTGCGGGCGGTCAGCAGCCGGTCGGCGGCCTCGCGGTGGCGGCCGGCGGACCGCAGGTGGCGGGCGTACTGGAGCAGGAGCTCGGCGACGGTGTCCGTGTCCGCCTCCTCCGCGACGGCGGGGCCGCCGTCGGCCGCCTCGCCGAGGAGATCGTCGAGGACGCTGCCGGTTTCGCCCAACAGGCCGGCGAGGGTGTCGGAGGCGGGGCCCGTGCCGCCCCACGGGTGGCGGCGCAGTGCCTGCGCGAGGGCGGAGAGCCGGTCGGCGTCCCGGCCGGCGGCGGCGAAACCGCGGGCGGCGGACAGGTACCGGGCGGCCGCCTCCGGGCCGTGGCCCAGCCATTCACCGAGGCGGGCCTCGAGTTCGGGGCGCGGTGGCAGGGCCGGAGAAGCGGTCTGCGGATCCTGCGAGTCCAGGAGTTCGCCGAGGGCTGCCGCGGCCCGGCGCCACTCGCCGTCCTCGCGGTGGGCGCGGGCCAGCAGCCAGCGGCAGACCGCAGCCTCGCCGGCCAGCCCGAGGCGGTCCAGTTCGCGGACGGCCTCCTCGGCGGCCTCCGCGGCCTCCGCGTTCCGCTCGTCGGCCAGCAGTGCCTCGGCGGCTGCGACGCGGGTGCGGGCGGCCCCGGCGAGGTCGCCCGCGGCGGTCAGTGCCGCGACCCGGTCGACCAGCCGGCGGACCTTCTCGCCGCCGCGGTCCTGCAGGCCCCGCTCGAAGACGGACAGCGGGGTCGGCTCGCCGATCGGCCCGGCGTTCATCCACTCCCGCATCCGGGTGCTCTGGTACGTGTTGCCGTTGCGGGTGTCGAAGCGGGCCGCGACGGACAGCGCCCGTGCCCGCAGTTCCGCGGCGAGGTCGGCGACCCGGGCGTCCGGGCGGCGCCGGCCCTCCACCGCGGGGAAGCGCAGGGTCGACGCACCCTCGCCCCCGGCCTCCACGGCGGACAGGACGGCTGCGGCCGCCGCGGCGAACTCCATCTCCGCGAACGGGGTGCGCGCGCGGTCCAGCCAGGACAGGTGGCGCTCGACGAGGTCGAGGCCGCGTCCCAGGTTCCCGGAGTACACGCAGAACAGCACGTTGGAGGCCAACTCGCCCAGGTGGTGCGGGTTGTCGCGGATGCGGCGGTAGGCGCTGCGGTGCGCCTCGGCGGCCTGCTCGCCGAGGCCGGTGCGGACGTAGGGCAGCAGCAGCTCGGAGTTGATCCACTGCGGCTGCTCGGTGCAGCCGGAGCGCCGAGCGGGCTCGCCGATACGGATCGCCTCCTCGTCCCGGCCGAGCGCCACCAGCGTCCGCACCTGGCTGCTGGGCACGCAGCCGGAGCAGTCGGACAGCCCGTCACGGCGGGTCAGCGCCATCTGCTCGTAGAAGTCCTGCGCCTGCTCGAGGTCGCCGAGGCTCTCGGCGACCAGGCCGCGGTGCTGGAGGACGGCGTGCATGCTGTGGCCGCCGCGGCGGTAGCGCCGCTCCATGTCGTCCAGCAGGTCGAGCGTCCGCCCGAGCGGGACGTCGGGGAACTGCTGGACGCTGTAGACCATCCACTTGAACTGCCAGAGCAGCGTGTGCTCGTGGTGGCCGGCGAAGCGCTCGGGCTCCCGGTCGTAGGCGGCCAGGCACCAGGAGAAGGTGAGGAACGCCCTGGACGGCACCCAGCTGTGCTGGAACACCGACGTGGCCGACATGCGGACGCCGAAGGCGAACTCCACCAGCCCCAGCGCGTCGGCGTGGCGGATCACCTCCTCCAGCGCGGCGAACTTCGCCGGGCCGGCCGGCATGCCGTGGGTGCTGCGGTAGAGCTCCTGCAGTTCCTGCTCGGTACGGCTCATGCGGCACCCCCGGCGACGGCCCGGCCGATCAGGCCGAGGAAGGACTGGTTGAGCGCCGCGGTGTCCGCCGGGCGCAGCGGGTGGTGGCCGAGCAGCAGGGCCTGGACGTACAGGCCCTCCAGGCACATCTCCTGCAGCCCGGGGTCGGTCAGCGTCAGCACCTGCCTGGCCAGCGGGTTGCGGTGGTTGAGCACCAGGCGGGGCCGGGGCTCGGCGGCGGACTGGAAGCTGCCGAGGATCGCCGCCCAGGTCTCGTCCACCTGCTCGCGGGCTCCGCGGACGTCCAGCTGGAACGCGGTGTCCTCGTCCAGCAGGTACAGGGCGGGCAGGCCGGACGGCTCGAAGGAGCGCACCAGCAGGTCGCAGCCGAGCCGGGCGAGCACCCGGTCGGCCCCGGCCAGGACGGGTGCCAGCGCCTGCTCCTCGGCCGCGTCCAGCCGTTCCAGGTGCGTGGCCAGGTCGGCGGCGCGCAGCTGCTCGACCTCCAACTGCCGGTCCGTGGTGGCGAGCCGGTCGATCAGCTCGGCGTCGTAGACGTAGCCGGCGTTGACCACGGCCAGGCCCTGGGCGGCGGCCACCGGTGCCAGCTGGCGGAACTCGTCGAGCAGCGGGGTGAACCGCAGCAGCCCGTAGCGGTCGGTGAACTCGGCGAGGGTGAGCGGGCCGACGTTGGTCTCCATCGGCCAGAACTCCGTGACCAGGCGCAGCATCTCGTCGTCGTGCAGCGCGAGCGCCTTGACGCCCAGGTGGTGCACGCGCAGGAACGCCCGCAGCCGGGCCGGCTCCTGCACGCTCAGCCGCACCAGCCAGCCGCGCAGCTGCTCGCCGAGCGCGTCCCGGGTGGCCTCCAGCAGCGAGTCCTCGTACAGCGCCTCGCGGCTCGCGGTGGGCCGGAGTTCGGCGGTGTCCACCACGCAGCGGACGAAGAACGCCCACTCCGGCAGCAGCCGCTCGGCGCCCTCGGACAGCAGCATCTGCTTCAGGTACACCCGGTGGGCGGCGGGGACGGCAGGGTTGGCCGGCATCGGCAGCACGAACGCCACCCCGCGCAGGCCGGCCTCGGCGACGGCGACGTCCACCACGTCGAACGGCGTGAAGCCGAAGACGTCCTCGCAGTAGGCCTCCAGCCGGGCCCGGCGCGCGGCCGGGCTCTCCCCGTCGGGCCGCTCCCACGGGGCCCGGCCGCCGGTGACGGTCTCGCCGTCGACCGTGACCGGGTGCGGCAGCTGCGCGCCGTAGTGGGTGACCAGCCCGGTCACCGCGCGGCGGGTCAGCAAGTGCTCGCAGCCGGGGCGGGGGCGCAGGGTGACGGTGGTGCCGACCTCCTCGCGCTGCCGGTCGGCCGGGGCCCGCTCGACCTCGTAGCCGCCGTCGGAGCGGCCGCGCCACAGCACGGTGGGCTCGCCGGCGCGGCGGGTGGTCACCTCGATCGCGTCCGAGACCATGAAGCAGGACAGCAGGCCGATGCCGAACTGGCCCAGGAACTCGTGCCGGGCGAAGCCCAGGTCGTCGCGCTTGGAGCTGCGGCCGATGGTCGCCAGCAGCTCGTGGACCTGGGCCTCGCTCAGGCCTATGCCGTTGTCGCTGACGGTCAGCGAACCGTCCCCGGTCGCGTCGCCGGAGGTGATGGCGATCCGGCCGCTGTGCGGCGCCGTCCCCGCGGCGTCCCGGCGGACGGCGGTGATCGCGTCGACCGCGTTCTGCAGCAGCTCGCGGGCGTACACCTGCGGGCTGGTGTACAGGTGATGGCTCAGCAGATCGACGATTCCCCGCAGATCGACGCGGAAGGTCTGGCTCACGGACATGCTCCCTGATCTTGGCTGGGATGCACCTTAGGGCCGGCCGCCGACACAAGGGAGTGAATTTCGACCGCCCGTTCGCGGTGCGGTGTTCCGGGCCCGGCCCGTCGAGCCGTTCGAGCGGCTCCGGCCACGTCCGATGCCCGGCCTGCCGGGCGGTGTGCAACCGGTCGGCCGACGCGGGCGTCGTCCCGGTGGAGGCGTCGGCGGGACGGGGGCACTGATGGATCGACAGCTGGTCGTCGAACACGAGGAGTTGGTGCCGGTCGGCCTGGACGGCGGCCGGTCGGTGGTGGAGGTGCTCCCGCCGGCGCCCGGCGGGCCGGCCCGCGCGGTCGTGCTGCGGCTGGTGATGCCGCTGGGCCGTCCGGTGGTACGGACGCGGCTGCTGCACGAGGCCGCGGACGGTGCGGTGACGGGGGTGGAGCTCACACCGGTGGTGCGTGTCGGTCGGCAGTGCGTCCTGGAGTTCCCGGTGGAGCCCGTGGACGGCGGGGGCAGTGCGCGGTTCGAGCTGGACTGGCAGGTGCGGCGCAGGGCGGGGGAGCGCGAGGTGCCCGGGGACCAGCAGCTGATGACCCGTGTCCTCCTGGTCGCGCCCGATCCGGACCACGGCGACGAGGTCCTGGCCTCCGGGATGCTCAAGCTCCTCTGGTGCGACCCGCTGGGGCCGGAGACGGCCGGCCTCCTGCTCCTGCGGGCGGCCGACGGCGGTGCTGTGCCCGAACCGGCCGGCGACGCCCTGAGGGAGCTGGTGGCGGTGAACCGGGAGCCGTGGCCGGCCTGCCCGTACTGCGTCCTGCACTGGGAGTTGCGGCTGCTGGAGGCGGCCGACCGGGCGTGGGACGCCGCCGAGGGCTGCGGCAGCACCCGCCTCACCGAAGCGCTGGCGGCGCTGGACACCACGACCGAGGGCCGTACCCACCGCAGGCCATGTGACTGCCGGCGGCAGAACCCCGGGGCCCGCGGCCTTCCGCCGGAGATCCCGGAGGACGAACTGCGCCGCGACCTGGCCGCCGCCCGCGCCCGCCGGCTCGCCCGCCGTGCGGGGCTCGGGACCGGCTGATGTTCAGGCCGCCCAGGTCCGCAGGACGGCGGCGAGGTCGGCCGCGGTGGAGCCCGCGCGCCCCAGTTCGGCGGCCATGGAGGTGACCCGCTCCTGGTCCAGCCTGACCGCGACCCCGCTGGCCACCAGGTAGCCGTGCGCGACGGCCACGGCCACCCGGAGGTTGGAGCGCTCCAGCCAGGGCAGCCGGCCGAGCGTGTGCGCGAGGGCCGCGGCCCTCGCGAAGGCCCCGTCGTAGACGTCCCGCCCGGCGACCACCGCCCGGTGCCGCTCCACGGCGGCGATCGCCACGCCGTAGTCGACCGGAGCGGGATCGCCCACCCCCGCCCGCTCGGCCACCTCGAGGATCCACGCGAGATCGACGTGCAGGATCACGCCGCCTCGATCCCGCGGGCCGGACGGCCGCCGCGGTCGGCGGCCCCGCCCCTGCGGGCGCCCACCTGAGTCTTCGCCATACCGCCGAAGATAGCAGGTGATAGCAGGCGGCCGCCGACGGCTCGCCACCCGGGAGGCGCGGGCCGCCGGCGGAGTGGTGCACCCGCACCCGGGCCGCCTCGCGCGAGACGCCGAGCAGCTCGGCGAGGCGCTGGTGGCTCACCCGGCCGTCCCGCCGAGAGTGGTCGGCCGTCGCGGCAAGCCGGTGGCCGCGGCCCCGCCGGTCACGGCGGAGCCCCGGCCCGCGAGGTGCCGACGGGCAGCGGGTCGTCAGCCCGGCCCGCGGCGCTGCTCGCGGCCGCGGGGCGCTCCGGCCGGATCCCCGTCGCCGGTCCCGGGGACGTCCGCCGTCCGGCGGCGCACCGCGCCGAGGTAGTGGACGGTGAACTTGACGGCGGCCACGATCAGCACGACCGGGATCACCCAGTTGAGCCAGTCGTCCCCTCCGGTCGTGTGCACCGCGATCGCCCCCAGCACCGAGATCAGCGCGAAGGTCAGTCCCCACACCGCGGTGAGCACCCGGTTGACGTGCCGGAAGACCGGGTTGTCCCAGTACTCCTCCGGGACCGACTCCCGCGCGTACTGGGCGGTGAACGGGTCGAACAGCAGCGAGGCGAACGCCACCACCGCCAGCACGCCGGAGGAGATGACCTGCGCGTACGTCTCCAACCAGTCCAGGTCCTGCTGGTCCAGGACGAGCGCCAGCACGGTCATGACCGCGAAGAAGGCGATCCCGACCACGTTCAGGAGCTTCCATCCCCGCCGCCCGCCCGTCGGCCAGCCCAGGACGACGCCGGTGACCAGGGCGGCCAGGGCCGCGTACTCCCAGGTGCTCGGGCCCGCCACCACGTCGAAGACGACCCAGGGGGCGATTCCCGCGAAGTACCCGATGCTGCGGCCGGCCGGACGTTCTCCCCGTCCTTCGCCCAGGTGTCCCAACAACTTCCCTCCAAGCTCCGTGGACGGTCCCCCTCCTCGATCCTGGGCGACGCGCGGACCGCCTGCACTCCCGGGCACCCGGAGCGGGCCGCCGCCGCCCGGCGGGCCGGTCGTCCGTCGTTTCGCCGCATCCGGGTGTGCCGCGGCCGATCCGGGCAAGGCGCGGTGCACGAGGCGCGGCGCCGGTCACGGGGCCGCCGCCGTTCACCGACGCGAAAGGAACGATCTGTCGTGACTGTGACCTCCCGGCTTCCCGGTCCGCTCCACCAGCGCTGGGACTGGCAGTTGCAAGGCGCCTGCCGAGGCTCCGACGCGGGGCTGTTCTTCCACCCGCCCGGAGAACGCGGCCGGGCCCACGACGAACGGGAGGAAGCCGCGAAGCGGATATGCGGGCACTGCCCGGTGCGGGCCGAATGCCTGGCCCACGCCCTGGGTGTCCGCGAGCCCTACGGGGTGTGGGGCGGCATGGGCGAGGACGAGCGCAGGGCCTTCATGGGCCCCGCCCGGCCCGCACGTCCGGACCGGGCGCAGCCCGCGTCGGGCGGACGCGCCGGGCCCGGCGGCAGGCGCCCCGGCGGTCACCGGCCGGCCGGGAGCCCGCCCGGTTCGTAGTCGTACAGCCAGCCCGTCGCCCGGGGGTAGAACCGGGGGAAGACGAACGGCATGACCAGGTTCCGGAGCCGGGCGGTGACCGGGCCGGCGGTCTTGGCGTCGCGGTTCGCGCTCGCGGCCTTCGCCATCCTGCCGATGCGCCGGTCGCGGAGCCCGTCGTAGGCGGCCAGGGCGGCGGGGACGGTGGCCGCCCGGTGGAGCTCGCGGGCGAGGACCACGGCGTCCTCGATCGCCATGGAGGCCCCCTGGCCCGCCCCGACGGGGTGCGCGGCGTCGCCGATCAGCACGGTCCGGTCGTCGTGCCGGCGCGGCACCGGAGCGAGGACGTGGTGCAGGGTCGCGGCGTCGATCCGCTGGGCGGCCCGGAGGACGTCGAGGGGCCGCTGCTCCGTGCGGTACAGCCCGCTCAACTCGGCGATGCCGACCGCGGCGAGGTCGGGCGCGCGGGGTGCGGCCACCTGGGCCGACCACCAGGTGGTGCCGTCGGGCGCGGGCAGATGGATGAACACGCCGCACTTCGCGAAGGTCATGTTGAACGTCCCGGGATCGCCGTGGACCCCGTCCGAGACGCCCGAGACGCTGTAGAGGCCGGCGTAGGCGGGCTCGGGTGCGGACGGGTCCAGGCCGCGGCGGGTCGCCGACCGGATCCCGTCGGCGCCGATCACCAGGTCGGCGTCGGCGAGGTCCGGGTCGGCGGGTGCCGGTCGGTGGCCGGTGACGATGCGGGCCCCCGCCCGCCCGGCCGCGGTCCGCAGCACCCCGACCAGGTCGGCGCGCATCAGGGTGACGCTGTGCAGCGGGTCGTCCGCCGCCCGTCCACGGGGTACGTCGCCGAGCAACCTGCCCGTGTCGCCGGCCCACATCCGCTGCCGGGCGACCGGGAAGCCGGCGGCCCGGACCTCGTCCAGACATCCGAGGGCGTCCAGGCCGCGGAGCCCGTTGACCGCCAGGCTCACGAACGAGCCGACCGGCCCGGCCGGGTCCTCGTACGCCTCGTGGACCGTCACCTCCGCGCCGATCCTGCGCAACGCGACCGCGACCGCGGCCCCGGCCACCCCGGCCCCCACCACGACGACCTTCATGTCCCCTCCATGAATTCTGATTCATTGAATCCAGATTCACTGAACTCGCCGTCAGTATGCTGGGGGCCGGATCGCCGGTCAAGAAGGGAAGTGCCGCATGGGCGTACGCAAGGCGAGGGCAGCCGAAACCAGGGCGGCGCTCCTGGAAGCCGCCCGCCGGCAGTTCGTGGAACGCGGCTACCTGAACACGAAGATCACGGACATCACCGCCGACGCCGGGCGGGCCACGGGCTCCTTCTACGCCCACTTCGCCGACAAGGAGGAACTCCTCCAGGCGCTCCTCGCCGAGGTCCACGGCCAGGCGCGGGAACACGTCCGGGAACACGGCGGCCATCCGCGCGACCACGACCTGGCGGACCGGGAACAGCTCCACACCCACCTGGAGGCGGCCTGGCGGACCATGCGCGACAACCTGCCGGTCGTGATCGCGCTGTTCGAGTCGACCATGGCCGACGCCCCGCACTCCGGCCGGGCGTGGCAACGCCTCACCCAGGACACCGACATGCTCCGCGACCACCTGGAGTACATGCGCGACCGCGGCAACCCCCTGCCGGGCGACCCCACCCTCGTGGCCGCGGCCATGGGCGGCATGCTCTCGATGCTCGCCTACGCGCTGCTCACCTCGGAGTCGGCCGGCAGGCCCGACGAGGAGGTCGTCGACACCCTCACGGACCTCCTGCTCCACGGCCTGACCGGGCCCGGCCGCCCCGATCGGGACGGCACGGGCGCCGGGTAGGAGCGCGGAGCAGGGACCACGGCACGGCTGCTTCTGGACGGCCGTGCCGGCCCGGAGCGATTCCCGGTGTTTTCTAACGCGTCATCCGCTCGAGCAGAGGTCGTCCTGCGGGCAGAACATGACCCAGACGCTGTTGTAGCCGGATCGGACGGTCACACTGACCGGGTCGGGGCCGGCGTTGACGTACGACCCCGGGTCGGCCGTCGCGGTGAAGGTGACGGTGGTGCCGACCGGGAAGGACGCGGCGCAGGAGCCGGTCGGGTACTCCTGGTAGGTGTCGCTGTACGGCTCCCACGCCTCCTGGTGGCAGTTGATGCCGGCCGGCTGGCTGGTGATGGTGCCGCCGCCCCAGCCGTCGCTGACCCAGGAGTACAACTGGCCCTGGTCCGGGGTGGCGGCCCCGGCCGCGAGCGGGGCGGCGGTGCCGAGGGCGGCCGCGGTCGCGAGGGCGGTGGTGACGACGATCGTGCGCCGGGCGGCGACGGTGCCCAGTCGGTGCAGGGCGGGTCGAATGCTCACGACGGCCGCCTCCCGGGGTCGTACGGGTGACCCGCAGGGGCGGCGCGGTGGACGGGTGACGCGGTGGTGTCGGGGTCGGTGTTCATGGGCGGCTTCCTTGTTGCTCTGGGCGAACCCCGCTTCCCAGTGTCCCCTCGAACCGGCCCGTGCAACACCCCTCTCCGGGAGCCAACTCCCTGTTGCCCCCACGAACACTGAGCATGACCTGGGCACAGTTCCCGGGACGGGCGGGCCGGTTCGTTGCTTGAGGGCTCAACACCATTGCTTGAGGGCTCAACAGAGGACCTGTCCACATGTCGCCCCGGCCCGGACGGTCAGCGGCCGTCGATCAGGGCCTCCGCGAGCTCGGGGGAGAAGACACCGGCGGCGGGGGAACCGGCCGGGCACTGGGCGGAGTTGCCGTCCGAGTCGCCCGGGCTCTTGATCCAGAGGCGGTACTCGGCGGTGCCGGCTGCGCCGCTGCCCGCACGGGAGGTGACGCCGAGCTTGCGTCCGGCGGGGTTGCAGAAGCCCACGTGCCCGCTGCCCGGCACACCCGGGGTCAGGTAGCCGCCGTTGCCGTTGCGCGAGGTGTCCACCACCCAGCGGGAGACGATGCCCCGGTCGGCCTTGAGCCGGGCGGCCAGCCGGCTGCCGTAGTCGTCGGAGACCGCGTCGGAGTCGAAGTTGGAGACGTTCACCGCGAAGCCGCGGGTCATCGAGACGCCGGAGCTGTCGAGCAGTTCCGCCATCCGCCCGAGGCCGATGCCCCGGGTGTCGTCCAGGTCCGGGCCGAGCGTCCAGGTGGCGTTGCCCGCGTCCAGGTACGTCTGCACGAGGCCGCCCTGCTGCTGCAGGCGCTGTGCCGCGTACCGGAGCATGTCGAACCGCGCCTGCTCGCCGCCCTTCATGCAGCCCGCGTCCGAGGACTGGGCCACGGCGTCCGGCTCCAGGACGACGACGGCGGGGCGTCCGGCGATGCCCCGGGCGAATTCGTCGATCCAGGCCTTGTACTTGGCCGGGTCGCCGGCGCCGCCCGAGGAGGCCCCGCCGCAGTCCCGCCCGGGGATGTCGTACGCGACCAGGACGGGCAGCCGGCCCTGGGCGGCCGCGGCACCCACGTAGCCGCCGACCTCCGCGCCGATGCCGGTGGCCGGGTTGCCGTCGGCGTCCCAGTCGCCGAACCACTTCACCGTGTTCCGGTCCGCGATCGCCGACCCGATCTTCGCGGCGCGGCCGTCCGCGGGGTGCTTGCCGACCCAGGTGGCGGCGTTGTTGCCGGGGTCGACGTAGAAGCCCTCGCGGGCGGTGGAGGTGGTCAGCGAGACGTTGTCGAAGGTGAACACCGTCCTGGCCGGCAGGCCGCCGAGCTGGAGCGTGATCGCGCCGTCGACCGTGTCGACCTGCGAGGTGAACGTCCAGCTGAAGTGCTTGGACGCGGTACCGACGGCGGCGTCCTCGGCCAGCGTCGTCGTCCAGGGGCCGTCGTTGAGCTGGACGGTCGCCTTGATCGCCGCTGCGGCGGTGGCCTTCGCGTCGAACGAGAGCGTGTAGCGGGCGCCCTTGCGCAGCCTGAGGTCGGCCTGGCCGACCATCGCGTCCCAGAGGTTCACCGGGCCGCCGGCCGACGTCCTGGACTCGACCGTCGCCGTCAGGGCGCCGCCCGTTGCGGCGAGAGCGGCCTTCTGCGACCACCAGGAGGCGGTCCCGGAGGCGAACGTGCCGTTGAGGGCGAGTTCACCGTAGACGGCCTGGGAGGGGGCGGCCGAGGAGGAAGGTGCGGCGGTGCCCAGCAGGGCGGCCGCCACGGCCGCGGGTACGGTCACGGCGCGGAGCCGGCGGCGGGTGGTCGTCATCCTCACGTCCTTGCGTCGGGGTCTTCCGGTGTGCCGATCACCTGATGGGTGATCAACGGACCACCCTACGGACGGAATCGCGTCGTGCAGGGCGGGGTTCACTTACCGACGGACGCAGGGAGCGTGCGGTCGGGAACGGTCGGCCGGGAAGACCGCCGGTAGAGCGGGTGCGCCGTACAACTGTCGAGCCGGGCTCCCGCACCGGCCCTCCGGGCGAAGGGCACCCGGCGGTCCCGGTGGCGCGGGTGTCGGTGGTGGGCGGTAGGAACGGTCCGTGACCACCGCATTCAGTGACGCGCTCCTGCAGGCCGCCGAGTACCACGCCGTGTGGGGGGCCGAGCAGCTCGAAACGCTCAACACCCATGTCCCGGGCGGGCCGTGGCCGGCGGCGCCGCCCTCAGAGCCCGCGGGCGACGGTGGCGAGCACGGTCTCGACGGCGAGCCGCACCCGGTCGGCGGGGAGGTCGTGCAGCGGGCCGTCCACGAGCAGGTCGGCCAGGCCGTGCACGGCGGACCAGGCCGCGTACTCCGCGCCGGGCCGCCGCTCGGGCGGGATCGCGCCGACCTCGACGAGCTCGTCGAGGCGGGCGGCGAGCAGGGTGTACGGGTCGGTGCTGCCGGCCCCGGGATCCGGTCGTGGCAGCCCGCCGCCGTGCGCGGCGGCGCCGGAGAAGGCGGTGCGGAACCAGCCGTGCTCGGTGAGGGCGAAGTCGACGTAGGCGCGGCCGATGGCCGCCAGCCGGGCCCAGGCGCGGGGGACCGGTTCTTCCTCGGCGACCTGGTCGGTGCGGCGGACCATCAGCAGGCCGAGCTGTTCCATGCAGCGGGCGGCGACGGCGGCCAGCAGCTCCCGGTGGTCGGCGAAGTGCCGGTAGGCGGCGTTGTGGGAGACGCCGGCCTCGCGGCTGACTGCGCGCAGCACCACGGCCGACGGCCCGCCGGCACGGGCCAGCGCGACGCCGGCGGTGACCAGGGCCTCGCGGAGGTTGCCGTGGTGATATGTCCGTTTCTCCAAGGTTTCACCGCCTTCGGGGCCAGGTGTTGACAGTGTCCACTTTGGGTGGAAACGTGTCAATCACCGCATGTTGTCGCTGTCAACATGCCCGGCGGATGGAGCCGCTCATGCCCGCCCTCACCCCTCGCCGCCGCGCGCTCGTCCTGGCCACGGTCTGCCTCGCCGCCTTCGCGATCAACCTCGACACCACGATCGTGAACGTGGCCCTGCCGGACCTGAGCCGGGAGCTGGGCGCCACCACCCGCGACCTGCAGTGGGTCGTCGACGGCTACAACCTGGCCTTCGCCGCGCTGGTGCTCGCCGCGGGCTCGCTCGGCGACCGGTTCGGCCGCCGGCCCGCCCTGCTGCTCGGGCTCGCCGGGTTCGCCGCCACCAGTGCGCTCGGCAGCGCGGCCGGTTCACCGGCGGCCCTGGTGGCGGCCCGGTTCGCCATGGGCGCCTGTGCGGCGATCATCTTCCCCACCACGCTGTCGATCATCACCAACACCTTCCCCGACCGCCGTTCCAGGGCCAAGGCGGTCGGCGTGTGGGGCGCCGTCACCGGCCTCGGCGTCGCGGTCGGCCCGGTGGTCGGCGGCCTGCTGCTGGCCCACTTCGGCTGGCCGTCGGTGTTCCTGGCGCTGGTGCCGGTCGCGCTCGTCGCACTGGCCGCGACCTGGGCCTGGGTGCCGGAGTCGAGCGAACCCGCCGCTGCGCGCCTGGACCTGCCCGGGCTGGCCGCCTCCTCGGCCGCCATCGGCATCCTGGTCTACACGATCATCGAGGCGCCGAACCGCGGCTGGGGCGCCCCCGCCACCGTGGCCGGCTTCGCCGCCACCTCCGTGCTCACCGCGGCCTTCGTCCGGATCGAGCGCAGCCGCGCCCACCCGATGATCGACATGACGCTCTTCCGCACCCCGGCCTTCTCGGCCGCCAGTGGCTCGGTCACCCTCGCCTTCTTCGCCCTCTTCGGCTTCATCTTCCTGGTGACCCAGTACTTCCAGTTCATCCGTGGCTACGGCACGCTCTCCACCGGTGTGCGCATCCTGCCGGTCGCGCTGACCATCGCCGTCGGCTCGCTCGGCGGGGTCGCCCTGGTCGCCCGGCTCGGCACCCGCGCCGTGGTCACCACCGGCCTCGTCCTGCTCGGCATCTCCTTCGCCTGGATCGCGGCCTCGCCCGCCTTCATGTCCTACGAACGGATCGTCGGCCAGATGGTGCTGATCGGCCTCGGCCTCGGACTGACCACCGCCCCGGCCACCGAGTCGATCCTCAGCGTGCTGCCGCCGGCCAAGGCCGGTGTCGGCTCCGCGGTCAACGACGCCACCCGCGAGGCGGGCGGCACGCTCGGCGTCGCCGTCCTGGGCTCGGTGTTCACCTCGCTCTACGCGAGCCGCCTCGCCGAGACCGCCTTCGCCGGCCTGCCGCCGCACACCGCCGCGGCCGCCGAGGACTCGGTCGCATCCGCCCTCGGCACCGCCGCGGGCCTCGGCCGGGCCGACCTGCTGACCGCCGTCCAGTCCTCCTTCATGGACGCCTTCCACCTGGCCTGCCTGGTGGCCGCCGGCGTCTGCCTGATCGGCGCGGTCGCCGCCCGGCTCGCCCTCCCCGGACGCCACACCGCCGGCCCGACGCCGGCCGCGGCCCGGCCGGCCGAGCACCGCACCGCCGTACGGGCGGGGCAGCGGCGACCCTGACCCGACTGACCGGCGGACGGCTCGAACGTCCCCGCCGCCGGACCGACGCTCCGCCCGAGGGAGTGTCGGTCCGCGTGCGCGGTGTCCCGATACCGGTCGAGGAGCGCTTCGCGCAGCAGTGGCACCACGCCGGTCCACCGGCCGACCGGCCGATTCAGATGCCGGGGCCGGTGGAGTCGGAGCCGGGGCCGGTGGAGCCGGAGCCGAGGGCCCAGTACTCGGAGTAGCCCACAACGCGGTCGGAACGGCTGACGACGTCCCTGGCCGTCCGCCCGCCGAGCATGCCGGTCCGGGCCGCGAAGACCGGCAGCAGGACCCGCAGGGCGCGGCGCCCGTGGAGCGCGACCAGCAGGGCTGCCTCGTCGGCCGGTCCGGGGCGGTCCACCGGGCGGGCCGCCGTCCGAGGGGCCGGGGGCAGCGGGTGGAGCCGCCTCCGGCGGGCGAGCTCGCGGCGGCCGGCGGCGGTCCGGGGGCCTGCGGCGAACAGTGCCAGGCACGCTGCGACGACCGGTGCGCCCAGGACGGCGGAGCCGTGCAGGATCGCGGCCGCCGCAGCGCCCGCGGCGCCAAGTGCGACCACGTACGCCGCGGTCCTCCGGAGGCGCCCGCAGAGCAGGTGACGGGCGACCAGCTCCCGCCGCAGCCCGCGCCGGGCCCGGAGCACCACGGGCAGCGCCGCCACGTCGGCGAGCGCGAGCGGTCTCGCCAGAGCGCTGCGCACCGCCCGGTGCAGTGGTGTCGGCGTGCCGGGCGGCTTCGCCGACCCCTGGAGCCGCAGCCGTCCGCCGCGGTCGGCGTCGAGCGGGCCCGCGAGCCGGTATTCGACGACGGCGACCACGAGGGCGGCCCTCGAACCCCCACGGAGTGCCGCGAGGTGCGCGGTGGTCAGGCCGTCCGTCCGGCCGCGCAGCGGCCACAGGAGCAGGAGTGCAGCAGTGACGAGCCCGGCCAGTGCCCAGGCCGCCCAGAACGTTCCCATCATCGACCTCCGGGTGCGGGAAGGGGCGGCGGCGGGGGAGCACTGCAGCGACCGCTGCCGTCGGCTTGAACGGACGAATTCCCGAACTGGACTCCTCCAAGCCGGACTTGAGCACCATCAGAGGTTTCTTCCGACGGCGGCCGCGCCGGTCGCGTACGCGTGGGTGCCGCGTGATTCCTACCCGCTGGTACGCTGCCGCGCGGCATCGATGCCCCGGCACCGTCCGCAGACCACGACGACCGGCCACGACGCCCGCCGGCGTCCGAGACGCCTGGAGGCCCCGTGCGAGTGCACCACCTGGACTGCGCCACCATGTGCCCCATCGGCGGCCGACTCCTGCTCGGCAGCGGCGGACCGCTGGTCGGCAGATTGTCCGCACACTGCCTGCTGATCGAGGGCCCGACGGGGCTGATCCTGGTCGACACCGCATTCGGGGCCGACGACGTCGCCGACCCGCGGCGGCTCGGCCGGCAGTTCCTGTCGGTCGTCAGGCCCCGGCTCGACCTCGCGCGCACGGCACTGCACCAGGTCCGCGCGCTCGGGTACCGACCCGAGGACGTGCGCCACATCGTGCTGACCCACCTCGACCTGGACCACGCGGGCGGGATCGGCGACTTCCCGCACGCCCGGATCCACGTCCTCGACGACGAACTCCGGGCCGCCCGGGCCCGGTCCACCCGCGCAGAACGGGACCGCTACCTCCCGGCGCAGTGGGCGCACGGCCCGCTCTGGGTGGAACACCCGCGGGAGCGTGCCACCGAGAGCTGGTACGGCCTGCAGGGGATCCGGATCCTGCCGGGCGAAGTGCCCGACCTGCTCCTGGTGCCGCTGGCCGGCCACTCCCGCGGCCACTGCGGCGTCGCCGTCCGCGAGGCCGACGGCTGGCTGCTCCACTGCGGCGACGCGTACTTCTCGCACACCGACGTCGACCCCCGATCCCCGCGCCGCCCGCTCGGCCTGACGGCCTTTCAACGCCTGGTGGCCGTCGACGACCGCGCCCGCCGCGAGACCCTCGAACGCCTCTGCGACCTGCGCCGCACCCACGCCGACGAGGTCCGGCTGATCTGCGCCCACGACCCGTTCGACCTCACTGCCGCGGCGGGCCGCTGATCGGTGTGCGCCCCTGAGCCGACCACCCGAGTGCCCTTGAGAACGGCGGGGGGCGTCCGCCCTGGTCAACGGGGGGCGGTAGGCCCCGTCGGGCCGGACGCCTCGGCCCCGTGCCGAACGCGGTGGCGGCCACGCCACAGGAGCAGCCCGAGCTGTGGGAACGGGTCCGCGCTGCCGCAGAGGTGACGGGGGAGCGGCCGCCGGACGAGCTCCACCTGGTCGCCGAGGCCAACGCGGCGGTCGCCGTGGCCGGGGCGCTGCTTCCGAAGGCCCGGCCGACCGGGATCAGTTCGCGGACGCGGAAGGCCCGGCGGGCCGTGCCAGATCTTCCAGATGTGCGCTCAGCACGTCGAGGCACGCCCGGGCGTCCAGGATGTCGGGGTGCAGTACGCCGCTGAGGCCGAGGCCGTCGAGCAGGGCCGTCAGCCGTTCGGTCTCCAGGCCGAGGTCGAGCCCGGGGCGCAGGGTGCCCGATGCCTCGAGCCGGGCGAGCACCCGGTGCACCAGCTTTCTGGTGCCTTCGGCGGCCCGGTGCGTCAGGTCGCCGAAGGCGGGGTCGGTGCGGGCGGCCGTGTTGAAGTCCAGGAAGACGGTGACCTCGGCGCGGCGGCGTTCGTCGAGCGGCAGGAGCTCGGCCAGGAGCCCGGTTGCGAGCCGGAGTCGTTCCGGCCGGGGCAGGCGGTCGAGGTCCCCGATCCGGCCGAGGTGTTCGAGCAGCCGACCGCCGACCCGGTCGAGCATCGACTGCATCGCGAACCGCATCAGGTCCTGCTGACCGGCGAAGTAGTGGCGCAGCGAGCCGATGTTGAGTTCGGCCTCGTCGGCGACGGCGCGCAGCGAGGTGCGCTGGAGTCCGTCGCGGACGACGACGCGGAACAGCGCATTGACGACGAGGCGGCGCCGTGCCTCCGGATCCACGTACCTGGGCATGGAACCTTTCTATCACGGCTGTGATACAACGGGATGTATCACAGCCGTGATAAAACCGATGGAGGGTTCCTCGTGGAGACGTTCCTCAATCTCATGCTGATCAGGTTCGGCCTGGTCGTCGGCGGTCTCGTCGTGCTGGCGCTGCTGGTCTTCGCCGTCGCCCTGCACTTCAAGCGCAGGGGCAGGCTCGACGAGGTGCGCCGGTACGCGGACCCCGTGGTGAAGGCCGGGCTGCGCGCCGTCGCCCGGCAGCTCGAGAGCAGGAGCAGCGGCAGCGGCAGCTCCTGGTCGCGGCGGACGGACGGCCGGCGGTGACCGGCCTCGCCGTGGAGTCGTCCGAACTCCTGCACCACCTGCTGCTGGACCGTGCGGTCAAGGTCGCGATCGTCGTCGTGGCGCTGGGTGTCCTGGCGCTGGGGATGGTGGTGATCTGGCGGAGGGCCGGACGTGGAAAGGACCGTGACGGCAGTGCCGGCACCGGTCCGCGTCGGCGCGGTGTCACGGTGCGCCGGTCGACACCCAGATCTTGACGGTGCTGCCCGGGTCGATGCGGGCGGCGCTGTCCGGCTCCTGCTTGACCACCTCGCCGCGCGGCCAGATGTTGTCCGGCACGTGGTGCTCCTCCAGCTTGAGCCCGCCGATCTCGGCGCAGGCGCGCGCGGCCTCCACGGTCTTGTACTGGAGTTGCGGCGCCTGCGGGCGTTCCCCGGTCGAGCGGTCGCAGCCGGACAGCTCGCCCACGGCCCTGGGGTCGCCACCCGTGGAGATCCAGACCTTGACGGTGCCGCCGACCGCGATGTCCTCCGACTCCGGCTCCTGCCGGGAGACCTGGCCGGCGGGTGTGAACGGGTCCTGGACCCTGCCGGCCTCCACGAACACCAGGTGGGCGATCTCGGCGCAGACCTCGGCCGTGGAGGCCGTCCTGCCCTTGAGCCAGGGGGTGGGAACCTTGCCGTGGTGCTCCTCGGTCTCGCACACCGAGAGCTCGCCCTTGGCCCGCGGGTCGCCGCCCTGGGACACCCAGACGGTGACGGTCTCCCCCCGCTTGACCGACCCGGTGGTCTCCGGCTCCTGGCGGGTGACGGTGTCCTTGTTGCTCTTGGTGCCGCTGACGGTCTTGCGGTCCACCTTGAGTCCGGCGATCTCCGCACAGGTCTGCGCCTCGGCCGCGGACATGCCGGTGAACGACGGCGGGTCGAAGGTGCCGTCCCGGGACACGTACGGGTCGCACCCCATGAACGCCCCGGTCGCCCTCGGGTCGGGGGTGTAGCTGCTGTGGGTGGTGATGCCCGGAAGCAGGTACTGCGCACCGAGCACGCCCGCGGCCAGCACGAGGACGGCGACCGGGAGCGAGGCCCAGCCGGCGACCTTGAGGGAGCGACGGATCTGCCGGGAGTGCGCCTGCAGCATCCCCGAGGTCAACCGGACGCCCGCCGTGAACGCGTCGGCCGCCCAGGCGTCCGCGGCATCGGTACGCGCCGTGGACCCTCCTGCGGTTCCGGTCCCACCGCCGCGGGGAGCTCCGCCGGCGGGGCCGGCTCCGGCCTCGGAGCCTGCACCGCCGTGCGTGCCCGTCCCTCCGGCGGGCCGGGCGTCCGCGCCGCCGTCCGCGTCGGCCGCGGCACCGATGCCCTCCGCCGTGACGGTGGCGGCGGAGTGCAGGGAGTGTGGCCGGTCGACCAGCGTGGCGGACCGGCCGTCGGCGAGCCGGCGGACGTCGTCGGCCATGGCCCGGGCGCTCCGGTACCGCTCCGCCGGGTCCTTGGCGAGGGCGCGGGCCACGACCGCGTCGACACCCGGGGGCAGCGAGGGGTTGAGCGAGGACGGGACCGGCGGCGCCTGCTGGACGTGCTGGTAGAGCACGCTCATCGTCGACTCCCCGTCGAACGGGACCGTGCCGGTGGCGAGTTCGAAGAGCATGCAGCCGACGGAGTAGAGGTCGGAGCGGGCGTCGGCCGGCTTCCCCCGTGCCTGCTCGGGGGAGAGGTACTGGGGTGTGCCGAGCACGGTGCCGGTGCGGGTCATCGCGGTGGCGTCCGACTGCAGGGCGCGGGCGATGCCGAAGTCCATCACCTTGACCGTGCCGTCGTCCGCCGTCATCACGTTGGCGGGCTTGATGTCCCGGTGGATCAGCCCCTGCCGGTGGCTGTGGTCCAGCGCGTCCAGCACGGCGGCGATGACCGCCAGCGCACGGTCCAGCGGCACCGTGCCGCCGGCGGGACCGGCCGCCCGCTCCCGGACGAGCTCGCGCACCGACCGGCCCGACACGTACTCCATGACGATGAACCGGACGGTGCTGCCGTCGGCCCCGGTGTCCTCGCCCGTGTCGTGCACGGCCACGATGTTGGCGTGGTTGAGCCCCGCGACCCCCTGGGCCTCCCGGCGGAAACGCTCGCGGAAGGACGGGTCGCGGGCCAGGTCGGAGTGCAGGGTCTTCACCGCGACGGTGCGGCCCAGCAGGGTGTCCCGGGCGCGGTACACGGACCCCATGCCGCCCTCGCCGAGAGGTGCCTCCAGCACGTAACGGCCCTGCCCGACCGATCCGATCGGCTCCGGCGAGTGCGCGTTCCCGCTCTCCCCGACGTCCATGTCCCCCGCCTCGTCCCCCTGCGACCGCCACGGTGCGAGGCCCACCGTGTGATTGACGGCCCTTCACCGACCGGTACGGGCCCGGCCTCTACCGCCCGTCCCGCGCTCTGTGCATGTCAGGTGACCGTATCGTGCCGTCCGTCCGCGCGTCGAACCGATACCCGCCACAGGGGCGCCGCCGCGGCCCGGCCCGCACGCAACGGCGGGACCGGGCCGCGGCTCCTCGCACGGCCGGCTCAGCCCTATGGCTGCTGCCCGGGCTTGTCGACGATCGCCCGGCTCAGTACGGCGGTCTCGGCAACCACGTCGCCGGGCTTGCCGAAGGTGCCTGCGCTCACCACGATCTGGCGCTCGCCGAGGTACTCGAAGGTCTTCCGGTCGAAGATCCACTCGACCCGGACGCCGGCGCTCGAGGTGAGGCCCACCGCCACACCGTGCCGTCCGGAGGCGTCGACCGAGTCCTCGATCACTTCGACCCCCGGGATCTTCGCGGCGGCCCGGTAGAGCGCGGCGGCGACGGCCGGCGGGGCGATCTGCTCGCGCAGCAGGTCGCCGATGGTGCCGAAGGGGCGCTGCTCCGTCCAGCGCTCGGTGCGCGGTTCGGAGTTGAGCAGCTTGAACATCTCGTCCGGGTCCGTGGGCAGGCCGGCCAGGTACCGGTACGTCGGACCGTGCAGGTCGGGGCTGGTGTTGGTGTCGAGCGGCAGGGTGCCGTCGGGGTTCGCCCCGTCCCTCCTGAGGGACTCCGGGTCGGTGCCCGAGACCAGGGTGCGGTCGAGCAGCAGGCCCTTCCTGCTGCCGTCGACCGAGAGCCAGACCTCCCGCTCGTGGAGCTTGCCCGGGATCGGCCCGTCCGGCGTTCCGTCCGGGAACTTCACCAGCGACTTCACATGGACGAACTGGCTGTCCTTCACCTCCGGGGCGGGCTTGGCCGCCGCCACCTGTGCGATCCGGTCGAGCAACTGCACCGGGGCGGACGGTTTCACGGGCGTGCCCGACGCCGCCGATGCGTTCGGCGTTCCCGGCGACGCCGGTCCGACCGCCGCGGGCGGCGGCACCGGGCCCGTACCGCCTCCGGTGTTCAGCACCACGGCCAGCGACAGCGCGCCGGCCAGGGCGGGCAGGGCCACCCAGCCGATCCGTCGCACGGGCCGGGCGGTCGTGGCGTTCTCCCTGTTGATCTCGCTCATCAGATGTTCCCTCAACAGCTGGTGGCGGTCGGCGGGAAGCACCGGCCCGTCCTGCTCCGGCATGCCGTTCATGAGACCCTCCCCTGTGTCGACCGGACCGCTCCGACGCGGCCACCCCGTACCTGTCCGCTGCCCCTGGCGGGTTCCGTGCGATCCCGCATCGCGGCCAACTCGTCCTCGGCCAGGGTTCGCAGGCGGGCCCGCGCCCGGGAGAGCCGGGACCGTACGGTGCCGATCGGCACCCCGAGCGCCTCGGCGGCGGACGCGTAGTCGAGGCCGGACCACACGCAGAGCGCGAACACCTCCCGCTCGCCGCGTCCCAGCCTGGACAACGCCCGGCGGGTCGCCGCCAGTTGGGCGCTGTCGTCGAGCCGTTCCACCAGCTCCTCGGTGAAGTCCGGCACGGTCTCGCGCACCGGCATCCGGGCCAGCGCGGCCCGGTGCCGGCGGGCGGCACGCGCGGTGTTGCGCAGCACGTTGGCGGCGATGCCGAACAGCCAGGGCCGTACGGTGCCGCCGTCCTCCTGCAGCTTGCCGCGCAGCCGCCACGCCTCCAGGAAGGTCAGCGAGACGGCGTCCTCGGCGGCCGCCCAGTCGCCCAACGCCCGCAGGGCGTACTGGAAGAGGCCGTCCGCATGGTCATCGAAGATCTCCCCGAAAGCGCTCTGGTGCCCGGCGCGCAGCCGGGACCGCAGTGACAGTTCCACACCCCTACCTGTCCGCTCGCCCGGGGGAGTTCCACGGGCAGGGCGACGTCTTTCGGCGAGTTCCCGGCTACCGGCCCTCGAGGGCGGCGACGAGCCGCGGCAGGTCGCCGCCGGCCGTGATGAGGGCCAGGTGGTCGTGGAAGTCCCGGCTGTGGACGATCAGTCCGTCGCGGACCCGCAGGACCTGGATGTTGGCGGCCTCGAAGGTCCTGCCGGTGGTGCGGTGGTGCACGTGGTAGTCGAACTCGGCGACGACCACCTCCGGGTCGTCGGTCTCCCGGACCACCACGTTCGCGGCCCGGAGTTCCAGGGGCGAGTGCTCGGCGACCGCGGCGAACCGCTCGTCGAGTGCGCCGCGCCCCTCGATCCGGCGCGGCCCGACGGGTTCGAAGACGGTCTCCACCACGGCGTCCTCGGCGTAGAGCCGGGCCAGCCCGGAGAACCGCCCCGTGGTGATGCCCTCGAGCAGTTCGAGGAAGACGTCGCGCGGCGACAGCGTTTCGGACATGATCAACCCCCATCGACAGGCGTCGCTAGAATCGGACTGGCGACTCCGTTTCAAACGATACGGACTGGTGACTCCGGTTGTCCAGGGGCGGTCCGCCATGCACGGAAAGGGAACGAGCGGGATGAGCGATGCTCCGGAGCGGCCGCTGCGGGCGGACGCGGCCCGGAACCGGGCCAAACTGCTGGACGCCGCCACAGAGGTGTTCACCACCCGCGGCGTCGGCGTGCCGACCGAGGAGATCGCCCGCGCCGCCGGCGTCGGCGTCGGCACGCTCTTCCGGCACTTCCCCACCAAGGAGGCGCTGCTGGAGGCGGTGATGGTGCGCAGACTGGAGACCATCACGGCCCGCACCGCGCAGCTGGCCGCCGAGGCCGAGCCCGCCGAGGCCTTCTTCGCATGCTTCCGCCTGGTGGTCGACCAGTCCGCCGGCAAGAACGAGTTCGTCCGGGCGCTCGCCGCAGCCGGAGTGGACGTCCACGCCTCCCTCCAGGAGTCGACCACGGCCATGCGGACCCAGCTGGCCGGCCTCCTGTCCGGAGCCCAGCGAACCGGGGCCGTCCGCCCGGACCTGGGCCTGCCGGAGCTGCTCGCCCTCCTGGTCGGCACCGGCGCCACCATGGAACAACTCCCCGCGGACCCGTCGGCCCGCGAGCGGATCTACGAAGTCGTCTTCGACGGCCTGCGGCCGCACTGACCGGCTCCGCAGCGCTGCACCTGTCCCGGGGTGAGGTACGGGAGACGGCCGCACGGGCGGGTGCCGCGGTCCGGCTCCGACCGGGGACGGACGCGGGCCTCAGCCCGTCGGATTCTGACCGGGCGTCCGATCCCGTACGACCCTGCCCGTCCCCGCACCGTGAGGAAGAACGACAGCATGTCCGTCGAAGGCACCTGGAACCTGGTCATCTCCACCCCCATCGGCAGGATCAAGGCCGTGGTCGACATCCGGCAGCAGGACGGCGTCCTGACCGGCACCGCCCACGGGGCCGGCGAAGAAGTACCGCTCGGCGACCTCGCCCTCGACGGCGACCGGCTCACCTGGACGCAGGCCGTCGCCGGGCCCCTGCGGCTCAACCCGGCCTTCGCCGTGACGATCGCCGGCGACACCCTGACCGGCACCTCCAGGGCCGGACGCCTCCCGGCCTCACAGGTCACCGGCGAGCGCCGCACCCGCCTCGGCGGCACCGGGCACTGACCGGCCGGTCGGTGGCCATTAGCCGTGGTCAGACAACGCTCGTGACCGGCCCGGGCTCGTGTACTCTCCCGGAACAGCGAACTGATGGATCGTCATACTGGGACAGTCAGTGACACATGGCAATCACGGCCCGTGGTGGCGGGGAGAGAGCTTCAAGTCCGGCGTGGCGCTCGCCGTGATCGGGAGTGTGCTCACCATCATCAGCGGCATCGTTCTCGGCTGGTTCTCGTCGGGCGATCCCGGAACCGGCAGCTCCGCACCGCCGCCCGCCGCTTCCGCGCCGGCAACGGCATCGACGGCCCCGCCGCCGGAGGTGGGACCGCAGCCGTCGTCCCCGGCCTCCTCCTCGGGCCCCGCCTCGCAGAAGGCCGAGCCCGCGTCCGTCTTCCTCTCGGACCTGGAGGCGCTCGACGGCCCTCTGGTCGACGAGAGCCAGATCGTGAACGGGCAGCAGTACCCGCACAGCACCGGCCGGCCCGTGTACGGGAACTGCAGCGGGAGGATCAAGCCGGAGGAGATCGAGTACCCGATCGACAGGAGCTGGCGGCGGTTCACCGCCACGGTGGGGCTCGGCAACAAGTCCTCGGCGGGTGTCGACGTGCTTTTCGAGGTCTACCTGGACGGTCGGCTGGCGGAGCCCGGCTACACCGTGAACCTCGCGTCGGACAGGAAGATCGACGTGGATGTCTCCCAGGCGGTCCGGCTCACCCTGCGGATGATCAACACCCGTGGGGGAGAGGATTCCTGCTGGGTCGGTGAGGGGATCTGGGGCGACGCGAAGCTGACCCAGTAGGTGCGGACGGGCGCCCCGCCGGCCGTGTGTGAGGCGGCCGACGGGGCGGTCCGCCGTCCGCTGTCCGTCAGCCGTCGCCCGACGGACCGCCGGCGGCCACGGCCGGGGTACCGAGGGCGACGAGCGCGGTGACCGTGGCGGCCGCGGCGAGGCGCAGCAGGGACGTCGGGCGGTCGTGTCTCATGCCCGCAGTATCGGCAGCGAGGTGGCCGACACCCGGCCCGCCGGCCACCGACCCGTAGGAAGATCACCCGTCGGGCCCGCGCGACCGGGTCGGGGACGTGGCAGTGGGCGCTGCCGCCCCGGGCCCGGCGGGACGGGCCGGTTCAGTCCAGCGCGATCCTCTCGTGCGGGGCGGCCTCGTGTCGTAGTTCGGCCGTGCTCGCCGCGTCGAACCGTCGCAGCACCTCGGTCACCGCGGTCACGCCCTGCTCCAGCGAGTCCCGCACCCGGATGTCGACCGTGGTGGACACGGTCCGGTAGGTGCCGTCCGGGCCCTTCGTCGAGGTGCTACCGGCGATCTCCGCCCAGCCCAGGCCGGCTGCCCGCAGCGCGGCGTCCAGCGCATGGGCCGTGGCTCCCGGTACATCGGCGGGGAGGGTGAGCAGCAGGTCCCAGTGCCGGGCGTCCGTCAGCGGGCTGCGGCCGAACCAGCGGCGGACCACCGTGCCCGGTGCGAGCCCGGCGATCGTCTCCACCGCCCAGCACGCCTCGGCCCGGCTCACCGGGGTCTCCAGCGCCCGCAGCAGCACCTCGGCGCCGGATCCTCCGTACCCGGCCGCCCGCAGCGCGTCCGCCAACCCGCCGACCGCGGCGTACCCCCGCGCTCCCGTGCAGCGCTTCAGCGCCGCCCGCACGCCCGGACCGTCCAGTGCCGGATCGGCGGCCGCCGTGCCCACCAGCTCCGCCGCCCGCGCCAGCAGCTCGTCCCAGCCCTCGAACGGGAAGGCCTCCGCCCCCGGCTGCCGCAGCGAGTACAGCGGCCGGATCGTCCTCGGATCGTCGGGCTGGCCGACCGCCGACCGCCGGCCCTCGTCCGTCCACGTCAGCCCGGTGCCCCGCAGATCGCGCAGCTCGAACCAGTCCCGGGTCTCCGCCCGCACCCCTGCCCCGCCGGGTGCCGCGCCACCGGGCCGCACGAGCCCGAACGCGGCGTCGACCAGCGGCGTGATCACGTCCGCGGTGTCCCCCTCGTCCAGCACCACGAACCGGGCCAGCAGCGCCAGCACCGGACCGGGGTGCCGCAGCGCCGGATCGTGCAGGGCGAACGCCCGCGCCAGCAGTTCCAGCTCGGCCCAGCGCATCACATGCGGATGGAAGTGCGCCTGGTCGTCCCACCCCAGCTCGACCGGCTCGCCCTGCCCGGGAAGCCGCAGCCCCAGCCCGACGTACTCGTTGTCCAGCTCCACGTCGAGCACCAGCGACGGCCCGTCACCGAGGCCGAACTCCGCCCGGTAGGCCTCCACTGCGTCCTCGTCGTCCTCCTCGTCCTCGCCGTCCGAGTCCTCGCCGTCCCAGCCGTCCTCGAAGAGGTACCGCGGCCAGAAGTCCGGCTCGCCCATCCGTTCGTACAGCGCGTCGTCGAGTGGCATGCCGCGCAGCATAGGGGCCGGCACTGTCAGCGGGTGCCGAGGGCGGCACCGGCGAGGAGCGGTGCTGCGCCGGGGTCCTCCCGGTCGTCGCCCGGAATTCGCGACAGAATTCTCCGTCCGGCCTGTCGATTCCTCCGCCGCCCGTTCGTCATACCTGCACGACCGACCCGACACACCAGGAGCACACCGTGAAGTACCTGCTGCTGATCAACACCCCGTCGCCCGGCTCCACCGACGAGCGGCCCGCCGAAGGCCCGACCGTGGAGGAATTCATGGCGTTCGAGAAGGCCGTCTCCGATGCCGGCGTCAAGCTCGACGGCAACGCCCTGGACCTCTCGAACGCCACCACCGTGCGCGTCCGCGTGGACGGTGAGCGCGTGGTGACCGACGGC
This sequence comes from Kitasatospora sp. NPDC051914, assembly GCF_040680995.1. NCBI lineage: Bacteria > Bacillati > Actinomycetota > Actinomycetes > Kitasatosporales > Streptomycetaceae > Kitasatospora > Kitasatospora sp. NPDC051914. The sequence continues at coordinate 377,679 of NZ_JBFAXX010000001.1, forward strand.
CCCTTCGCCGAGACCCGGGAGATCGTCGGCGGCTACTACCTGCTCGACGTCCCCGACCTCGACGCCGCGCTCGACTGGGCGGCCCGGTGCCCCGGCGCCCGGCACGGCACCGTCGAGGTCCGCACGGTCTGGGAGCCGAACCAGTCGTGAACGAGCAGCGAGCGGCCCGCTCCGTGGAGGCGGTGTTCCGCGAGGACCGGAGCAGGCTGCTCGCCCTCCTCGCCGCCCGGTTCGGCGACCTCGACCTCGCCGAGGAGACCGCCTCCGAGGCGATCGAGGCCGCACTGGAACGCTGGCCGGTCGACGGAGTACCGGACAAGCCACTCGCCTGGCTGCTCACCACGGCACGCCGCAAGGCCGTCGACCGGCTCCGGCGCGACCGCGCCTACGCGGAGCGGCTGGCCGTGCTGCAGGTGGAGAGCGACCGGGCCGCCGCCCTGCCGCCCGCCGAGCCGGGCTTCGACGACGTCCCCGACGAACGCCTGCAACTGTTCTTCACCTGCTGCCACCCCGCCCTCTCGCCGGAGGCACGCACCGCACTGACCCTGCGCTTCCTCGCGGGCCTGACCACACCCGAGGTCGCCCGGGCCTTCCTGGTGCCCACCGCGACGATGGCCCAGCGCATCGTGCGCGCCAAACGCAAGATCCGCACCGCGCGCATCCCGTTCCGCGTCCCGGAGCCCGACGAACTGCCCTCGCGCCTGCCCAGCGTCCTGCGGGTCGTCTACCTCGTCTTCACCGAGGGGTACGCCGCCAGCTCCGGCGACGACCTGCTGCGCCCCGACCTGGCCGACGAGGCCGTCCGGCTCGCCCGGATCCTCCACCGGCTGCTCCCCGCGGAACGCGAGGTGACCGGGCTGCTCGCACTGCTCCTCCTCACCGACGCCCGGCGCACCGCCAGGACCGGCGAGGCGGGCAGCCAGGTGCTGCTCGAAGACCAGGACCGCGCCCTGTGGGACGCCGACCTCATCGCCGAGGGGCAACGCCTCCTCGTACCCGCCCTGACCGGACCGGGCGTCGGACCGTACGCGGTGCAGGCGGCGATCGCGGCGCTGCACGACGAGGCGGCGGACTTCGAGACCACCGACTGGCCGCAGATCGCCGCCCTCTACGACGTGCTGCAGCGGATCGACCCGTCCCCGCTCGTCGCACTGAACCGGGCCGTGGCCGTCGCCATGCGCGACGGCCCCGAGGCCGGCCTCACCCTGCTGGACGGACTCGCCGACGCCGAGGAACTGCGCGGCTACCACCTGCTCCCCGCCGCACGGGCCGACCTGCTGCGCCGATCGGGCCGCACCGCCGAGGCGGCCGCCGCCTACCGCGCCGCCCTCGCCCTCGTCGGCAACGAACCCGAACGAGCCACTTTCGCCCGCAGACTCGCGGAACTCGCCGGTCACTGACGCCGGGAGCCCGGGGCTACTGCGTCGGGCCGCAGTCCTCGGGGAGTGCGGCGACCACCAGGGCGACGGCCTCCTCCGGGGTCGCGGTGGTGGCGACGTCCGCGCCGTCGATGGCGCGGACGAGGTACGACCCGTCGCGCAGCGGGTCGACGGAGTGCCCGACCCGCTCGTACGGGTACTCGCTGCGGGTGGAGAACCAGAGCATGTAGTGGCTGGTGACCGGTGTCAGCCGGCGCAGCCTCGGGTGGGCGTGGGCGGCCTTCAGCAGTACGTGCAATCCGGTCTCCGCACCCTGCCGCGGCGGCACCAGCAGCAAGAAGTCGAGCCTGTGCCACCAGGCCAACTCGACGGGAGAGAGCGGCTCGCGTTCGTGCGCGACGGCCCAGTCGCCGAACCGGACGAACGGGGCAGCGGCCCGGGTCCGTTCGAGGTCCGCACCGCCCATCCAGGCCGTCACGGCCCTGACCGCCGCCGCCGGGTCGGCCGTCCGTCCGCCGGCCAGCCAGGCGCCCTGCTTCCGGCAGCGCACCAGGTAGCCACCGTCCTCCCGGAGGGCGCGCACGATCACCCGGCGCCCGTCGGCATCCTCGAAGGCGGCATGGCTCCACTGCTGCGGGTCCTGCGCGGGCAGGGTGAGTCCCGACTCGTCCGCCGCGCGCCGCAGACGGGCCACGATCTCGTCGGCGCGGGTCGGTTCGGGGCAGGCGGACGGCTCCGAGGCGATGCCCGGCGAAGAGGAGGTCATACCCCCGAGTCTGCAGGGGAATTCGACCTCGGCACGGCGATTCGACCCGATCTGCGACCATCGGGCCGGCGTCAGCCGACCGCGCCGCGCCAGATGTTGTCGAAGGCCGCTTTCTCGATCGCACGACGCTGCCGTACGGCGTCCAGTTCCCTGACCGCGTCGCTGACCGCGGCGAGCACGGTCGCCACGGCGTCGTCGGCGATGTCCGGCTGGTCGCCCGGCGGCGGGTCGTCGATGCCGGCGGCTGCCCCGAGGGCCGCGAGCACGGGCTCGCGCGACGCCCAACGGTCCACTGCCGCACGGCGCTCGGGCGCATCGGCCGGTACCGCCCCGCCACCCTCCACGTGCCTCCGGTGGAAGCGGTGGTGACGGCTCTGCCCTTCGGCCCGGAGTTCGGCCGCGTACGCCGCCGCGAGACCGCGGCCCCGGCGCCACAGCCAGTCCTCCACCGATTCGAACGGCGGCTGCCGGACGAGCGCGGCCGCGGCCCCGGCCAGCAGCCGATCGGCGACGGCCGGCGGGTCGAGGGGCAGGATACGGGTGTCGGCCAGCCGTACGGCCCCGACGTCGAGGAGGTCGACCAGCTCGGCCCCGGCGAGCGCCAGCGACAGCTCGCCCTGCTCGGGACGGCGGCCGGCCCTCGCCTCCAGGGCGACGACCAGCAGGTCCTGCGGTGTGGTTTCCATCGATGGCCCAACGTCCGGCGGATCGGCGGCGGTGCGACAGCAGTGCGGTGGCGAGCGGAGCAGTGCCTGCTGCCAGTCTGCCCCGCCGGTGTCCGTACCGGGGGCGATTCCCCGGCCGGCCGGCCCGGAACGCGCTGTCGGAATCCCGCCGGCACCTCGTGCCCCACCGCGCGATGCTGACGCACATGACCAGCACCTACCGGCCGCAGCCCATCACCCCGACCACCCTGCAGCAGCTCCGCGTCCGCGACGACGCCGGGCAGCCGATGACCCCGTACCCGGACGGCGAGGGCGGCGCCCCGCTCCGCTGCTGCCTGCGGCCGAGCACCGAGGGAGACCGGATCGCCCTCGTCTCGTACGCGCCGCTGCGCCGCTGGGCGGCACGGACGGGCGCCGAGCCCGGGGCGTACGACGAGCAGGGCCCGGTCTTCATCCACGCCCAGGACTGCGGCGGTCCCGACCCGGACGCCACCGGCTACCCCTGGGCCAGGCCCGGCGCCCTGCGGGCCTTCCGCCGCTACGACAGCCGCGGGCACATCACCGGCGGCCGCATGGTGGAGCTGCCCGAGGACGCCGACGCAGCCTTCGACCACGCCCTCGCCGAGGCCTTCGCCGACCCGGAGACCGCCCAGGTCCACGTGCGGGCCGTCGAATACGGCTGCTACCACTTCCGCGTCGACCGGCCGTGACGGGAGGCACGCCCTCCGAACCGCGCCGGCCTGCGGAAACAGGTGGCAACGGCGGACGCGGCCATGACAGGGTGTCGAGCTGTGACAGGCACCGACAGCACCGACACCCTGACGATCACCACGCTGGCCGAGCGGCCGCACCTGGCCTCCCGGGTCTACGAGATCGACGAGACCTGGCCCGCCTTCGTCCCGCACGACCTGGTGGCCTCCGCCCTGCTGGACCGGGTCGTGGCCGAGTTCCCCCGGTACTGCGCCGTGGCGACCGACGGCGGCCGGGTGGTCGCGCGGGCCCTCGCCGTCCCGTTCGACGCACACGCGGAGGGCCGCGAGGAGACGCCCGACCAGGGGTGGGACCGGGTGCTGTCCTGGGCCTTCCGCGACCTGCGCCGGGCCGCCGCACCGACCGCGGCCAGCGCCCTGGAGATCACGGTGGACACCGCCCACCTCGGCCGCGGCCTGTCCTACCGCATGCTGCACGCCCTCCGAAGCGCCGCCGAGAGCCAGGGCCACGCCGCGCTGCTCGCCCCCGTCCGCCCGACCGCCAAGCACCTCCGGCCGCAGCTGCCCATGGAGGAGTACGTCACGCGAACCCGAGCGGACGGACTGCCGGAGGACCCGTGGCTGCGGGTCCACCTGAAGGCCGGCGGCAGCATCGTCAAGGTCGCACCGGCGTCCATGACCGTCAGCGGCTCGCTCGCCCAGTGGCGGCAGTGGACCGGCCTGCCCTTCGACCGCGACGGCGCCACCGAGGTACCCGGCGCCCTGGTGCCCGTGCACGTCGACCTCGCCCACGACCGCGCGGTCTACGTCGAACCCAACGTCTGGGTCCGGCACCCGCTGCGCCCCGGCACGCCCGCGGAGGCCGCCGCCGGGCGCTGACACAGGACGAACGCCGCCCGGACGGTGTCGGACCTCCTGGTCCGGGTCGGCCCGCAACCTCGAGCCCAAGGCCATCGACACCTCGGTCGCCGTCCCACTCGGAGGGGCGGCGAGGAAGTGTTCGGCCGTGCCTCGTCCCAGGAGGTGCTCGGCGAGGCGGCCGCTGACGAGCGGACGCATCGTCAGATACCGTGCACGGCCATGGGTGAACTGATAGTGATCAGGCATGGCCGGACGGAATGGAGCCTGTCGGGCCGGCACGCCGGCCGCACCGACGTTCCGCTGACCGAGGCGGGCGAGGCTGCTGCCGAGGCGCTCGCTCCCAGGCTGGCCCAACGCCGTCCGGTAGCCGTGTTCAGCAGCCCGCTGAGCCGCGCCATGCGGACGGCCGAGTTGGCCGGCCTGACCGGCGTCAAGCCCGATCCCGACCTGTTGGAATGGGACTACGGCGGCTACGAGGGCCTGACCGCCGAACAGATCCGGGAGGCGAGGCCGGGCTGGGACCTGTGGCGGGACGGCGTCGTCCCTGGCGACGCCGGTCATCCCGGCGAGCAGCTCCAGCAGGTGGCCGCCCGCACGGACGCGGTGCTGGACCGCATCCGTCCGCTGCTGAGCGACGGCGACGTCGCCGTCGTCACGCACGGCCATCTCGCCCGCGTCCTCACCGTGCGCTGGCTCGGCCTCGACGCGGCCGCCGGCCGACTGCTCGGACACCCGCATCCGGGCACCCTCGGCTTCCTGGCCACCGAGGACGGGCAGCCGTGCATCTCCGCCTGGAACGTCCCGTAGCGCCGCCGACCACCCCGCGGGCGCGCCGGCGCCGTGGGCACCTCTGGGAGGACGTCCTCCCAGAGGGTTTCAGCAACTCCCACCGGGCGTCGGACAGTCACTCGGGTACGGCCGCCCTAGAGGGCGCGTTTCCCGGACGGGGTCGAGACGTCGGTCAGGTGGTCGGCGCAGACCACGGCGCGCAGGTCGCCAGGGTGCTGCCCGGCCTGGTGCCGGAGCTCCGCGACGATGGCTTCGACGAGGGGCCGGGGCCGGGCGGTGACCGCGCGGGGGACCTCGCCGTGACGGATGGAACCGGCGGGCGTCTGGTCGGGGGCGATCCGAGCGAGCAATCGGGCAGGCTCGGGCCTGTGCAGGTGAACGCCGGGTCTGCTGGTCACTCGGGTTCCGCTACAGCGTCCTTCTGTAGTTGTACCGCGGCCAGCAGACTCAGCTTGGGCTCTGCCTGGCGCAGCGCCCTCACCGCGGCGACCGAGTCGATGGCACCCGTGAAACCGGCGGCGGCCAGCCGGGAGCGGACCCAGCGGGCGCGAACCTGGCTCTCAGTGGCGGAAGCGATGGACCCGACGAGCGCGGCGGCGCGTTCCAGGCCCGGGCGATCCTCGGGCGAGGCCTCGGCGAGCGCCTGATCGAGGGCCGCCGCGATCGAGTCCGCGTCCCGGATGAGCAGGACCACGTTGTGCTTGGTGTTCACTCCCAGGAATCCAGTCATACCGATCATCGTGCGGTTCGTGTCCGTGTACAGCAAGGAACTTGAGGAACCGCAGAGGTTCGGCCGGGGTGACGCACTGTCACCCGCCGTTTTCCGGGGTGCCGGGGCGGGAGGGGCGGCCGAAGCGGACCGGTACGCCGGGGGAGTACAGCACGCTCACCGGCGGCCCGGCCGGTGTCGGCAGCCCGGCTGCGGTCACCAGCTCGTCCTCGCAGTGGAGGAGTTCCGCTCGGTGCAGCGGCCAGCGCGGGTGAGCGTTGGGCAGGTACACCGTCCGTCCGAAGAAGGCGTTGTGCATGCCCCAGCGGGCGGTCAGAAAGTGTTCGAGGGCGGTCGGGTGTTCGATCCGCTCGCCGATGCGGACCGCGATCCGGCTGCGCGCTCCACGCGGTCCGGGCCAGCGCCGGCTGCTGGTGTAGCTGATGCTGTCAGAGTCGCGCCGGATCGCCATCCCGGCCCACACGTACGGCAGCCGGAACGCGCTGCGGGCGATGGCCACCGGCAGCAGCCGCGAGGCCTCCAGCGAGCGGAACACCACGCCGCGCCGTCCGTACCGGTCCACCGAGTAGAGCCGCACGTTGGTCTCCGGGAAGGTGCCGAGGTACGGGATGCCCGGCAGGTCGAACCAGCCCACCCGGTACATCCGGAACGCCACCAGGCCCACGTAGGTGAGCCCGTCGTGCGTGTCCGGCACCGTCCCGGCCGGCAGCAGCGGCGCGACGTCCGCGGGGTCGGCCGCCCAGTGCAGGAACGACAGGTCGAGCCAGGACTGGGTGAGCAGCGTCTTCGGCACCTCGCGCACCGGATCGGGCGTGATCGGCTCCGCAGGGACGGGGACGGACGGCATGCCATCAGGGTCCCACGCCCTTACCCCGGTCGGCCCGGTCCCCGGCCGGCCGAGTGCTCGGGTCGCCACCGCCGGGGTCGTCGAGCGCACGATGGCCTGGTTCGCCGGCTGCCGCAGGCTGCACCACCGCTACGAACGCAAGGCCGAGCACTTCCTCGCCCTCGTCGGCACTGCGGCGGTCCCCACCTGCTTCCGCCGCTGCCGCTGACGTCGTTCGAGGCTCCTGCCCGGCGGGCGTGCGCTAGGTTCCCTGTCATGACTGAACTCGGACACGATGCCTGGCCGCCTGCCCCGATACGGACCGATCGGCTCGTGCTCCGTGGGCCCGAGGCCCGGGACCGTGCGGCTGTCATAGAGCTGTTCACCTCACCAGAGGTCGGCACCTACATCGGCGGCCCCCGACCGCGTGATGAGTTCGAGCGCACGGTGCCCGAGGTGCCCAGGCGGCGTCCCGGCCTTTTCGTGGTCGATCTGGACGGAGCGATGATCGGCATCGTCACGCTCGACCGGCGCGACGCGGAGCGTCCCGGCCACGTCCGTCCGGATGCCGGGGAGACCGAACTCGGCTACATGTTCCTGCCGGAGGCGTGGGGATGCGGGTACGCCGCCGAGGCGTGCGCGGCGGCACTCGGCCGGTTCGCCGAGGCGTTTCCCGGCGAGCCGGTGGTGCTCTGCACCCAGACCGCCAACGACCGCTCGATGCGCGTCGCGGCGAAGCTGGGGTTCACCGAGGTGGAGCGGTTCGAGGAGTACGGTGCCGAGCAGTGGTTCGGCGTGTGGTCCCCGGTCACGTCGTCCGGTTGAGCTCGTGCGTGACCGCGGGCCGCCGTTCGCTTGCTGCCGGTTGACCTGGAGTCAGGTCGGCCGGCGCGTGTTGGTAGCGTGCCATCGGTCGTGGTGTTACGAGTCGGGGGTGTCGCGGTGGCCGCGGAGGTTGTCGTCAGGACGGGGCTCGAGTACGGGGCCGGCGGCAAGCTCATGGACGTCTACCGGCCTGCGGGCGCGTCGGAGGCTGTGCCCGCGGTGCTGCTCTGGCACGGCCGGGCCCCGACGAACGGGACGTCCTCGCGCCGGTCGCCCGCGCTGCGGCGGAGCTGGGCGTCATCGTCCTGGTGCCGGACTGGCGTCCCGACGCCCCGGACGGCGGACGGACGCACCTGTTGGAGTCGGCCGCCTTCGTACGGCAGAACGTGGCCGACTTCGGCGGGGATCCCGAGCGGATCGCGCTCGCCGGCTGGTCGCTGGGCGGCAAGGCCGCGGTGGGCGTCGCCCTGAATCCGGCCGCATTCGGCGGCTGGAGGCCGCAGACCGTCGTCGGAATCGCCGGTGCATACGGATCGGCGGCACCGACCACCGGCACCGTCCCGATCGACGACCTCCGCCCGGGCGGCAGCCCGGTGCCGCCCGTACCGGTGTGGCTGGTGCACGGCACCGCCGATCCGGTGGTGGACGTCGCACGTTCACGCGAGCTGCGTAAGGCCCTCGAGGAACAAGGCTGGCCGGTGTCGCTCGAAGAGGTCGCGACCGATCACGCCGGCGTCATCATGACCGAGTTCGTCCCCGAGCACGACCGCTGCCTGCCCAGCACCGCCGACCACGCCGTCGAGGCGGGGTCGCGGACCGCCGACGTACTGGCCCGCGCCGCTGGAATCACTGTGCAGTACTCCAGCCGTCGATCGTGACCTTGCAGCCCGTCCCGGCCATCGAGACCCGTCCCGAACCCATGCCGCGGGTCGAGCGGCCGGGTGGACCGCCAACGGGCGAGGCTTCTCGCCGAACGGGGTGTCCTCGCCCTGGCCATACGCTGGTACGGCGGACCGGGGCAGCCGGCGGGTAGCTGCGAGGTACCGCTGGAGACGTTCGTCGCGGCCGTCGACCTGCTGCAATCTCGTGGAGCGGAGCGCGTCGGCGCCCTCGGCCGGTCCAGGGCGCCGAGGCCGCGCTGCTCACCGCGGTCTGTGAGCCGCGCGTCAACCCTTGCGGTATGCCGGGCAGTTGGCCGCGCGCCGCCGGGCAACCGCCGCCCCGATCCACCTGGTGACCCGCGACGATGCTGGACACCGGCCGCGCTTCCCGGGTGAAGGTCCCGCCGCACCCTCGAAGACCTACGCGCACGGAGGGACGGCTCGCGGCGACGCCCTGCTCGGCGAAGCGGCCTGGGCAGCCGTCCTCGCTCTGTTCCATCCGGAGCAGACCAGGGCCGACTCCGGGTGATGTGGGGACTTCCTGCTCGGCGGGACCCGAAAACCACCCCCGAAGGACCTCCGGACTCGACCGACTCGGTCCGCGTCCCGGGCGGAATCGGTCAGGCGGGCGGGAGCGCGGCCAGTGCGGTTTCGGCCGCGAGGGTGCGGGGGTGCTCGGGGCCGAAGTGTTCGCGCCAGGCGGTGGTGCAGCGGGTGAGGTGGTCGCGGGCCTCGGCGTGACGGTGCTGGGCGGCGAGTGCCGTGCCGAGGGTGGTGGCGGCTTCCAGGGTGCTGTGGTGGGTGGGGCCGAGGGGTCCGGCGAGTTCGACGGCCTTCCGGCTCGCGGCCTCGGCTTCGTCGGCTCGCCCGAGGCCGAGCAGGGCCTGGGCGGTGACGGTGGATATTGGCGCCGCGAGCGCGACGCGGACACCGGGGCCGTCCCGGAACTCCGCCTCGGCCTGGATGGCGATCTGCAGGGCGTCCTCGTGCCGGCCGCTGCCGCTGAGGCTGCGGGCCAGCCCGAGGCTCAGGGCGATCCGCATGTCGTTACTGGCCCTGGTGACCTCCCGCTGCCGCCGGAGTGCCTCGCGTGCGGTTACCTCGGCCTCGCCGTGGCGCCCGAGCCCGTTGAGGGCCATGACGAGGGCATTCATGACGGACAGCCAGAGCAGGCTGGGTGTGCCGTGCAGGTCGAGCAGGGTGCGGCACTCGCGTTCGGCCTCCTCGTACTCACCGAGGTGGACCAGGTTCTGGACCCGGTCGGAGGCGACCTTCAGCGTGCGGATGTCGTTCGCGCCGTAGACCCGGGCGGTTTCTTCCTGCAGCACCCGGGACCCGTCGACGGCTTCGCGGTGCCGGCCCTGGGCGGCGTGTGCCCGCAGGTTGGCGTCCCAGGCGGCCAGGGCGCGCTCGTCCGGGGCCGACCGGTGACGCAGTACGACGGCCAGGAGCCGCTCGGCCTCCGCGGGTCGGCCCCGGGCGATCAGCATGCTGGCGAGCCCGAGCCGCACTTCGGCGGTGGCAGCATGGGTCTCGCCCAGGACGGCCGGGCAGTGCGCCAGCAGCTCCTGCAGTTCGGTCAGGGCCTCGTCGTCGCGGTCGAGTTGCCGCAGGACGGCCGCCCGGCCGGTGCGGATGACGAGTGTCCACCCGTCCTCCGCGCCGAACCGCCGGGTGCACAGCTCGATGGCCTGCCGGAACGTGCTTTCGGCTTCGGCCCACCGTTCCTGCTCCCCGAGCCGGCCGCCTTCGTCGTACAACCGATTGGAGAGTTCGAGGTCCCGCCGCTGTGCCCGGTTCCGCAATGCCGCGAACATGCCCACTCCCTCACCCCGCGCCCGATGTGGCGATGATCGTACTCATCCGGGGACGGGGCTGCCGCAGGCGGGCGGCCCCGGCGACGGCATCGCCGGTTCCGGCCGATCCCGACCATGCGTCCAGCACGACCTCGGGAACCACGACGAGCGGCCCTCCCGGGGACTCCACCCACGTGACCGCCCCCGGCTCTCCGTACCTGACGCCTCGACCCGGTGGGACGTCTAGAAGCTCCGCGGCTCCTCTTCGCGCTGGCGCTCGGCCATCATGTCGTCCCACCAGTCGTCCTTGGCCGGCTTGCGCCGCGGTCTGTCATGGTGGTCACGACGCCTGCCGGCACCTCGCGGGGCGTGCGGATACCTGCGCTCCATCCTGGTCTCGTGGACGATCACCACGACGACGAAGGCGGCGCCGCTCAGGACGAGCAGCGAGATCCACGCACCGGACTCGACGAGCCAGTACGACGCAGCCGCTGTCGCGAGGAGCATGACGACGCGTCCGGGCAACGGGAGCTTCTTGAACAGCCGCTTGTACTGCTCCCCGGGCCAGTCGGTCGCCCGGATGAGCGCTGCCAGGAACTCCTGGTCCTCCTGCGCCCTGGAGCCGGGTCTGCTGCGGTTCGGCGATGGATCGTGCGATTGCGGCGGCACTGACGACCTTCCTGCGCGCCTCCCGGACGAGGGTTCTCGCCCGCCGACGCGACCGTACCGAGCGCCCGTTGTGGACGGGGCTCCTTGGCTGCAGGTGGCAGCACCGGGCCGCCCGCCGTCGTAGCATGGGGATTTTGCCCGGCCCGGCCGTTACCCGACGGCCGCGCGCGGCGTTTGCCAGGTCGTGCGGCTTCCACGGCGGCGGTACGGCCGCGAGGAGCCGCGCACAGGGCGACCATCACTCTCCGGGCAGGTGCGGCACAGTGGCAGACGGCAGTCGGCAGGCAGGCCCGGCGATGCGGCCCCAGGTGCGCGAGACGTACGGGCGGGCCGATCTGAGCCGGGATCCGGTCTTCGCCGGAGGGTTCATCAACTTCGGGTACTGGCGGGCGATCGACCTGGCTCTTCCGCTCGACGAGGCGGACCGGGTCCGCAGCCAGGAGGATCTCTACCGGCGTGTCCTGGAGGCCGCCGGACTGCGGGGGGAGCCGCAGGTCCTGGAGGTGGGCTGCGGGCTCGGCATGGGATGCGCACTGGCCCTGCGGGAGTACGGCCGTGCCGCGGTCACCGGCATGGACATCCATCCCGACCAGCTGCAGCGGGCGCGTGCTGCGCATGCCGGTCTGCTCCGGGAGGAGCCGGGGCGGCTGCGGTTCGTCCGAGGGGCCGCCGAGTGCATGCCGCTGGACGACGACGGGTTCGATGTCGTCATCAGTGTGGAGGCGGCCCAGCACTTCCCGGACCTCGCCGCCTTCGCGGCCGAGACGTCGCGGGTCCTGCGGCCGGGCGGCCGGGTGGCGCTCGCCGGCTTCTTCACCGTGGACGACGCGCCCGGCCGGCCCGGGGAACTCGCCGGGCTCCTGGAGACCTTCGCGAACGGCCTGGACATCGCCCGTCCGGTGCAGGCGCTCACGGACGCGATGACCGCGGCCGGGCTGACCGGGGTGCGTGCCGAATCGATCGGGAAGCACGTCTGGCCCGGGTGGGACCTGTGGCTCGGCCGCCGGTGGGCCCCGGGGACGTGGCCGCGGAACTTCCTGCGCGCCTACGAGCGGCACATCCTCGACTACTACCTCGTCACGGCGGAGCAGCCCGGGTAGCCGCGAACACGGGTCGGGGCGGCGGGAGGCTGGGCCGGGCGGGTGGGGGGCGGGGTGTCGTACCGCGGTGTCCGGGGGAGCGGCGTGCGGTCGTAGGACGCTGGTCTCCCGGAGGCAGGCGGGAGAGTGCGTGTGAGCGGGCACGACGGTGACGGTCCCCCGGGTGGTGGGGCTGCGGGTGGTCGGCGGTCGGTGGGCGATGCGGGCGTACTGGGGACCGCGCTCGGCGTGGTGCTGGCGTTCTCGTTCGCGCAGGGTTCGTGGCAGTGGTTCTCCACCTACCTCGGTGTGACGCTGCTCGTGGTGGTCCTCTCCTTCGGCCGCGTGGCGCAGCGGGCGCCGGGCCGACAGGCCGCCTACGGATGGAGCCTGGCGGCCTATTCGCTGGTGGTGGGTCTGTGCGTGGCGCTGGCGATCGCTCCTGCGCTGCAGCGCTGGGACTGGCTCTTCCCCATGCCGGGGACGCGGCAGGGGTGCGCGCAGTCGGGCCGGTACGAGAGTCTGCGGACGGAGGCTGCGCTGGGAGGCCTGGCCGCTCGTGACGCCGACGCGCTGGCCCACGCGCAGCAGGAGCAGAGCCGCGAGGCCGTCGACGACTGCCTGGCGGCGACCACGACGCGCTGGCTGCCGGCGTACGCGCTGGGAACGGCGCTGCTGGTCGGTGCCGGTACGTGGTGGTGGGCGCGGTCACGGGCGCGGAGGCCGGAGCCCGCCTCGGTCCGGGGCGGCACCTCGGATGCCGACCCGTTCAGCCGCCGGAGTTGATGCATTCGTCGTTGGTGCCACCGCTGCGGCAGGGGCCGTAGCCGGGCCGGATCTGCTCGGTGGTCTTCGTCGGGGCGGGCGCGGGCCGCTCCTGGTGCGTGCCGGCGAAGGCGAGTACCAGCGCGAGCAGGCCCGCCGCGACCGCGACGAAGCCCTGGACGGTGGCAGTGATCGGCGCCTGCCGGCGCAGCCGGTGGGCGACCGCACCGGCAGCGATCGCCACCACACCGGCCAGGACGGCCTCCTTGCCGGTGCCCGGCATCGCACCCTCGTGCTGCCCGGCCCACCCCTTGAGGGCCACGGCCAGCAGCACGTTGCCCAGGAACGCGGCTGCCACCACGAGTCCGACGACGGCCATGAGGAGATCGCCCGCCCGGTGACCGCTGCGCCGGGGGGATTGCGAGGCCGGTGTCGTCGAAGTCATGACGGCAGCTCACACCACAGGCCGACAGGTACACCTGAGTACACGTACTCATTCGAGGACGAGCCCCGCCCGCACCCGCCGAAGCGCGTCTCCTCGGTGGCAGGCGCCTCCGGCCTTCCAAGGAATCTCGATGTGAAGTATCTTGATGTCGAGATTGATCGCAACGATCGGGGGCGCCGTGCGGCGGAGCAGGAACGGGCTGATCGCGCAGGTGCGCCGGCCACCTGGTGGGCGGGACGGGCGGACGATGCTGCTGTCCCAGTTCGTCGACCGGACCGGGTCGGGCGTGTGGTCCGCAGCCTCGGTGCTGTACTTCACCTTCGTCCGGGGCCTGGACGCCTGGCAGCTCGGCGTGCTGCTGGGCGTCGGCGCGGTGGCCGGGATCGCGGGCTCACCGCTGGCCGGACGGGCAGCCGAACGGCTTCCGATCCGCGGCCTGCTGGTCGCCTGCCATCTGCTGCGCATCGGGACCATGGCCCTGCTGCTGGCGGTGGACGAATTCGCCGTCCTGCTGGTCGCGGTGGCCCTCACCTGCCTGGGCGAGCGTGCGGCCAAGACGCTGGAGATGCTCTTCGCCACCCGGGTCGCGGGCGAGCGCAGAGGCGTCTACCAGGCACTGTTCCGCACCGTGGCCAACGCCGGCTACGCGCTCGGCGCAGGCCTCGCGGCCCTCGGGCTGGCGGTGGGCACCGTCAACGCCTACCGCGCACTGATCCTGGCCAACGCCCTCTCCTTCGCCCTGGCCGCCGTGCTGGTCCTGCGAACGCACGAGCCGACCGGGCGCGGCCTGGTGGTGGCACGGCACGCGGAAGGCGGGGAGGCGGAGACCCCGGACGCGGCGGCGGCCGCACCCAGCCCGTGGCGGGACCGCGGCTACCTGCTGTTCGTCCTGCTCGACATCCCGCTCAACCTCGACGACTCGGTGCTCAACGTGGGCCTGCCGCTGTGGCTGGTGCACCACACCGCCGCACCGCACGCCCTGGTCCCCGCGTTCCTGGTGCTCAACACCGTCCTCGTGGTGCTGCTCCAGCTGCGGGTCTCCGCCTGGGCCGAGGGCCCGCACGGGGCGGTCAAGGCGCTGGGCTGGTACGGGGTGACACTGCTCGCGTGCTGTCTGCTGCTGGCGGCCGCGACCGGCGGCGGTGCCTGGCCGGCCTCGGCCGCGCTGCTGACGGCCGCCGTCCTGGTCACGCTGGCGGAGCTGCTGCGCTCGGTGAGCTCCTGGGAGCTGGCCGTCAGCCTGGCGCCGCCGCGGGCCGGGGCCTCCTACCTGGGGGTCGCCGGGATGGCCCAGTCGGTGCAGAAATCGGTGGGACCGCTGCTGCTGACCGGGGTGGTGATGACCGCCGGCCCGTTCGGCTGGATCGCCCTGGGTGCGGCGGCGACCGGCCTCGGCCTGGTCCAGCGGCGCGCCAGCCTGCGCCGGCTGACCTCGTTGCAGCCGTCAACCTCCGGCCGGGCCGGCCAGAGGCAGACCCGCTCGGCCCGGAGCATGTCCGGCCTCGGGGATCAACGGAGCAGCCGGTAGCGCCAAGCCGACACCGGGCCTCGCTCGCGTGCGCACAAGATGAACCCGGAAGCCGCCGCGGGATGATCTTGAAGTCCTGAGTCGGTCTCGAGCTGTGTGAGCTGGGCCGTTGTCTGGTTGTGGTGCTGTGTGGTCATCGCTACCGCCGGGGGCCTTCAGGGCAATCGCCGTCAGGCCCCCTGGGCTCGTCGACGCCGTCCTCGGCCCTGCCAACGCGGAAGGCTCCGCGGTGGCAGCGCGTCCTCACGCCCGGGACGGCGTCTGACCCTCTTGGCGTTGCCGCTGGCGGTAGTTGCGCATGGACACCTGGGAGCCGCAGCCGGGACTGCAGTAAAGCCCTCCCCCGTTGCGGGTGCGGTCGAAGAAACCGAAATGGCACGGGGGGTTCCGGCACGCCTTGATGCGCCCCCAGTCGCTGCTCTGGGCGAAGGTCGTCACCGCAGCCAGTACGGTCCCGAACACACGCTCCACCCCCGCCTGCGGCGACGCCAGCTCGACACCACCGGCCGTGACCACCGTCGCCAGCGGGTAGAGCGAACCCGCGCGCCGCAGGTGGCGCTCGGCGCGCTGCAGCGGCTCACCCAGGCTCTCCTCGTCGTCCGAGTGCGCGAGCAACACGGTCACCAGGGCGTCGCGCAGCTCGCGCGCGGCCGCGGCATCGGCATCGGTCGCCACGGTTTCGCCGCCGAACTCGTCGTACTCCGCCAGCCACGCCGCGAACGAGTCCCCGTCCCCGAACAACTCCCGCCGACCGGACCCGTCCGCGCGCGTGTTCACGAACGCGAGCACGGTCTCCACCGCCGGTGTGACGGTGCGCGGGCTGAGTTTGGGGGATCCGGCTGCCGCACTGCTCATGTCCTCACCCTACATCAGCAGGAAGAGGCACTAATCCGTCTAACGGGCAACCCGGACCGTCATCCGGCTTGACTCGTTGCGACCTAACTCATTACGGTCGCAACATGAACGGAACATCCAACCAGCAGACCCACCCCCGCACATGGCTGATCACCGGCGCGACGTCCGGCATCGGCCGCGAACTGACGCTCCAGGCGCTCGAGAGCGGCGACGCCGTCTCGGCGCTCGCCCGCGACACCGCTTCCCTGGACGAACTGACCGAAGTGCACGGCGAACGCCTGCTCCTCACCCAGACGGACGTGCGTGACGAGCAGGCCGTCCGGGAGGCGGTTGAGCGCACGCTCGCACGGTTCGGCCGGATCGACGTGGTGGCCAACAACGCCGGCTACGGACTGTTCGGAGCCGTCGAGGAGGCCTCCGACGCGCAGATCCGCGCCGTGTTCGACACCAACGTCTTCGGAGTGCTCAACGTGCTCCGTGCGACGTTGCCGGTGCTCCGCGCCCAGCGGTCCGGGCACATCCTCCAGGGCTCGTCCGTCTACGGGCAGTCCGCCCATCCCGGCGTGGGGCTGCTGGCCGCGACCAAGCACGCGGTCGAGGGGCTGTCGGACGCGCTGGTGGCCGAGGTCGCACCGCTCGGCATCAAGGTCACGATCATCCAGCCCGGGCTGACCGCCACCCCCTTCCTGGCCAACCTCGATGTCGCGGACGGCCTGGCCGACTACGACCGGACCGTCCGCGAGGTTCAGAAAGGCATCGGAGAGCTGCCGGCATCCGCGTTCTCCTCCGCGGCGCGGATCGCCGCAGGCATCCGGACCGCGGTCGACAGCCACAATCCTCCGCTGCGCCTGGCCCTCGGCACCTCCGGCGCCACGGGCATGCGCGCCGCGTTGGAGGCGCGCATCGCAGACCTGGACGGCTGGAAGCACGTGACCGACGCCGTCGACAGGTAATCGCAAGTCCCGTCGGGGGCCGCGGCGCTTATGGCCGAGGGGCCCCCGGCGGCGTAATCCGCGCATGCCCGGTGGCCCGCCTCGGAATGAGGCGTGGTTCGCCAACTCCTCCATCGGCCTCTGGTTGCAGTCGCTGCACCACGACGGTCTGCGCGTCAGCCGGTCCGATGTCCTCAGCGATCCGGACGGCCGCGAGGACGAGGCCCTCGCCGAGCTGAGCCTGCTTGCGGACGAGCTCAAGAAGATCGATCCACCTGCCTTCGACGGCTGCATCGGCTTCATGTGGGCCGAGTTCCTCGATCGCTGGCTCTGGTAGTCACGTTCGGCCCCGCGGCACCCGAGCCATCACTCTTCGTGACCGTCATGTCGAACCGCCTGGGCGGAGCTCTGTGTGCGCCGCTGGAGCCCCGGGACGGTCGGCCCGTATCGGCGACTGATCCGCGCCCGGCCGCCCGGCACGCCGCCGCCGGGGTGTCGAACGGCCCGGCTCCGCCCTGCGCAAGGCCGCCGGTCGGGCCCGGCCCTTCTATCTCCGATCTGCATTGTTCCTAGAATGGTCGGGTGGAGGACATCGACGCGATCGCGGTGCTGCAAGATCCGGTGCGACGCCGCCTGTACGAGTACGTGGCGGCGCAGGGCCGCGAAGTCGGCCGCAACGAGGCGGCGGAGGCGGCGGGGGTGGCGCGTACGCTCGCGGCGCATCATTTGGACAAGCTGGCCGAGGCGGGGCTGTTGGAGACCGGCAGTCGCCGCCTGACGGGCCGTTCGGGGCCGGGGGCGGGCCGTCCCGCCAAGGTGTACACGCGGGCTCGGGCCGAGCGGTCGGTGTCGCTGCCCGCCCGGGACTACCGCACCGCCGCCGAACTCCTCGCCGAGGCCGCGGAGCAGGCGGGGCTGGACGCCGGGCTCTGTGCGGCCGCGCGTCGCCGGGGGGAGGCCCTGCGCGGCTCGGCGGCACCTTGCGGCAGCCTCGACGAGGCGATGGAGATGTTGGCGGCCCGCGGCTACGAACCGTGCCTGGAGGGCGCGGAGTGCGACAGGGGCGCCGAAGGTGCCGAGGGTGTCGAGGTGGCGGCCGGGGCAACCGCGCCCGTCGTCCGGATGCGCAACTGCCCCTTCCACGCGGTTGCGGAGCGCTTCCCGCCGCTCGTGTGCGGCATGAACCTCGCGCTGCTGGAGGGGCTGCTCGGGGCGGGCGGTCCGGTCCGCGCCCGGATGGACGCCAGGCCGGGGGAGTGCTGCGTGGTGGTCGAGGCTTCTAAAAACAATACTTATTGACATAGAAAATGGCGCCGTGTTGAGATGAGGCCATGAGCCCGTCCGCGCACGCCGCCCACCTCGCCCAGCTCAACGTCGCCACACTCCGCCATCCCTTGGACGACCCGCGCACGGCGCCGTTCGTCGGGATGCTCGATTCGGTCAACGCCGCCGCGGACGCCGCGCCCGGCTTCGTCTGGCGGCTCGTGGCGGAGGGGGCCGACGACGCCACCGGCCTGCGCCTGGCGGGCGAGGACGTCATCGTCAACCTGTCGGTGTGGCAGACCCAGGAAGCCCTCTGGGACTTCACCTACCGCAGCGGGCACCTGGAGGTGATGCGGCGGCGGCGCGAATGGTTCGAACGGCACGTCGAGGCGCACATGGTGCTCTGGTGGGTCCCCGCCGGCCACCGCCCGACCGTCGGCGAGTCCCTGGAACGGCTGGCGGACCTGCAGGCGCACGGGCCCTCGCCGCGTGCCTTCACCTTCGCTTCCTCCTTCACCGCCGCCGAGGCCGCGGCGGCGGTGCAAGGCTCGGCGGTGTAGGACGGCAGGCTTCCGGCCGGAGCGGTGCCTCGCCCGTACCTCGTCGGCGTCGGCATCGGCGGTCGCTGCCGCAGGTCACCCGGCGCCCCGACCGGCCGGTGATCACCGGTCCGTGGCCACTGGCCGCCGGTCGGCCGTACGGCCGGCGCCCTGGTGCCGACGGCGCCAGAAGACGGTGTCCCAGCGCGTTTCGCGTCCGTACACCGCGGCCTGCACGCGCAGGTACTCGGCGTGGACGGCCGCGATGCGCCGGGCGTAGGCCGCCAGCGCGTCGGGGTCGCCGGCCCGGTCGGCCAGGATCGCCCGTGCCGCGGTGAGGCCGGTGGCCATGGCGGTGAGGATGCCGCGGGCGGCCAGAGGGTCGGTGGCGGTGGCGGCGTCACCGACCGCCGCCCAGCCCGGGGCGCCGGCCGCGGGAGTGGTGCACGCGGAGCCGGCGGCCAGCACCCGCAGGCGAGGGGGTGGGCCCTGGTGGTGGGCGACACGGTCCCAGAGGTGATCGGCCTGCTTCGCCCGGTCCCACCACACCACCGGATCGAGCAGGTGCAGGCCGGGGACGAGGTCGGCGTCGGTGAGCGCCATGACGACCCGCCCGCCGTCGGGCAGCGGGGCGGTGTACCACCAGCCCCAGTGCGTGGACTGTACCAGCGAGGTCCGCTCCCGCCCGCCCGCTCCGTTCCCGGGGCCGAGCAACCCGGCGACCGCGATCAGACGGTCGTAGCGGGTCGGCGTCGCGCCGATCCGGCGGGCCAGCCGGGCCGCCCGGCCCGTGGCGTCGACCAGGCAGCCGGCCCGCAGCACGTCGCCCTCGGCGGTGACGACCTGCCAGTGGTCCTTCTCCCACCGGGCGTCCCGGACGCGCAGGGCGTACCGTTCGGCACCGCAGTCCTGGGCCGCCGTCAGAAGCGCGGCGTCGAACCGGGCCCGGTCCAGGTGCCAGCCCTCGCCGTACGGTCCGAGACGGTGGTCCACCGCGGTGAGCGTGTCGGTGCCCCAGGCGGCCAGGTTGCCGTCGCAGGACGCGTGGCGGCCGGCGAGACGGTCGAGCACTCCCAGCCGTTCGAGCAGCGGGCGGGCGGTGGGGGCGAGGCTTTCTCCGACGCGCCAGCCGGGTGAGCCCTCCGGGGCGACGAGGAGGACCTCCGCCCCGGCCCGGGCGAGAGCCAGCGCGGCGGCGCACCCTGCGGGGCCGCTCCCGGCGACGAGAACGTCGCAACGCCGGATCCCCGCGCCGCCGATCGAGCTGCTGCCGTTCACCGCACCACTCCCGCACCGCACCACTCCCGCGCCGGCCCGCTCTACGCGGGCCCGAGGGAGCTCCGTTCCGTCTCGACCAGGATCTCGCCACCGTCAGGGCCGGGCCGGGCCACGACGAACCCCAGAGTGCTCCACCGGGCGGCCATCTCGTTCATGCCCTTGAGCGACCCGGCTCCGTCGGCGACACCGCGGTCCCACTCCCGGAACGCCTCGGTCGAGACCTGGATCAGCGCGTCGTGCTCCGGCTCGGGCAGCACCTCGTCGGGTCGGGCGGCCGGCCACCAGTGGGTGTTGCACAGGTAGAAGTCGGCCTGCCAGGGGACGGCCATGTACTTCGTGACGTCCCCGGCGACCAGGTCCTCGCGCAACCGGAAGGGTGCGGCCCAGGTCGCCGGTTCGTCGGCGATGTACGTCATCTCGATGCCCGGGAAGAATCCGCCGCCGTTGGCCGCCTCCAGTGCGGCCCGTACCAGGGCGTGCGGCTGGTCCGCCGGGGCGAGGGCCCCGAACGGGACCGGTACGGGCACACCGGCCCAGTCGGCCAGGAAGTCTCCGTCGGCCCAGCGCCGCATCCGCTCGTACTGGCCGGGCAGCAACGCCAGCCAGGTCCGCGGCCGGTCGTCCTGCGGATCGCCGTCGTCGCCGGCGAGCACGGGCATGAACCCCTCGTTCGCCCGGCCGACGTCGGTACCCCCGGGTGCGCGCAGTCTGCGGAAGACGGCCCGGCGGAGCGGGGCGTCGGCGGCGGCGTTCGAGGACAACCGGGCCAGGCGGTCGGGCGCGAGGAAGTTCCGCGCGGGATCGCCGTGCCTTCTGCGGGCGACCTCGTTGACCCAGGCCAGGCCGACCGGTCGGGCGAGGATCGGGTAGATGTCGCGGGTGAAGGAGACCTCCGGCGGCACGGGCAGCCCGCCCGATGTGCGGGCGACCTCGAGGGCGACGTCGTACAGGGTGATCATGCTCGGCGTGTGGGGCGCGAAGTCGGGCGGGGCGACCAGGCACCAGGCCGGAGCCACCGGCACCTGGCGGCCCTGGGGGCCGCCCAACCGCACGGTCGCACCGATCGGGCCGTCGGAGATGTCGTCGAACCAGAAGTCGTTGTTGGCGAAGTGGCTGATCGGACGGGAGGGTCTGACCGTGCCGGACTTCCCGAAGCCGCCGAGGACGAGCAGCCGTCCGTCCTCGTCGGTGCGCAGTTCACCCAGCGGCACCGGGGTGTCGAGGAAGGTCCCCGTGTCGAACCGGGCATCCCTGCCGTCCTGGGACGGGCCGGTCACGCTGCGCGGGCCGGGCCGGACGACCAGCCCCGCCCGGGCGGCGGGACCGATCTCCCGGTTGCGGCGGTTCGCGGTGGACACGTGGAACCGCCCGACGAATTCGAACCACTCCCCCTTCGCATTGGCCAGCTCCGCGGTCCAGCTGATCTGCGCGTCGGCCGAGGTGAGCTCGCCCAGGACGGCACCGGCCCGGTCGTAGGCGTACAGGCGGAACCGGGCGGCCTGGCGTTTGACCCGCCCGGCGGTGTCCTTGAACCCGCCGTCGGGCCGTGGCGGGACGCCGGGCCTCTCGGGGCCGACGAAGAAGCCGTCGGGGCTGTTGCCGAGCCGTGCGATACCGACCGTGGGATGGATCTCGCAGCGGACGACGTCGTCGAGATTCATGACCGCTCCAGGCGAGGCGAATCGGCGCCGGCGGGTGCGGACGCCCGCCGGCGGTGGTGTGGGACGTGGAGTCGTGGGACGCGTGGGACGTGGATCAGTGGGAATGGCCGCCGGAGGCCAGCTCTCCCTCTTCGAGGTAGAACTCCTGTCCCATCGCGAGTCGCAGATCGAGGCCGGCCGATCCGTTGACGAAGATGCTCCCCGTCACCTGGTCGCTCTCCTGCAGCCGGTCCTGCGGACGGTCGGCCCTCCCGGAGATCTCGATCCTCGGCCCGGTTCGCAGGACGTCATCGGTGATGACGGCGCCCGAGGCGGATCGGGCGTTCCGGACCGCGATGACGTGGTCGAAGTCCGGGGGAGCGGTGATCAGATGCGACAGGAACAGCTCGCCGCCCTTCCCGAACACCAGATAGGTCAAGGCGCCGGGCCGGGTTGCGTGGTGCTCGAACTGCCGGAAGTGGACGACGTTCTGGACCTGGACCGTCACCGGGGCGAGAAGCTCGGTGCCGCCCCGCTCGAAATGGCCGCGGAACAGCGTCCCGGTGAACGAGGTGAGCCAGGGTCCTCCGCCCGCGCCTGCGAGATCGGAGATGCGGAACGGCTCGGGGTTCAGCGTGTAGACGTCGGTGCCCGTCCTCCGGCGGTCCTCGGCATAGACCCGCTGTGCGTCACCCGATTCGTTGTTCAGGGTGACTTCGAGCAGGACCTGAAAGTGATGAGGGGGCATGAACATGGGCAGGTGGGACAGGTAGACCGTGTCCTCACCCATGACCAGCATCCCGTGAGAAGCCTTCGGTTCGGTGCTCGCCATCGGGCTCACCTCCGTCGTGAAGCCCATCTGCCGTTCCGCCGACGACACTTCCTCCCAGAGTCACTTCCAGGCTTTCACACGGTCCGGACGGTCGCCATGCGAGTCCGTACGGCTGCAGGCGGTACAGAAAGGCCGGTGCGCACGGATGGTGACGATCGCCGGTGACCCGTCGCGGACCGTGCATGCCGTGCACCGGACCCGGCGGCTCCGTGCCGTCCGCCGGGCGGCCGCTCGGAAGCGTCGCCGCCACCCGATGGGGTTGGAGGCTCCACCCGACCGGCTGGTCTACCGCACGGGCCGCCCTGCCCCCTGATGCTGCACGGACGCAGTGTGCCCGCGCTCTACAAAGCCATCCCAGGAGATCAGAAGCCGATGTTCCGCATCGCCTGCGCGGGCCACCAGATCGTCTGGGAGCGCCGGGCCAAGACCGTGCACAGGATGTCCCGGCAGTGGCTGAAGGACCACACCGTGGAGGGCCTGGCGAAAGGCAGCTTCTTCCTGGACGAGGACGATGTCCTCACCCCGTTGGACTGACGGCCGATGTGCGCCCCGGCCTGACGCGCCGCCCGCCGGGGCGAGGCTGCGCACGTGGGCGACGGCCTGCACCGCGTGGTGCAGGCCGTCGCTCGTCTGCTGTCGGTCCCGGCAAGCCGGGAGGACCGGGTAGGGGCGCGCGGAGCTCGGCCGCCAACCGCGGCAGTGGCGTTGCCGTCGGCGGGCCGGGGGATGGTCGGGACATTCATCCGATCGGCGCCGCTCTCCGCCCGCGCGCCCCGAACGGGGCTTCCGCCGGGCGGATCGGCCGGCCCGTCAGTCGAGGTAGTACGCGGCCGAGCGGCAGTGTCCGCGAGGACGGTGCTGCTCAGGTACGTGGCGGCCGTCCGAAGGATCGTCGGCGGGGCCGCCTGACCGGGTGGCGGGGCGGTCGGCCCGGCGCGGGATGCAGGTGGTGCTCCGCAGCAGGCGGCCGAGGGCGTCGTCGGTGAGTCCTCCGGGCCGCCGGAACGGCTCCGCGTCGACGGGGACCACCAGGTGATCGGTCATGGTGCGTCACTTCCTCACGGGTGGGGCGGGTTCGTCGGGGCCGCTTCCGCCCCGCAGGTCCAGTGCAGACCCTCCGTGCGGCGAATGCACTGGGCCTTGACGCGTCGGCTACACGAACCGGGCGCTCCTTGACAGGACCTTGACGCGCCCCGAGCCCCGGATCGCCTCCGGTCGCTCCCGGCCCGGCCCCCGACCCGTGCCCCTGGATGCGCCGGTGGCGGGGGGTTGTCAGGGGCCTGACGGACCGACAATCCGGGTAGGCTGCCCGGTCGTGACCGAACCGGACTTCCTGCGTGCCACCCGCGACTCCTACGACACCGTGGCGGCGGACTACGCCGGCCACTTCCGCGCCGAGCTTGCGGCGAAGCCGCTCGACCGGGCCCAGCTGGCCGGTTTCGCCGACCTGGTGAAGGCGTCCGGACTGCCGGGTCCGGTGGCCGACGTCGGCTGCGGGACGGGGCGGGTGACGGCCCACCTCGCCGGGCTGGGACTGCCGGTGTTCGGGATCGACCTCTCGCCGGGGATGCTGGCGGCGGCCCGGCAGGCTCATCCGGGCCTGCGGTTCGAGGAGGGCTCGATGCTCGCGCTCGACCTGCCGGACGGCGGCCTCAGCGGTCTGCTGGTCTGGTACTCCATGATCCACGTCCCGGACGAGCGGCTGCCGGAGGCGTTCGCCGAGTTCCACCGGGTGCTCGCCCCGGGCGGCCACCTGTTGGCCGGGTTCCAGGTCGGCGATGCACCGGCGCACCGCACCGAGGCCTTCGGCCACGAGATCGACCTGGTGTTCCACCGCCGCCGGCCCGAGCGGGTGTCCGAACTGCTCGGCGCCGCCGGACTGCCGGTGATCGCCCGGATGCAGCGGGAACGCGACGACGAGGAGCCCTTCCCGGAGAAGACGCCGCAGGCGTTCCTGGTGGCCCGCAAGCCGCGGACGGCCACCGGGCCCGCCTGAACCCGGCGCAGGATCCGGCGTATGCGCACCGGTCGGACACCGTCGCTGTTCACGAACCCCCGGGGCTGCCGACGTCCGTCGCGAGCCGTGTGACCGTGATCGTGCCGTCCGGACCGAGCGTGAACCGGACGGGTTCCAGGTCGGCGGTGTAACCGTCGCTGGTGCCGTAGGCCTTGGGCGTGGCCGGCAAGGGCCCGCACCCGGCCGCGGCCACCGAACCCGCTGCCCCGGCCGACTCCGCCCGGTGACCGGTCGGCGGCGGAAGTCGTCAGAGGGGTTGGAGCCGGGCGTGCAGGAGGCAGAATTCGTTGCCCTCCGGGTCGGCCAGGACGTGCCAGTTCTCGGTGCCGGTCTGGCCGACGTCGGCGGGCCTGGCGCCGAGAGCGAGCAGCCGCTCCAGCTCGGCGTCCTGGTCGCGGTCGGTGGCGTTGACGTCGATGTGCAGGCGCAGCTTCCCGGGCCGCGGGTCGCTGCTGGGGCTGAGGACGAGCGTGGGCTGCGGGCCGCCGAAGCCGGCGTCGGGCGGCCCGATCTCGATGCTCCCGTCGTCCTCCCGGCCGAGTTCGACGTAGCCGAGGACCTCGCTCCAGAATGCGGCGAGCCGTTCGGGGTCGGCGCAGTCGATGACCAGCTCACTGATGCGGCATGCCATGGTCCGTCAGTGTACGTCGACCCATCGGAAATCGGCCGTCGAACCACCGCCGAAGCGCGGCCGCGCCGCCGGGGTGTGTCGACAGTGGGGGGTGGGGCCCCTCGAGCCGGCGCGTGCCCTCGGGCAGGGTCCGTCCGTCCTGGGGCGGGAGGAAAGCCGGTGCCGCCGAGGTAACACGTGTCACCAACAATGAGCCGGACCCCTGCCGCGAGGCGCAGCCGTCCTCCCGCTCATCGGTAGTAGCGTCGCTGGGGCCGTGCGGGCGGGGGAGTACGGCGCGGGGCGATGTATCCCGCTCTCTTGACTGTCGTCAGAGCAGCGGAATACTTGTCCTACTCCCTGCTGAACCCGAATGAGGTGCGCCCGTGGAGCTCTCCCCCTCTGCCCATGTGGACACGTTCTGTCGAGACCGGCTCCCACCGTTCGAGCAGTGGCCCGAACTGCTCTTCGACCTGCCGGAGTTGGTCTACCCCGATCGGCTGAACTGCGCGCAGGTCCTGCTCGACGAGGTGATCGAGCGGCTCGGGCCCGACCGCCGCTGCCTGGTCACGCCGACCGAGGAGTGGACGTACGGCGAGCTGCGGCGGAGGGCCGACCAGGTCGCCCGGGTCCTGACCGAGGACCTGGGCCTGCTGCCCGGCAATCGGGTTCTGCTGCGCGGCCCCAACAACCCGTGGCTGGTGGCCTGTTGGTTCGGCGTTCTGAAGGCCGGCGGTGTGGTGGTGACCACCGTGCCGCTGCTGCGGGCGCAGGAGCTGGTCACGCTGCAGGAGATCAGCGCGCCGGTCCTCGCCCTGTGCGACCACCGCTGGCTCGAGGAGCTCGCCGCCGCAGCGGCGCCAGGTCTGACGACGCTCGCCTACGGCGGCAGCGGTCCGGACGACCTGGTCGCGCGCTGCGACGGCAAGGCGGGCGCGTTCACCGCGGTGGAGACGGCCGCCGACGACGTCGCGCTGATCGCGTTCACCTCCGGTACCACCGGTCGGCCCAAGGCCACGCTGCACTTCCACCGGGACGTGCTGGCGAACGCTGACACCTTCTCCCGGCACATCCTGCGGCCGGGCCCGGAGGACCTGTTCGCGGGGACACCGCCGCTGGCGTTCACCTTCGGCCTCGGCGGCCTGGTGGTCTTCCCGCTGCGGGTGGGCGCCGCGTCGCTGCTGCTGGAGCAGGCGACCCCGCAGCAGCTGGCCGAGCAGGTCGCGGAGCACCGGGCCACCGTGCTGTTCGCCGCGCCGACGGCGTACCGGGCGATCCTCGCGGCGGGCCTCGGCGGCCGGCTGTCGGGGGTGCGCCGCTGCGTGTCCGCCGGCGAGCCGCTGCCGGTGGCGGTCTGGAAGGCGTTCCACGAGGCCACCGGCATCCGGCTGATCGACGGCATCGGGGCGACCGAGATGCTGCACGTGTTCATCTCGGCGGCCGACGGCGACATCCGTCCGGGTGCCACCGGCCTGCCGGTGCCCGGGTACCGCGCCGCCGTGCTCGACCAGGACGGCAACCCGGTGCCCGACGGGCAGCCGGGCCTGCTGGCGGTCAAGGGGCCGACCGGCTGCCGCTACCTGGACGACGAGCGGCAGGCGGTCTACGTACGGGGCGGCTGGAACGTCACCGGCGACACCTACATCCGCGACCGGGACGGCTACTTCTGGTACCAGGCGCGCAGCGACGACATGATCGTCTCCGCCGGCTACAACATCGCCGGCCCCGAGGTCGAGCAGGCCCTGGTCGGCCACCCCGACGTGGTGGACTGCGCGGTCGCCGGAGCGCCGGACGAGCAGCGGGGAGCGGTCGTCAAGGCGTTCGTGGTGCTGCGCGAGGGGGTGCCCGCCGGGCCGGAGACGGTCAAGGAGCTGCAGGACTTCGTCAAACGGGTGATCGCGCCGTACAAGTACCCGAGGGCGGTGGAGTTCGTGCCGGAGCTGCCCCGCAACTCCAGCGGCAAGGTCCGCCGGGCGGAGCTGCGGCGCTGGGCGCGGGCCGGTTCGGCGGTGCCGGAGGCGAGTCTGCCCAGTGTGGTGGTCGAGCGCAGGGTGGAGTGGTCGGACACGGACGCGGCCGGGCACTACCACTTCTCCTCCGTCCAGCGCTGGGCCGAGGCGGCGGAGGCGGTGCTGCTGAGGCGGCTGGGCCTCGCGGAGCTGTTCGGCAGCATTCCCCGGGTGCACTTCGAGGCGGACTACCGCGAGCGGCTGTGGTTCGGCGACCCGGTGAAGGTCGAGTTCCGGGTGGCGAAGGTCGGGACGTCGTCGCTGCACTACACCTTCGACATCCACGGGCCGCACGGCGTCGCGGCCACCGGGCGGATGTCGGTCGTCCACTCCGCAGCCGATGCCAAGGGCACCGTGCCCTGGCCGGACGGAGCACGGCAACTGCTGTCCCAGGCCGGGCCGCAGGCGTCCGAGTCCTACGCCTGAGTGCGCCCCGGGCCCGGGCGGCGTGTTCGGGCCGGCCGCGCGCGAGCGACGCCATGTGTGGTGGTTGATTGACGATCGCAAAAATGCCGCAATACTTGGAGCACTGCCGCAGATCCACTGGAGGACGTCATGCGCGTAGCGGTCATCGGGGGAGGGCCCGGCGGGCTCTACACGGCGGTCCTGGCCAAGAAGCTCTCGCCCGAGTGGGAGATCACGGTATGGGAGCGCGACCCCCGTGACGCGGCGTTCGGTTTCGGCGTGGTGTTCTCCGACGAGACGCTGGGCGGCATCGCCCAGGCCGACCCCGAGGTGTTCGCCGCGATGGAGGCGGAGTTCGCCCGGTGGAGCGACATCGACATCCACTACGGCGGCGAGATCCGCACCTCCGGCGGCCACGGCTTCGCCGCACTCGACCGCAACCGCCTGCGGGAGATCCTGCAGAAGCGCTGCGCCGAGCTGGGGGTGGACGTGCGCTACAGCACGCCGGCCCCGCCCGTCGGGCAACTCTCCGCCGAGTACGACCTGGTGGTCGCCGCCGACGGCGTCCGCTCGGCCACCCGCGAGGCCCACGCCGAGAGCTTCGGCGTGCAGCTGGACGAGCGGACCTGCCGCTACATCTGGCTCTCCACCGACCTGGTCTTCGAGGCGTTCACCTTCATCGTGGAGGAACGCGACTTCGGTGTCCTCCAGGTCCACGCCTATCCCTACGACGACAAGCGCTCCACCTTCATCGTGGAGATCGAGGAGGGCGCCTGGCGGCGGGCGGGCTTCGCGGCCCTCGCCGACCGGGAGTTCGCGCGGGGCGAGAGCGACGAGGCCGCCGTCCGGCTGTGCGAGGAGATCCTCGCGGACCACCTCGACGGCCACCGGCTGATCCCCAACGCCTCGAGGTGGATCACCTTCTCGACCGTGCGCACCTCCTCCTGGAGCCACGGCAACGTCGTCCTGCTCGGCGACGCCGCCCACACCGCGCACTTCTCGATCGGGTCGGGCACCAAGCTCGCCATGGAGGACGCCCTCGCCCTGGTCGCGAACCTGCACGAACACCCCACCGTCGCCGAGGCGTTGGCCGTCTACGAAGCCGAGCGCAGGCCCGCCGTCGAGTCCGTGCAGCGCGCCGCGCAGGCCAGCCTGGAGTGGTTCGAGACCGTCGGCCGCTACACCGGTCAGGACCCGGACCGGTTCGCCTTCAACCTGCTCACCCGCAGCCGCCGCGTCACCTACGACAACCTGCGCGCCCGCGACGCCGCCTTCATCGACGCCATCGACCCCGAAAGCGCCGGAGTGCCGCCGATGTTCCGGCCGATGCGGCTCGGCGCACTGACCCTGCGCAACCGGGTCGTGGTGCCGCCGCTGGCGACGTTCACCGCGGTGGACGGCATGCCGGGAGCCTTCCCGCACGCCCAACTGGCCGCGCAGGCCCTCGGCGGGGCCGGCCTGGTTCTCGCCGGCATGACCGCCGTGAGCCCCGACGGGCGCGCCACCGCCGGCTGCCCCGGCCTGTGGACGGACGAGCAGGAGGCCGCCTGGCGGAGCACCGTCGAGGCGATCCGCCGGATCTCCGACACCCCGCTGGGCATCCAGCTCACCCACGCCGGACGCCGCGGATCCACCACCACCCCAGGCCCGAACGGGATCGGCCTGCCGCTGGGCCATGACGGCTGGCCGACCCTGGCCGCCTCGCCACTCGCCTGGGACGAGGGGTACCCCGTGCCGCGCGAGGCGACCCCGGCCGACCTGGCGGCCGTAACCGCGGACTTCGCCGGGGCCGCCGCGCGGGCCGACCGTGCCGGATTCGACGTGCTGGAGCTGCAGTTCGGCCACGGGCACCTGGTCTCCGGCTTCCTCTCCCCGCTCACCAACCACCGTACCGACGCCTACGGCGGCAGCCTGGCGGGCCGGCTGCGCCTCCCGCTCGAGGTGCTGTCCGCCGTGCGCACCGCCTGGCCCGCCGGCAAGCCGCTGATCGTCCGGATCTCCGCGACGGAGTGGGCCGAGGGCGGCACCACCGAGGCCGAGGTGGTGGAGATCTGCCGGGCCCTGGCCGCCGCCGGAGCGGACGCCGTCGACGTGTCCACCGGCGAGGTCGTGGCGCACCAGAAGCCGCCGTACGGCCGCAGCTACCAGACCCCGTTCGCCGACCTGGTCCGCAACGCCACCGGCATCCCGACCATCGCCGTCGGCGCCGTCTCCACCCACGACGACGTCAACTCGATCCTGATGGCCGGCCGTGCCGACCTCGTCGCCGTCGGCCGCGCCCACCTGCACGACCCGCTGTGGACGCTGCACGCCGCCGCCGACCAGGGCTACACCGGCCCCGGCGCGAGGTGGCCCGAGCCGTGGCGGCCCGGCAGCCGCAAGCCCCCGGGCCCGCGCGGCGACCGTGTGCCGCCCCGCCTCGAACTGCTGCGCGCCGAGACCGTCCCCGTCCACCGGCGGTGGCGGCCCGGGCCCGCGGCACGGCCGCTCCCCGCCACCGCCTCCCGCTGACCCGGGGGAGAGGAGAGCCCGATGGACAACCTGCCCCGCTTCACCGCCGCCGCCGTCCAGACCGCCCCCGTCTACCTCGACGCCGCCGCGACCGTCGACAAGGCCGTCTCGCTCATCCACGAGGCGGCCGGCAACGGCGCCGAACTGGTCGTCTTCCCCGAGGTGTTCGTCCCCGGATACCCGTACTGGAACTGGACGATGAACCCCGTCCAGGGCTCGCCCTGGTTCGAGCGCCTCTACCGCTCCTCCGTCGACGTCCCCGGCCCGCACGTCGACACCCTGCGCGCCGCCGCCCGCCAGGCCGGCACCACCGTCGTCATCGGCGTCAACGAGCGCGGCGCACACAGCCTCGGCGTGCTCTACAACACCCTGCTCACCATCGGCCCGGACGGCGAACTGCTCGGCGTGCACCGGAAGTTGGTGCCCACCTGGGCCGAGAAACTGACCTGGACGGGTGGCGACGGCAGCTCACTGCGCGTCCACCGGACCCCGATCGGCCCGCTCGGTTCCCTCGCCTGCGGCGAGAACACCAACACCCTGGCCCGCTTCACCCTCCTCGCCCAGGGCGAACTCGTCCACACCGCAAGCTACATCGCGCTGCCGGTCGCCCCCGAGGACTACGACATGGCCGACGCCATCGCGGTGCGCACCGCCGCCCACAGCTTCGAGGGCAAGGTCTTCTCCGTCGTCGCCTGCTCCACCGTCTCGCCCGAGATCGTGGACACGATCGCCGGCGACGACGAGAACGTCCGCACCATGCTGGGACGCAAACGCAGCGCCCTCTCCGGCGTCTTCGGCCCCGACGGCCGCCCGGTCACCGACCCCCTGATCGACGACGAGGGCATCGTCTACGCCGGGATCGACCTCGCCAAGTGCATCCAGCCCAAGCAGATGCACGACATCGTCGGCCACTACAACCGCTTCGACATCTTCCAACTCCACGTCGACAACCGCCCCCGCGGACCGGTCACCTTCACCGTCCCCACCGCGGACGAGTCCGGCCCCGGCCTCCCGAAGGAAGACGAGCAATGACCGACTACGACGACAACCGACTCGGCCGCGCCCGGGTGACCGACAGCCCCGAACTGCTCGCCTACTACGACGACCTGGCCAAACTGGACGCGGGCGCTCTGTGGACGGTCGCCAACGACATCGAACCCTGGTACCCGCAGCCCAAGTCCGTTCCGGTGCTCTGGCGCTACGACGAGCTGCGCCCGCTCGTCGCCAAGGCCCTGCCGCTGGTCAAGGCCGACGACGCCGGCCGCCGCGTGGTCATGCTGGTCAACCCCGGCCGCCGCGAACTCAGCGCCGCCGTCGGCCTGCTGTACACCGGCCTGCAGATCATGGGCCCCGGCGAGTCCATGACCGCCCACCGCCACGCCGCCGCCGCACTGCGCTTCGTCCACGAGGGCACCGGCGCCTGGACGATCGTCGACGGCCAGAAGCTCAAGGTCGGCCCCGGCGACTTCGCCATCACCCCCAACGGCACCTGGCACGAGCACGGCAACGAGTCCCACGACACCCCCGTCATCTGGCAGGACGGCCTCGACATCCCCCTGGTCAACACGCTCGACGCGAACTTCTACGAAGTCCACCCCGAGCTGCACCAGGCGCCCGGAAAGGTCGTCAACTCCTCCGTGCTCAGCCACGGCGGCAACCTGCTGCCGTACGGCGCGGAGAAGTGGACCCGCCCCTACTCGCCGCTGCTCGCCTGGCCCTGGGAGCCCACCCACCACGCCCTGCTCGACCTCGCCCGGGCCACCGAGGGCTCCCCGTACGACGGCGTGATCATGGAATACACCAACCCCGTCACCGGCGGCCCCGTGATGCCCACCATGGGCGCCCACATCCAGCTGCTGCGGCCCGGCCAGGCCACCACGGCCCACCGCCACACCGGCTCGGTCGTCTACACGGCCGCCAAGGGCCGGGGCGTTTCGGTGATCGCCGGCCGCCGCTTCGAGTGGAAGAAGGGCGACATCTTCTGCGTCCCCTCCTGGGCCTGGCACGAGCACGCGAACCTCGACCCGTCCGAGGACGCCTGCCTGTTCTCCTTCAACGACTTCCCCGTGATGCGCTCGCTCGCCCTCCACCGGGAAGAGGCGTACGCGGACAACGGCGGCCACCAGCCCGTCCTCCAGGACGGCCGGTAGCCGACCCCGGCCCACCCCCGCACCCCCTTCCACCGATCCCCACCGCAAGGAGCCGTCGATGCGCCTGGTCACCTACACCCTGAACGGCGGCGACCCCAGGCTGGGCGCCCAGCTCGGCGACCGCATGGTCGACCTCACCGCCCTGGCCGCCGCCGCCGGGAGCGAGCTGCCCGCCGACCTGCTCGCGCTGATCCGCTCCGGCCGACCGGCCGTCGACGAGGTGCGCTCCCTGCTCGGCCGCGCCGAGTCCGCCCGGCCGGGCGGCGCCGTCCACGCCCTCTCCGACGTACGCCTGTGCGTGCCCTTCCGCCCCGGAAAGATCGTCGGAGTCGGCCTCAACTACGTGGAGCACGTCGCCGAATCCCACCGCACCCTGGACACCGAACGCGAACTGCCCGACCGGCCTGTGCTGTTCTCCAAGCCCGCCACCGCCGTCACCGGCCCCGGGCAGCCCGTCCTGCACAACGCCGACCTGACCAAACAGCTCGACTGGGAGTGCGAACTCGCCGTCGTCATCGGCCGCCCCGCGTACCGGGTCGCCGAGGAGGACGCCTGGGAGCACGTCTTCGGCTACAGCATCGTCAACGACATCAGCGCCCGCGACCAGCGCCGCTCCGGCCAGTGGTTCTTCTCCAAGGGCCAGGACTCCTACGCGCCGTTCGGCCCGGTCGTCGTCACCGCCGACGAGATCGCCGACCCGCACGACCTCGACCTCGGCCTCAAGGTCAACGGGGAGACCAAGCAGAACTCCAACACCCGGCACATGCTGTTCAAGATCCCGCGCCTGATCGCCGACATCTCCTCCGGCGTCACCCTGGAACCCGGCGACGTCATCGCCACCGGCTCGCCCTCCGGCGTCGGCGCCGGCATGGTGCCCCCGCAGTTCCTCCAGCCCGGCGACCTGGTCGAAGCCACCATCCAGCACATCGGCACCCTCGCCAACCCGGTCGTCGACGCCCGCTGAGCCCCGTGGGACCGGAGCCCGCCCCGCCCGGTCCCACGCCCCACGCCACCACCGACTTCCGCAAGGAGTACGCCCCGTGACCCCGCGCACCTACCGGATCGGCCAGATCGTCCCCAGCTCGAACGTCACCATGGAGACCGAGGTCCCCGCCATCCTCCGGGCCCGCGAGGCGATCGCGCCCGAGCGCTTCACCTTCCACTCCAGCCGGATGCGGATGACCCACGTCACCGCCGAACAGCTCAAGGCCATGGACGCCGACTCCGACCGCTGCGCCGTCGAACTCTCCGACGCCCGCGTCGACGTCCTCGGCTACGCCTGCCTGGTCGCCATCATGAGCATGGGTCTCGGATACCACCGCGTCTCCCAGGACCGGCTGCACACCCGCACCGCCGACAACGGCGCCCCCGCCCCCGTCGTCACCAGCGCCGGCGCCCTGGTGGGCGGCCTGCACACGCTCGGCGCGAAGAAGGTCGCCCTGGTCGCCCCCTACATGCGGCCGCTGACCCGCACCGTGGTCGACTACCTCACCCACGAGGGCATCGAGGTGCTCGACCACACCTCCCTGGAGATACCCGGCAACCTCGACGTCGCCGCCCACGACCCGGCCGGGCTGCCGGCCATCGCCAAGAACCTCGACCACGCCGACGCCGACGCCGTCGTGCTCTCCGCCTGCGTCCAGATGCCGTCCCTGTCCGCCATCGAGGAGGCCCAGCAGCTGCTCGGCAAGCCGGTGGTCTCGGCTGCGGTCTGCACCGTCCACCAGATGCTCCGAGCCCTCGGACTGCCCGCCGTCGCCCCCGGCGCCGGCCACCTGCTCTCCGGTGCGTACGCGGAGGCCCCGCTCGCCGGGCAGTGAAGCCGTACCGCGGCCAGGCAGCACCCAGGTGCGCCACCACCCTGCCGCCTCGGCCGCCCCGGGGGCCGCACACCTGCCCGGTATGATCATCGGGCACCCGAGGAGGCAAGCGACCATGGCGGAGAGCGCGACCCGGCCCGGCTCCCTGATCAACACGATCTACGGCGAGTTCGTCCGGCGGCTCGGCGGCTGGATCTCCATCGCCGACCTCATCGCGCTGATGGCCGAGCTGGACGTCGACGGCCCGGCCGTACGCTCCGCGATCTCCCGGCTGAAGAAGTCCGGCACCCTGCTCCAGGAACGCCGGGACGGGACGGGGTACTGCCTCGGCCCGGAGATGGGCCCCGTCTTCGACGAGGGCGACCGGCGGATCTTCGGCAGCCTCGAACCCGCCCGGCTCGAGGACGGCTGGGTCGTCGCCGTCTTCTCCGTCCCCGAGTCCGAGCGCGCCCACCGCCACCAGCTGCGTTCCCGCCTCACCTGGCTCGGCTTCGGCAACGCCGCGCCCGGCGTCTGGCTCGCCCCCGCCCGGCTGCTCCCCGACGCGCGGCGGATGCTGCAGCGGCTGGGGCTGAGCTCCTACGTGCACCTGTTCACCTCGCACTACGCCGGTTTCGCCGAGCTGAGCGAGGCGGTGAGCTCCTGGTGGGACTTCCCGGCGATCGAGGCCCAGTACGCCGAGTTCACCGAGGAGTGGGCGCCGGTCGCCGACGAGCTCCGGCCGCAGCCGCGGATCGACCCCGTTCTGGCCTTCCGCGACTACGTCCCGATGCTCACCCAGTGGCGCCGACTGCCCTACCTCGACCCGGGCCTGCCCGCCGAACTGCTGCCCGCCGACTGGAACGCCATCGAGGCCCGGAGCGTCTTCGCCGAACTCCACGGCCTGCTCGCCGAGCCGAGCCTCCAGCACGTCCAGAAGGCCACCGGCCTGTCGCAGGCGTGACGGGGTGTTTCAGTCGTGAGAGGGTGTTGCAGCGTAGCGAGGTGTTGCAGGCATGGCGGTGTGTTGCAGGTGTGTCGCAGGTGTGACGGCCTGTCGCAAGTATGACGATGCGTTGCACACGTAACGGCCAGTTGCACGCGTGACGGTCGGTGACCGTAATACATTTCCCGACTTCAGGGGCCGGCGCCCCTCTGCACCCAAGCGCCTCGAAGACGCGGACCACTCAGGACGACTGACGGGGGACCGCGTCGAACCCGATGCGGGGCAGCGGCGTTGCGGTGCCGTTCTCGATCAGCCCGTCCACGGCGTCGGCGAGCAGTTCGACACCGGGCAGGTGGTAGCGCACCGAGGTCAGCCGCGGGCGCACCACGCGGGCGAGTAACAGGTCGTCCGCGCCGACGACCGCGACCCGGTCCGGGACCGCCACCCCGCAGTCCGTCAGGGCGGCCGACAGCAGCGCCGCGTACTCGTCGTTGTAGCCGAACACGGCGTCCAGGCCGCCGGTGGACCGAGCCGGCCAAAGCTGCGTGACCATGCCCAGCAGCAGTGATCTTCGCTGGATGCCCGTGGGCGGACGGGCGGCCCCGGCCTG